>NZ_BDDQ01000024.1 GCF_002003465.1 Caenibacillus caldisaponilyticus | reverse complement strand
ATCTCCTACCGAGGAAAAACGTACATCCTCGACGTCCCAAATTCCAGTCCAACCATTCCGGCCAAAACGCCGGTGGAAGTCCGAAAAACGCTGGATGGCAGACTGTTTGTCTGGTACAAAGGTAAGCCCTACCCCTTGATGGAAGCAACCCGGAACAAAGCGGCAAAAACTCCTGAAAAGAAAAAGGAGAGCTCAGAAAAGAAATCGTACAAGCCAGGACCTGATCATCCTTGGCGCAAATATAGGCCCACGAATTCAAAGGAACTGAAACCGGCTTGAATGAACTGAGGTCAAAGTAAATATATCAGTGACATATTCACTGACGCGTTAGTATGACATTTTCACTGACGCTTGACAGAGGGTTTATCGCAAAACCTTTTTCGAATCGTTTGCGGCGTCGTCCGCCGCAACAACGATATAAAATTTAACACGCATCTTTTTTATCGTCAAGGGGATCGACACGATTTTTTATGGTAATAATTTCCTTTTATTGTGAGTGCCGTTGAAACGCATCTTGTCGAAGCTGGATTAAAAAAAGAAATAAAGGCAACGGCGCTCCTATTGTTTTTCATGCATGGACTCGTTTAAAAGAACGATTTTGAATGGTCGTTGGCGTCTCAGGCGCAAGGTCCCGTTTGTCGAACATGCGCAGCGCCCTGAGGTTGAAACGCTTTCGTTTAACTATGGTATACTTTAACAAGGAGGTCGGTCGCATGTTCTTCAAAAAAACGAGCAAGGTCAATAAATTTCGCAACTTTGCTTTAATTCTTGTTTTCCTCGGCGTTTTCATCATGTATGTTGCGCTGCTTTTTAAAAATCATCCCATCTTGATGACCATCTTGATGATCCTCGGTTTTCTTTCGGTTTTTCTAAGTTCTTTCGTCTACCTTTGGGTGGGCATGTTGTCCGTGAAAACCGTACAAGTCATCTGTCCGAATTGCGGGCGGCCGACGAAAATCCTCGGGCGCGTCGATTTGTGCATGTTTTGCAACGAACCGTTAACCTTGGATCCCGAATTGGAAGGGAAACCTTTCGATAAAAAATACAATCGGAAGAGTTACCTTTCAGCCAAAAAAAATGAACAGCGCCACAAAGGATAATAAAGAAACGCTGAACGGCGCAGGGATCAGCCGATGGACCGCATATTCCCATTCAATCGAATTTGCGGCGAACGGCGCGATCCGTTGACATAAAAAAGAGGTTGTCACGGGCGGTTTCGCCGCGCCGCTCGACAACCTCTTCGTTTTATCCAGCCGGTTTGTGGCCGCTATTTCCAGTGACCGCTCTACGGCCGGTCAATTTTTGACCGCTTTTTCTTGGCAATCCGGGCAAGTACCGTAAACTTCCATGCGGTGATGATTCACCGAAAAACCGGTGACATGCTCAGCGACGGTCTCCACTTCATCGAGACCCGGATAGTGAAAATCAACAATTTTGCCGCAGGATTCGCAAATGATATGATAATGATCGGATGTGGCGAAATCAAAGCGGCTTGACGAGTCGCCGTAAGTCAGCTCTTTGACCAATCCGACCTTTTTGAACACCCGCAAATTATTGTATACCGTCGCGACGCTCATGTTTGGAAATCTCGATTCGAGCGCTTTATAGATCTCATCCGCGGTCGGGTGAGACATGGAGACGATCAAATATTCCAAAATGGCATGCCGTTGTGGGGTAATACGGACGCCTGATTGTCTCAGCGTTTTGATCGCTTCTCGAATTCGACCGTTTGTCATCGCCCTGCCACCTCCCTCTGAAGAAGGGTACCATTATTAAATGATAATGTTTATAATTTGCTATTTCAATTGTATACATATATTGTCGGTCTGTCAATTTTGGTCGTCGCTTCACGCCGCTTCCAAACGCATCGAACTAAAAAATCGAGAACCAAGTTTCTCCTCATTGATGAAGTACCGATTCCGCGGCGTTTAATTTATGGTTCACGTATCGCGCCGCAACAAAGAGAAAATCGGAAAGGCGGTTTAAATAGGACAGCGCCAACGGATTGATGGTTTCTTCGATTTTGACCGCGAGCCGTTCCGCCCGCCGAACTATCGTGCGTGCGACGTGCAAGGCGGCTCCGGCCTGGCTCCCGCCCGGCAAAATGAACTGCTTCAGCGGGGGAAGCTTTGCGTCCCATTCATCGATTATGGTTTCCAATTCCTTAACGTGCTCTTCGCTGACTTTCCAATGCACGTCTTTTCCTTCGGGCGTGGCCAATTCCGCGCCGACGTGGAAGAGCGTCGTTTGCACGCCATGCATGACGGATAAAAACCGTTGTTTTCCTTCGAAATCGACCGCTTTCAAAAAACTCAGCGCCAATCCGATCATGGAATTCGCCTCATCGCACGTCCCATAAGCCTCGACGCGCGGATCCGCTTTCGACACCCGTTTTCCGTACACTAATGACGTCGTTCCTTTGTCGCCGGAACGCGTATAGATCCGGGCCATTTCAATACCCCCTGTCCAAGTCGATCAGATTGATCAGATCGCGGCGGCCGGCTAGATAGGCGTCCAAATTTTGTTCAAAGATCGCGAGCGCCCGAGGTTGATACTCGCTTGTAATTGATGAAAAATGCGGGGTGACCGTCACGTTTTCCATGTCCCAAAACGGATGGCCGGGATCAAGCGGTTCTTCCTCAAATACGTCCAACACGGCACCCGCAATCTCTCCGGTTTTCAACGCTTCAAGCAACGCCGCTTGGTCAACGGTTTTCCCGCGCCCAATATTGATGAAAAGCGCATCCTTACGCATGGCGCGAAACTGGTCGCGGCCGATCAGAGCGACGGTTTCCTTCGTCTGCGGCAAAACCGCGACGACGTATTTGGCTTCTTTCAACGCCTCGTTCATTCGATCCGTTTTAAACATGTGATCGATGTATTCGGCTGGACGTCCGCTGCGGTTCACGCCGTAGGTTGGCATGCGGAACGCTTTGGCCAGCCGGGCGATTTCCCCGCCGATCGCGCCGGCACCGATGATGGCGATGGGCTGGCCGGTGATTTCCTCCATTTTCACCCCATATTTGTCCCAATGGTGGTTAGCTTGCTGTTCGTTCCATTTTTTGGTCTTTTTCGCCCATTGCAAGATGGCCGCAAACACATATTCCGCCATCGGAATTTTATGTATGCCGCGGGCATTGGTCACCATGATTCCTTTTTCCTTGATCGCCGAAAACGGCAGCCGATCGAGCCCGGCGGAAATCACCATGATCCACTTTAAGTGCTCCGCACGTTTCACCATTTCCGGCGTCAAATCTTCTCCATATGTGATCAAGACGTCCGCGTCCCGCAAATCGGCAGCCGCCTCATGAATATTCGTGTGAAAGCAAAAAGAAAGTTGCGGATAACCGTCCTGAAGGCGCTCTCTTAAATCCGCTCGTATCGGCGCACTCGAAACGATTTTCAAACTTCTTCACCCCATTAAATGATCGCTGGCAAGATTATAGAACCATAAATGAAGCGAATCGCCCGCAAGTTGCGATCGAATGACCGGTTGCTCCGGCTTTCCTTTCCATTATGGCCCTTAGCGTCTGCGGTTGGCGCATCAACTCATGGTGAAACGCGAAGCAGCGCATGTGCCGGATCGCAGCCCACGCGCTCAAGCTGAAAATCGAAAAATAGAGGAAATCTCCTCGCCATCGCAAAAAAGCGGTTTGAGCCGCAGCTCTTTTCTTTAGAGAAAAGCGGAGCCAGCGGCTCCCGCATTTTCCGCGCTCTTTTGATTGGGAGGATTATTCCGCAGGCTTTTTTATTGGAGATGTTCTTCTACGAATTGCAAAACTTCTTGGACATGGCCGTCGACTTTGACCTTCGGCCATACTTTGGCAATCCGTCCGTCTTTATCGATGACGAACGTGGAACGTTGAATCCCCATGTATTCCTTCCCGAAATTTTTCTTAAGCTGCCACGCTCCGTATTTCTCGGCGACGGCATGATCGACGTCGGCCAAAAGCGGAAACGGAAGATTGTGTTTGGCCGTGAATTGTTGGTGTTTTTCCACGGGGTCGGGGCTCACTCCGAGCACGACCGTATTCAATTCGGCAAAACCCGCATGCTGATCGCGGAAATCACAAGCCTCGGTCGTGCACCCCGGCGTCATGTCTTTGGGATAAAAATAGAGCACGACATTTTTTCCACGAAAATCCGAAAGCGATATTTCTTCGCCGGTCGTTGATTTCAACGTAAAATCCGGCGCTTTGTCTCCCACTTCCAACATTGGCGGGAACCTCCTTAAAAGGATTGTTTTTAAAAGCGAAAATGTACGGATCGATGGGGATGTGCAGCGGCCGCGCCAACGGGAATCGCTCGATCCGCGGTTGAGGCACCGACCGCTCCGCGTATCGATCCGTTTTATTTTAAAGCGGGGCAAACGGTCAATCGGCGATTTTCAACGCGATTTTTCCGAATTGTTCGCCGCGCTCCAGCTTCCGAAGCGCCGCTTCAGCTTCCCGGAGCGGAAAGACGCTGTCGATGACGGGGGCGATCCGATGTTCTTCCATAAATCGCAAGCATTCATGCGCTTCTTCGATGCTGCCCATCGTCGAACCGATCAAGGTATATTGGCCGTAAAAGAAATTGCGGAGATTCAACGGGACAACATCGCCCGCGGAGGCGCCGAATACGACGATGATCCCGCCCGGCTTTAACAGAGACAACGATTTTTCAAACGTCGCCGCTCCGACGCTCTCGATGACGACATCGACCTTTTCGCCCGGTAACGCTTCCTGCCAATCCCCGTTCGAGTCAATCGCGCGATCGGCGCCGAGGGCCAAAGCTTTTTCCCTTTTATCGGAACTGCGCGACGTGACGATCACCTTGGCCCCAAGCGCTTTCGCCATTTGAATGAGCAGCGTGGCGACACCGCCGCCGACGCCGGGAATGAGCACGGTTTGTCCCGCCGCCACGTGTGCGCGCGTGACGAGCGCCCGATAAGCGGTCAGCGCGCCCAACATAACGACACCGGCTTGCTCCCAGCTGAGGTGATGCGGTTTCGGTGCGAGATTTTCCGCCGGCACCACGATCTCCTCGGCGAAGGTGCCATCATCCGGCAGTCCGAGAATTTCAAATCCTTCGGGGGGCGCCGCCGATTTTTTCCGCCATCCGAGGCTCGGAATGATGACGACTTCGTCGCCTTTTTGGAAACCGGAGACACCTTCTCCGATTTCTTCGACGATCCCGGCCCCGTCGGAACCGATGACGAGGGGGCCCGCATCCGCCTTGTGACGCACGAGCGTAAACAGATCGCGGTGATTTAACCCGGCCGTTTTCAAACGGACTTTAACGGTTCCGGGTTTGACGGCCGGAGACGGGATTTCCGCAAATTTCAAACCGGAAAAGCCCGGTTGCCCTTCATGAACAATCGCTTTCACACACTTTCACCCCTTCATATTATGCCGATCTGGCCATTGGCCCACTCATCTTTGCTTTCATTTTCGCAAAAGTATAACGCTTAGACAAACAAAACACTTTGATGCAGCTGAAATCTTTCATTTCGGAAATTCATCATAACTGAGGCACACATAAAATAGCAGAACCAAAAAAAGAAGACGAAACCCGAGGAAATCCCCGTCATCGAGGGACAACTCCATTTATTTGACGGGTTTTACAAAAGCGAGGGGCCGCATTATACTAACGGTAGTTCTCACGTTCCGTTATACCGCATGGCCTTGTGTAGAGGTTAGGCAAAGGATGTGTAAAAATGAATATTGCGGAAATATCAAAACGGATAAGCGCCATTAAAGCCGAGGATTTGATCGGTGAAAATGAAATGGTCAAAGCCGCTGTCCTCATCCCGCTCATCCTAAGGGAAGGGCATTGGCACATCCTGTTTGAAGAACGATCCCGTCAATTAAGAAGCCAACCCGGCGATATTTGTTTTCCGGGCGGAAAAATGGAAGCCACCGATCGCTCGCCGCGGGAAGCCGCGATTCGGGAAACGTGCGAAGAACTCGGCATCCGACCGGAAGATCTCTTCGTGGTCGGCACGCTCGGCCGTTACCTTCCTTCATCCCAACTCATCGTGCATCCGTATGTCGCCTGCCTTCAAACCGAAACCTTTACCCCCAGCGCTGAAGTCGAGACCCTCTTTACCGTCCCGCTCGATTGGTTATTAAAGACCGAGCCCGAGCGCTATGCCGTCAAACTCCAACCGCTGCCGGAAGACGGTTTTCCATTTGAAAAAATCGTCGGCGGCAAGGCCTATCAATGGCGGGAAAGGCAAATCATCGAGCTGTTCTATCATTATCGGGACCACACCATTTGGGGATTGACCGCCCGCATTCTTCATCATTTTTTAAAAATTTTACGCGCCTGAGCCGTTTGGCTCATCCGGATAGACGCGCATTTCACGACGCTTTGATCGTCATGCGACTTTAGTCGGAAACCGTCCTCATCATCATCCAGAGCTGTATGGTCACCTCCACCCCCATATGGCGCGAAAACATGCATTCTATGAGACCAAAGCCACAGAAAAATGGAAGAAATGGCTTGTTGGAAATCCGGAGCGCCTCATCCGAACAACCCATACACCGCCGAAATCCCCACGCGGGGCTCATCCCGAAAACGAAACAAAGGACGGATAAAATTCCCATTCACGACGTGCTATGATGGGAATACAACGGATACGGGCGGCCTGTCACGTTCGGGGGTGAGGCCAATGACAGTATTCGAAGCGTTATCTCTCATGATAGCGTTTGGCGCTCTTGTGGCCGTACTGTCACAAACAAAGCGCAAATAGGCCATCCGGGGGTTCCTCACACGAGCCAACCGGGCGGCCTATTCACACAGGCCCGCCCGTGAAACCGTTGTGGACCTCAGGCAACCGCCTGCGGTCCCTTTATATGATATTCCCCGAGGTGCCGTCTATGATAGACGTCACGTCCCTTTTTCACCCGGGACCGCCTCACCCCCTAATCTAGAAAAGCGCCGACCTTGTCAAATCCGTACAAATGCAGGATAATGTTCATGTCAAATCCGGGATCTGCGAGTGCCGACTGAGATGTCGGCTTTTTTTCTTCCTTTGGAAGCATAGAGGGAAGAAACCATGAATACACAACTCTTTGACGGCGCATGTGCCGCCAGATATGCGCCTAATGGAAGAGAAAAAAGGAAGGATGAACGGTCATGTACACATTCGAAGCGTCCGAAAAACTGTATGAGGAAGCGCAAAAGGTGATTGTTGGCGGCGTCAACAGCCCTTCGCGGTCTTATAAAGCGGTCGGTGGCGGCGCCCCCGTGTTCATGGAACGGGCCCAAGGCGCCTACTTCTGGGATGCGGACGGCAATCGTTACATCGATTATTTGGCCGCCTACGGCCCGATCATCACCGGACACGCCCATCCCCACATCACGCGTGCCATCCAAAAAGCGGCGGAAAACGGGGTGCTCTACGGCACGCCGACCCGGCTTGAAGTCGAATTCGCCAAAAAACTGCGCGCCGCCATCCCGTCTTTGGAGAGGATACGGTTCGTCAACTCCGGTACTGAAGCGGTGATGACGACGATTCGCGTCGCTCGGGCGTACACGGGCCGTGACAAAATTTTAAAATTTGCCGGCTGTTATCACGGCCACTCGGATCTCGTCCTCGTCGCCGCCGGTTCCGGCCCGTCCACGCTCGGTACGCCGGATTCCGCCGGGGTGACGAAGAACATCGCCGAGGAAGTCATCACGGTGCCGTATAACGATCCGGATTCTCTAAAAGAGGCGTTCGCTCACTGGGGAAAAGAAATCGCGGCCGTTCTCGTCGAACCGATCGTCGGCAACTTTGGCATCGTCATGCCGGAACCCGGCTTCCTTGAAGCGATTCACGAAATCGCCCACGGCGCCGGTTCCCTCGTCATCTACGACGAAGTCATCACCGCCTTCCGCTTTATGTACGGAGGCGCACAAAACCTGCTCCAGATCGAGCCGGACATGACGGCGCTCGGCAAAATCATCGGCGGCGGGCTGCCGATCGGGGCGTACGGCGGCCGCCAAGACATCATGGAAGAAGTGGCGCCGCTCGGCCCCGCCTATCAGGCCGGTACGATGGCCGGCAACCCGGCTTCGATGTCCGCCGGGATCGCCTGTCTCGAAGTGTTGGAACAACCCGGGGTGTACGAAGAACTCGACCGGCTGGGCGCCCGTTTGGAAAACGGCATTTATGAAATCAATCGAAAATACGGCCTGCCGATCGTCATCAATCGCCTCAAAGGCGCCATGACGCTCTATTTCTCCGATCACCCCGTGAAAAATTATGAAGACGCGCAGAATACGGACGGTGAGCTTTTCGGCCGCTTCTTTAAAGCGATGTTGAAAAACGGCATTAACCTCGCCCCGTCGAAATACGAAGCGTGGTTCATCACCACCGCCCATACGGATAAAGACATAGATGACACGCTCGATGCCGTCGATCGCGCGTTTTACGAATTAACCCGCTAACGTTCACCTTTCAAAACGGACGGAGGAAGCGATCCACCCGGGGCGCCGTCGCCTCGGACGTTCGGCCGAACCCGTCCCGCTAAATATGAAGCGAACAACGATCAAACCGTGACCCTCTTCACCGATAATCAGGCGGTCGGCCGCAAGCACCGGCATCCGTACACCCATGCCATTAAACCTTTATCATCGCAGCGCCATTGATTACGGGTGCGGAGATGTTGTATAGTCTTTGGAGACCCATCGGGTTTCTCAACTTGGAAATACGTTTTTATAAGGAGAGGGAAAGGTTTACATGAAATTGGGTGCCCGGATTCTCAAAACGGGCTTAGCGATCACGCTATCCATCTATTTATCCATGTGGCTCGGCTTCCAACCGGTTTCGATGGCGGCCGTGGCCAGCGCTTTTGCAATCCAACCGTCCGTCTACCGATCTTGGCAGACGATCGTTGAAAACGTTCAAGGCAACATCATCGGCGCCGTCGTCGCGACGGCGTTCATCGCCATGCTCGGCAATCATCCGATCGCCATCGGGTTTGCCGCCATCGTCGTCATCGCGATTCACTTGCGGCTCAAGCTGCAGAGCACCATCACCTTGAGCACGGTGACGGTCATCCTCATTATGAGCGGAACGCCGGCGGACGAAGGGGTGCTCATCTATGCCTTGAATCGCTTTTTGCTCATCATGATCGGCGTGCTGGCGGCCTTCGTCGTCAACCTCGCCTTCATGCCGCCGAATTACGAAAATCGGCTCTACCATATGATCGTCAACCAGACGACGAAGCTGTTCACATGGGTCCGCCTGCTCGCTCAGCATGCTCCCGAACGGGCGGCCATAAAAAACGAACTCCGGCAGTTTCAAGACCAAAAAATGAAAATCAGCCAATATTTTCTCTGGTATAACGATGAGCGCCGTTACTTGCGCAAACACCGTTATGCCAAGTATCGGAAAACCGTCATATTCCGGCAAATGATCACGACGATGAACAAGCTGTATGAACTGCTGCGGACGATGAATGAAAACGAGCATCTGCTCCACCACTTGCCGCCTCATCTCAAAAACGGCATTTACGAGCGGATCGAGAGCATGCTGGTGACCCATGAGCGCATACTCATGCGCTTAAACAAAAAGGTCCGGGACGCGGAAGAGGCGCCCGGCAAGACGTTCCAATTAAAATCGAAGCTGACCGATCAGTTCATCCGCTGTTACAAAGATGAAGAAAGCGAGGAATGGCTGCATCTTTTCCCGCTGATCGCGGCGATCATTGATTACGGCCAGCAAATCGAGCACCTCGACCGCCTGATCGACAGCTTTCAAGCCTATCACAAACGCGAAAACAAGGTCGACATTCATAACGATGAAGAATTGTAAAAAACCGGGGTTGCAAGACCCCGGTTTTTTCTTCTTTTCGAAGCATCGGCTGTGGATGCCCGCGTGTTTGCGATTTTCCTTACGGTCGGCTCCGCAAACCCACCGTTTTCAGGTGTTATAGCCTGATGCCGAGCGCAGAGGTTCGCCTTCCAGCGCCCGCGATGATATGTTTGTCGCCCGGCGTGCCTTTCCTGCCGGTTCACTTCTTCATCTTCGGATCCAAGGCATCCCGGACGCCGTCGCCGAGCAGGTTGAACCCGAGCACCGTCAAGGCGATCGCCAGGCCGGGAAAAATCACCGTCCACGGGGCGTCCGTGATATATTGGCGGCTGTCGGACAGCATCCGGCCCCATTCCGGGTGCGGCGGCTGAGCGCCGAGCCCGAGAAAACCGAGCGCCGCCGCATCCAAAATCGCCGTCGCGATGCTCAAGGTGCCTTGGACGATGATCGGCGCGAGGCTGTTGGGCAAGATGTGGCGCAGGAGAATGCGCGAATCCTTCATGCCGATCGCCCGCGCGGCGAGAATGTATTCTTCTTCCTTGATGCTGAGCACTTTTGAGCGGACGAGGCGCCCGAAGTTCGGAATGTTGACCGTGGCGATCGCGATGAGCGCGTTTTGCAAGGACGGCCCGAGGACCGCGACGATGGCGATCGCAAGCAGGATGCTCGGAAAGGCGAGCATGATGTCAAACAGGCGCGAAATGATCATGTCGATCCATCTGCCGTAAAAACCGGCCAATATGCCGAGCACGGTTCCGACGATGATCGCTCCGGTCACGGATGAAAACCCGACCCAAAGCGAAATTCTCGCCCCATAGAGTATTCTCGTAAAAATATCGCGGCCGAAATCATCCGTGCCGAACCAATGCGCGCCGGACGGCGGCTTCAGGCGGGCGGACAGATTTTCCGCGTCGAATCCTTCGGGTTTCAGCAAAGGGGCGAGGAGCGCGCAAAGAATGAAGACGAGGATGATGCACGCCCCGATGACGGCCAGTTTGTTCTTTTTTAATGCGCGCCACGCGCCGTACCATAGAGAAGCTTCGGCGGTTTTTGCGGGCTGCGGAGCACCCGGTTTACGCTCAAGCATCGTTTCCACGCCCGAGCCCTCCTCTCTCATTTGTATTTAATGCGCGGATCGAACACGGCGTACAACAAGTCGACGATCAAGTTGACCAAAACGAACATCAGGGCGATGATAAGAATGCCCGACTGGATGACGGGATAATCCCGGAATTGGATGGCGTCGTAAATATAACTGCCGATGCCCGGCCAACCGAAGATCGTTTCCGTGAGAATCGCCCCGCCGAGGAGCAGCCCCGACTGCAAGCCGATGACCGTCAACACCGGGATAAAGGCGTTCTTCAGCGCATGTTTGTACACGACCCACACCATCTTCTGCCCTTTCGCCCGGGCGGTGCGGATGTAGTCGGATCGCAGGACTTCCAGCATGCTCGAACGCGTCATTCGGGCGATGATCGCCATCGGAATCGTGGCGAGCGCGATGCTCGGCAGCACCAAGTGGCGAACGACCTCCCAAAATTGGTCGAGCCGGCCGGAAAGCAGCGTGTCAAGCAAATAAATATGCGTAATCGCCGCGACCGGGTCGCGAATGTCGTCCCGCCCGATCGACGGCAGCCAGCCGAGCTTGATCGAAAACGCCCATTGCTCGACAAGGCCGAGCCAGAACACCGGCATGGAGACGCCGACCAACGCGATGACCATTGAAATGACGTCGATTGCCGAATTTTGTTTCCATGCGCTTAAGATGCCGAGGTTGATGCCGACGACGACGGCGATCAGCATCGCGACAAAAGACAGTTCGATCGTCGCCGCCAGATGCGGCCAGATTTCCCGGCTGATCGGCGCGCCCGAGCGGATCGACGTTCCGAGGTCGCCGCTCAGCAAGTCTTTAACATAGGAAAAATATTGATAGTACCACGGCTTGTCCAATCCGAGGGATCGGCGCAGCTGTTCAAGGGACTCCGGCGTCGCTTTTTGTCCGAGAATCGCCAGCGCGGGATCGCCGGGAATCGCGCGGATAATGCCGAAAACGATCAGCGACATCCCGATCAAAACCGGGATCAAAGCGATCATTCTTCTGATCGAATAAGCAAGCATGCGCTCACCCCTTTTCCGAATCTTGCAACGAACGATGGCAGGAACCGTTTGCGACGCGGTGACGGTGCGGCCGACCGCCGCCTTTTGATCACGCCCGTCCTCGCGCCCCTTTCCGGCTTTGGAAGCATGAAGCGGCTCCGGCAACGGTTTTTTCAACCTTAAACGCAAATGCCATGAGCCATTGAAAAGGAAAGAGGGGAGAACGCCCTCCCCTCATCCTTGCGCCCCACCGCCTCAGTCGGCCAAATCGACGTCGACGAATGAATCCGAACCGGTCGGATGCGGCTGATAGCCTTTGATGTTGCTCTTTCCGACGAGCGCCGGTTTCGTGTGGAAAAGCGGAATCCAAGGCGCGTCTTTATGGATGATTTCTTGGGCTTGCTTGTAGAGTTCTTGGCGTTGGTTTTCATCGGTGACCGTTTGCGCCTTTTTCAGGAGGCTGTCGACTTGTTTGTTGCTGTACCGCGAATAGTTGTTGCTGCCGATCGCGTCGCTCGAGAGCAGCGTGTAGATAAAGTTGTCGGCATCACCGTTGTCGCCCGTCCATCCGATCATAAACATCGGCGCTTCGCCCTTCGCCAATTTTTCTAAGTAAGTCGTCCATTCAAAGGTTTGGATCTTGGCGTCCACACCGATCTTTTTAAAATTGTGGGCGATCGCTTCGGCGATTTTATCCGGATTGGGCATGTACGGCCGCGGGTTCGGCATCGTCCACAATTCGGTCTTAAAGCCGTTCGGATAGCCGGCTTTTTTGAGCAGCTCTTTGGCATGGTCGAGGTTGAACTCGTAGGGTTGAACGGCGTCATTATACCCGCCGATGCTCGGGGGCATCGGGTTTTTCGCCGGCTCGGCCGTCCCGTTGAAGAACGCGTCAATCAACGCTTGTTTGTCCACCGCTTCATTCAGCGCTTGGCGGACGAGTGGATTGTCGAACGGTTTTTTCTCGACGTTGAAGCCGAGATAGCCGATGTTCATCGGCGGGCGGTAAAAGATTTGCAAGTCTTTATTGTTCTTTATGTCTTTCAAATCGCTCGGGTTGACGCCGTCCATCAAATCGATCTCCCCGTTTTTCAACGCGTTCAGCCGGGCGGTGTTGTCCGGAATCACCTTAAAGATCAAACCGTCGAGCTTCGGCTTACCTTTTTGCCAATAATCTTTGTTTTTGACGAGCGTAATCGTGTCCTTGCGCTTCCATTCTTTGAGTTTGAACGGGCCGGTGCCGACGGCGGCATCCACGCCGTACTTATCGCCGTATTTCTTGATGGCCTTCGGGCTGGCGATCGCAAACGGCGACATCGCCAAGTCTTTTAAAAACGGCGCAAACGGCGTTTTCAATTTGAACTCGACCGTATACTTGTCGATCGCTTTGGTTTCTTGAATGACGCTCTTGTCGCCAAAGCCGCCGAACATCGAAACGTAATACGCGAACTTGGCTTCATCATTGCCGTTTTTCCAACGGTCGAAGTTATACACGACCGCCTCGGCATCGAAATCCGTGCCGTCGTGGAATTTGACGCCTTTGCGCAGATGGAACGTATAGGTTTTGCCGTCGGCGCTGATGTCCCACGATTCGGCGAGACCGGGCCCGACGTCGGTCGTTTGCCCTTTGTATTCCACAAGCGTTTCATAAATGTTTTTGGTTACGCCCAACGATTCGCCATCCGTGACGACCGCTGGATCAAGCGAGGTCGAGTCGGCGCCGCGTCCGAAGACGAGGACCTTATTGCCGCCTTTCTCGTTGCCGGAACTCGATTTATCCCCGCTCGAAGACGACGAACAACCGCTGAGGACAAGCGTTAAACTGGCGATGACGACAACAGCCAACCAAAAAAATCTCTTCATCGGTCTCCCCCTCATTATTCTCTGATTTATCTGCCATGCGAACGGCCGCCTCCGATTGGCAATAGCCTGCAGATAAGGCCGGATCGCAATTGACATCAAACGCAATGACCGTCGCCGGTCGCGAAGGAACGGGATCGCACGGCGCGGGTTTAGGCATAAAGATGGCAAGCGACCCGATGCTCTTCTTCGACCGTTTTCAGTTCCGGACGGACGCGCCGGCAATGATCCGTGGCGAACGGACAACGCGGATGAAAGGCGCAGCCCGAAGGCGGATCCGCGGGATTCGGCACATCTCCTTGAAGCACTTCCCCTTCGCTTTTGTAATCCGGATCGGGAACCGGAACGGACGCCAAAAGCGCCTTCGTGTAAGGATGCTTTGGCGATGCGTACAAGCGATCGCTTTCGGCGACCTCCACCAAACGGCCGAGGTACATGACGCCGACGCGGTCGGCAAAGTGATGAACGGCGCTCAAGTCGTGGGCGATGAACAGGAAGGTCAATCCGAAGGCTTCCTGCAAATCTTGCAAAAGGTTCAGCACTTGCGATTGAATCGACACGTCGAGCGCCGAGATGGGTTCATCGGCGATGATCAGTTTCGGATCGACCGCCAAAGCGCGGGCGATGCCGATCCTCTGCCGCTGTCCGCCGCTGAACTGATGAGGATAACGGTCGGCATAGGCGCTTGAAAGCCCGACCACTTCGAGCAACTCGCGCACCCGCTTCTTCCGTTCCGCTTTTGTTCCGATCTTATGGACGATCATCGGCTCCTCAATGATTTGGCCGACCGTCTGTCGCGGATTCAGCGAAGCGAACGGATCTTGAAAGATCATCTGAATGTCTTTCCGCAGCTTTCTCAACATCCGTTTGTCCAACGCGGTGATGTCTTGACCGGCAAATACGACGCGGCCTTCGGTCGGCTCGATCAGGCGCATGAGCGCGCGCCCGGTCGTCGACTTGCCGCATCCGGACTCGCCGACCAACCCGAACGTCTCGCCTTTGAAAACTTCAAATGAAACGCCGTCGACCGCCTTGACGTAGCCGATCGTCTTGCGCCAAACGCCGCCTTCGATCGGATAATATTTTTTTAAACCTTCAACGGTTAACAGCGGTTCCGCCATGGCTCTCCCCCTTTCCGGGCGCGATTCCGTCCTTCATGTCGTGCAGGAAGCAACGCGCCCGATGGCCGGCGCCGAGCGCCGCCCACTCCGGCAAACTCCCCCTGCATCGATCCATCGCCCATTCGCAGCGCGGATGAAACGGGCACCCGTTTGTAATTTCACCCGGCTTGGGCACGTTGCCGGGAATGGAATAGAGCCTTTTTTTCCGGTTCCTCAAGTCGGGGACCGACGCCAGCAACCCCTTTGTATAGGGGTGGGCCGGATTTTTGAAAATGGCTTTGACGGGGCCTTCTTCCACCACTTTGCCCGCATACATGACGATGACGCGATCGCACATTTCGGCGACGACGCCCAAATCGTGCGTGATCAAAATAATGGCCGTCCCCGTTTCGCGGTTCAGCTTTTTCATGAGATTTAAAATTTGTTTCTGAATGGTGACATCCAGCGCCGTGGTCGGTTCGTCGGCGATCAGCACCTTCGGACCGCAAACCATCGCCATGGCGATCATGACGCGCTGGCGCATACCTCCGGACAACTGGTGCGGATAACTTTTCAATAAGTCCTTGGGCCGCGGCAAGCCGACAAGCTTGAGCCATTCGGCCGCCTGTGCTTCGGCTTCCCGTTTGGACGTTTTGCGGTGAATGCGGATCGCTTCGACGAGCTGTTGGCCGATGGTCAAAACGGGATTGAGGGACGTCATCGGCTCCTGGAAGATCATCGCCATTTCATCGCCGCGGATTTGCCGCATTCTCTTTTCCGAAGCGTGCGTGATGTCTTCACCGTTGAAAACAATCCGTCCGTCGACAATTTTCCCGGGGGCGGACACCAAGCGCATGATAGACAGCGAAGTTACGCTCTTGCCGCATCCCGATTCGCCGACGATGCCGAGAATTTCTCCGGCACGAACGGAGAAATCGACGCCGTCCACCGCCGGAACCTGTCCATCATCCGTGTAAAAAGTCGTCTTCAGCCCTTTCACCGCCAAAATCGGTTCGCTCAATAAGCCCCCTCCTTTCGCCGCTAGACCAACGTAAATTGCTACATTGTATGAGCGGTAATAAAAGATATTCTTCCCGAAACGCATTTCTCCTTCTTTTCAAATAAAAATATTTAATATTTTTATGCTAATTTTGTCGATTATTGTAGATTTTTGTCATTTAGGGCCATCTTCGGCACGTTTTCTGCATGAAAAACAAAACCCCCCTTCCGCACTATGGTGCGAAAGAGGGGCATCGGCCCGAATGTTATTCGCTTTGCAACTGCTGAACTTGGAAAAGATCGTGGTAAACGCCGCGGCGGGCCATCAATTCCCGATGGTTGCCGATTTCCACGATCTTGCCGTTTTCAATGACGACGATGCGATCGGCGTGCGTGATCGTCGCCAACCGGTGCGCGACGATGAACGTCGTCCGGTTTTTGGCGAGCTCTTCGAACGATTCTTGGATCAGGTGTTCGCTCTCTAAATCCAGGGCAGACGTCGCCTCGTCAAGAATGAGGATCGGCGGGTTTTTGAGAAAAACGCGGGCGATCGCGATCCGCTGTTTCTGTCCGCCGGACAACTTGACGCCGCGCTCGCCGACCGGTGTGTCGTAGCCTTGCGGAAGCTGCATGATGAAGTCGTGGGCATTGGCCGCTTTCGCCGCGCGAATGATTTCTTCATCGCTCGCGTCAGGCTTACCCATTCTGATGTTGGCGCGGACCGTATCGCTGAACAGAATCGTATCCTGCAACACCATGCCGATCTTGTCGCGGAGGCTCCGGACTTTGAATTCGCGAATATCGCGGCCGTCCAGAGTAATCCGCCCTTCCGTGACATCGTAAAAGCGCGGAATCAGGCTGACGAGCGTCGATTTGCCGCCGCCGCTCATGCCGACGAGCGCGATCGTCTCCCCTTGGCGCACGCGCAAATTGATGTTTTGCAGCGCGGGCATACCGCCTTCTTCATAACGAAACGATACGTTTTCAAAAGCGATTTCGCCCTTGACGTCCTCGAGGGGGCGGGCATCGGGGCGATCGACGATATCGTATTTCTCATCGATGAATTCAAAAACCCGATCCATGGAGGCCAGCGACTGCGTCAACGTCGTCGAGGAATTGACGAGGCGGCGCAGCGGCTCATACAACCGGTCCATGTATGAGAAAAACGCGACGATCGTCCCGATTTCGCCGATGCGACCGGTGATGACTTCATACGCGCCGACGCCGATCACGGCGAGCGGCGCGATGTCCGTGACCGTGTTGACGACGGCGAACGTCTTCGCGTTCCACGACGTATGATCAAGCGCTCGCCGGAGAAAACGGCCATTCTTCCGGTCGAATTGACCTTGTTCGTAATCTTCGAGCGCAAAGCTTTTGATAACGTGGATGCCTTGGACGCGCTCGTGCAAGAACCCTTGCACTTCGGCGAGCGCCTGCGAGCGCGCCCGCGTCAATTGGCGCAGCCGCGAATAAAAGACTTTGATCGCCGCGGCGTAAAATGGGAACATGGAGATCGCAACGAGCGTCAACAACGGGTTCATCGAAAACATGATCGTCAACGCGATGAGGATCGTCGTCATGTCCAGCCATATATTCATTAACCCCGTGATGACGAATTCTTTCGTTTGTTCGACGTCGTTGATGACCCGAGAAATGATTTCTCCCGATTTATGATTGGAAAAATAGCGCAGGCTGAGGCGCTGGATGTGGTCGAACAAACGGTCGCGAATATCGTACAACACTTTATTGCCGGTCCATTGGGCAAAATATTGCCGGAAATACTCAATGGGCGGCCGGATGACGATAAAAATGAAAAAGGCGGCGGCCATCACCCAAAGCAGCCGATGAATTTTATCTTCCGCCGATAAATCGGCAATGATGATGTCATCGATGACGTATTTTAATAAGAGCGGCAAGGTCAACGGAATGCCGAATTTGATAATGCCAATAATAATCGTGAGGAGGATTTGCTTGTAGTACGGTGCGACAAATTTCATATAACGCCTAACGGAATGCACGTCCATTCATCCTAACCAACCATGTTGTTTGACCTTCTTCAAATACTTTTCTATAAAATCCGGAGCAAACGGGCCGCTCGCGTCGTCGATTTTCCGGTACAGCCGATCAAGCCCGCGGCGAACCGCGCGCACGACTTCCTCCGGATAGGCCAAGGCTTTTTGATTCGAGATAAATTCTTCTTCATCCAACAAGCGCCGCTCGCCGTCCGGCATGAGAACGACATCCAAATCATAATCGGTATAATGAAGCGCCCCCTGCGACACGGAAACGGGCGACGCGAGGTTGCAATAGAAAGTCGGCGGGCCGTCTGCGTCCAAAATGGCAACGACATTGAACCATTCTTCGCGTCCAAAATAGGCGATCGCCGGCTGCTTGGTATACCAGTGGCTGCCATCGGCCTCCGTGACGCGAACGCGATGGTTGAAAGTGACGATCGCATGCTCCTCGGCGGAAAGAACGGCGTTTTTCTCCCACACGCGGTGAAGTTTTCCGCCGTGTTTATAGCTTCTGATTTCAACGATGCTTCCTGCCCGTAGCGCCTCCAAACGCCCAACACCTTCCTCACATAAGGAGTATTATATACAAGAGGAACAGCGGCAGCGAGCGAAGCGCCCGTGCGTTCATCCGAGCGGCTCGATGAGCGAACGGTCATCGTTCTTCGGGGAGTTGACGGCATCCGATACCGGATAATAGTCCATGGCGTCGGCCGGATAGCTCTTTAACAGCGCGCGGATGTCGTCGAATGAAGCGCGCGGATCCAGCCAGACGTCTTCCGCTTCCTCGGGCAAAATCACGGGCATGCGGTCGTGAAGATCGGCGAGCAGCGCGTTGGCCGTCGTCGTCAAAATCGTGCACGTCGCCAGGTGCACATCGCCTTTTTCCCAAACAGACCAAAGCCCGGCAAAAGCAAAGGGCTTGCCGCCCTTTAAAAAAATGCGATACGGTTGTTTGCGCTGCCCTTCTTTTTTCCATTCATAAAAACCGTCGGCGAGGATCAAACAGCGCTTGGTGCGCAACGCCTCCCGAAAACTCGGTTTCGTCGCCGCCGTTTCGGAACGGGCGTTGATCATCTTATAGCCAACGCTCGGGTCCTTTGCCCAAAAGGGAATCAAGCCCCAGCGCAACGTCCCCAACTTATTGCCCCGCTCGCCGCGGATCACGGCCGGCACATCCTGCGATGGCGCGATGTTGTAACGCGTCTTATATTCAAACGCGACCGGATAGGCGATCTGAAAACGTTCAATGAGAAAATCGAGGTCCGCCGTCAAAGTAAAACGTCCGCACACGCGCGTCACCCCACTCTATAAAACCGTTTTGTTTAATAGTAACGCAAAATGAATATTTGCACACGCTTAAACTACCGACCGCATACAATATCGGGAAGGCCACCTTCCAAACGTGGAAGGGACGGTATGGGGAAACGGCAAAAATGGCAACGCAAAGCCGTCTCCTGGCCTTCTGCTGTCATTTGCACTATCGTGACCGCCTCGCTTCCGGACGTTTTACTAAGCCGCGGCATGGTTTTCGGATCACGCCGCCGGATCGACCTTTTCATAATAAACGAAGCTCCCTGCCTATACAGACAGGGAGTTTCGCTTGCGCAAGGTGGCGTTATTGTTGGTTTTGCCCTTTTTGTTGTTGCGACTTTTGATTCTTTTGGCGAACTTCTTGAGCGTTGGTTTCGCTCGCGAATTCGGTTTTGAATTGACCACCCGCTTGGTTTTGACCAGCAGCGGAAGCGCTGTTTTGCGCTCTCACTTCTTGAGCGTTAGTACCGGCGTTTTGCATGCCCTTTTGCTTTGCCATTGGGTTTCACCTCCACGATCATTAATGTAACCAATGGCAAAATTTTTATGTAAAAGCGCCATACGCCGCCTACTGATCGAGGAATAGCCGCCGGATTTTCTGATGCGGAGCGGAAAAGGCGTAACGCTTGAGGTCTTCTTTGGTTTCCAGGCGGTCACGGGCGCTTTTAAACACCACGTCCTCCGCGCCGACGCGCCCGAGAAAAACATCGAGCCGCCACGTCAAATGGCTGAAAACGTGCGTCAGCGTGGTCTCCGTCGGCGTCAGGGACGGGCGGCATCCATAGGTTTGCTCGAAATAGGCGCTGACTTGTTCCGCGCCATTCTCTCCGCTCTCCAGCAAAACCATCGGAAATTCCCATAGCCCAGCCAGAAGCCCGTCATCGGGCCGCTTGCGGATCAACACCCGGCCCATTTCGTCGCAAACGACGGCAACCGCATAGTGCAGCGATTTCTTTCCCGCCTTGCGCGTTTTAACGGGATACAGTTCTTGCTCGCCTGCCGCCTTTGCCCGACAGCAAAAGGCAAGCGGACACACCTCACACCGCGGATTTTTCGGTTTGCAAATCAGCGCCCCTAATTCCATCACCGCTTGATTGAAATCCGACGCGCCGTCCTCCGGGATGTACTCGGCTATCACGTTTTCGATCAGCCGCCGGGTTTTCGCTTTGGCGATATCCTCGGCGATGCGAAACAGGCGGGCGGCGACGCGCATCACATTGCCGTCCACCGCCGGCACCGCCCGGTTGTACGCGATGCTCATAATGGCACCGGCCGTATAGGGACCGACGCCTTTGACTTTCAGCAATTGTTCATGGTCGTCAGGAATGCGCGCGCCGTATTTTTCCACGACTTCGCGCACGCCTTGCTGCAAGTTGCGCGCCCGGGAATAGTAGCCCAGCCCTTCCCACGCTTTGAGCACTTCTTCCTCCGGGGCGCGCGCCAAATCATGCATCGTCGGAAAGCGGGTAATAAAACGTTCATAATAGGGAATAACTGTATCAACTTGGGTCTGTTGGAGCATGACTTCTGAAACCCAAATATAATAGGGGTTTTTCGTCTTCCGCCACGGAAGATCGCGCTTATTCTCGGTATACCATTCCAATAACGCGGTTTGTAAAGCACGTTTGTCTGTCGTCATCATGGCCGTCTCCTGTGGATTCATCTTCGTATGCAAGCATTGGGAGGAACGATCCATCGGATCCGCCGGCAAAACGGGGCATCCGGCACTTTGGGGCGGCCGCACGGTCCGGCGCGGCATGCTCTAAACGGGCGCCGGGGCGCCGCCCTCTGCCGGATCGGCATCATCATGAGCACTTTGCATCCATCTTGTCCAAACGAGGGAGGAAGGCTACCGATGGACACCGGAACACACGTCATCATGGGCGCCGGACTCGTCGGCCTATCGACGCTCGACCCCGCCCTCGCTCAAAACGCCGCTTCCTTCGAGGCCGTCTTATGCGGGACGATGATCGGCTCCGTCATCCCCGACATCGATACCTTGCTCAAACTAAAAGACAACGCGACCTACATCCGGCACCATCGCGGCGTCACCCATGCCCTGCCGGCGACGGTGTTATGGCCGACGTTCATTACGGCGGGCCTGCATCCGTTCTTTCCCGAAGCAAGCGCGCTCCATCTTTGGCTATGGACCTGTCTTGCTGTCGTTGTCCACGTCGGCACCGATCTCTTTAACGCCTATGGCACACAAGCGCTGCGCCCTTTTTCCAATCGATGGATTGCCCTCGATATGATCAGCATTTTTGATCCGTTCATCACGGGAGCGCACCTCGCGGGATTTGTCCTATGGTATCTCTTCGGCCGCCCCGGTCCGACCTTTCTCGCGGTTTACGCTCTCCTCATCGGCTATTATTTCCTGCGTGCCCGCCATCATCGGCGCGCCGTGAATCTCGTCAAACAACAAATCAAAGGGCTGGAGAAAATTTTTCTTTCACCGACGATGCGCTGGCATGCCTACCATCTGGCCGCGATCGGCGAACACCATTATTACGTCGGCATAGTGAGCGGCCGCCGCATCCGGGTGATCGATACTTTTATAAAGGCAGCGCTCCCCGACCATCCGGCGATCCCGGTTTTATTGTCCGATAAAAACGTCGCGGCGTTCTTGTCTTTTTCGCCCATCTACCGCTATGACTTTATCGAATACGGAGATTATTATGAACTGCGTTTGACGGACCTTCGCTATTATAAGAGCGGTCATTATCCGTTCGTCGCCGTCGCGCGCGCCGACCGCCGTTTAAACCTTCTCTCTTCCTATACCGGATGGATTTACAATACGGAGAAACTGGAAAGGAAGCTCGTACCGAATGTGAGCACCAGCGATTGATCTGCCCCGCCATGAGAAAGCCGTTTTTCGCTCAATGGGCGGCCGGATTCTGCGCGCCGCGCTTTTTGGCAAATCGACAAAAAGACCGACCGCTTTTTTGCTTTTTGTGGAGATGGTCGGTCTGTGGCCGGGATGGATGTTTTTTTCGGCCTCGCTTCAACGATCGCCTTTAACGACCCTCGTATTTTTCCAATAAAGAGATGGGGTAAGCGGCCCATTCATCGGAACCTTCGTGGTGCCCCCAGGCGAACACGCCTTTCATATAAGCAATCGTAAACGGGGCGGCATCGCTGTATTTAATCTTATAAACCTCGCCTTTTTTGAAGGCCTTCGGATCCATTAAATAAGCCTCGGCCATCGCCATCTTCCTTTCATAGACGGCGACTTCGTTAATCATCCCCATTTGTTCGGCGCGCTGCGCTTTGACTTTTAATTCGGAGATTTCCCGGCGCAACTCTTCCGGCGTCATTTGACTGTATCTTTTTTCCATATGAACAACCTTCCTCAATTTATACTAAATGCCCTATCCTACTCCTCAAATCCATTGAGATAGCGTTCGATCAGATCCGGGGAAAACCCTTTGCGATAAAGTTGGGCTTTGATTTTATAACGCCGTTTCCGTTCATCGGCTTCGCGGGTTTTCGCGGCGATTTTCCCGGCCTGGGCGATCAACGCTTGCCACTCCGTTTCCTCATCCCGTTCGGGCCAATTCCCCATGACGTCCGAAATGACATCGCGGTCAAAGCCTCTTTGCGCGAGCGCCACGGCGATCCTCCTCTTTTCCTCAGCGGCCGACAGCCGCGGCGAGGCCGCCCGCTTTTTCTCGGCGAACTTCCGGGCATTTTCAAGTTGCGCTTCAAACGTGTATTCAGCGAGCGCCGCCTCCCGATCGGAACGCGAGATCCCTTTTTGTTCAAGTTCTCTGGAAATGAGCGCCGGCCCTTTGGTCGTCGTGCGCATGCGGGAACGCACGAACATCTGGGCAAAAGCGCGATCATCCAGCAGCTTTTCCTCGAGCAAACGCTCGATCGCATAGCGGATGTCGGGCGGTTGGTAGCCCTTTTGCCGCAGGTAACTCTCGGTTTCTGCCACCGTCCGCATCCGGACGCCGAGATAGCGGAGCGCCGCCCGATAGGCTTCATGGCGTTTTTCCGCCGCCACGATCTGCTGAAACGCCTCATCCTCCAACTCCAGGCCTTTGCGCAAGCCCATGGCGACCAGCACGTCTTCATGCACGTCGGCGCTTCCGGTCGTCCCGTCGTCCGCCTCGAACGAAATGCTATAATAATGTTTCTTTTTGGCGTGCACGCTAATTTTTTGGATTTTAATCATGACACGACCACCTTGTCCCCTTTTATCTTAACGGAACGTCCGTCCCTTGAAAACCGGGACGGCCGACTGCGATGGCCAAGCGGCGCAAAAACTCCCCGCACATCCCCCCATGACGCTTTGCTGTTCGCCCTCAACTGAAGAAGCACCCTGTCGATTAAAATGTCTCTTATGGTAAAAAATTTGACATATTTCAGCTCTGCGCGGCAAAAAAAAGCTATTTTCAACGCCCAAAAAATCGGCTATACTGTTCTGGAATTCAGCGTTATAAGTTTCATAGACCGATAACAGATCGGAAACCATGTCAAACCGATTTCACCCGGCACTGTTCGGTTCATTGACTCTTTGAATACACGGGAAGGCAATTGGTGCGCCACCAAAGTTTCTTTGGTTCTAGTGGGTTCGATTCCCACCCCGGTTCACTTCTTGATCTTTAATGATTCTGGGTTCGCCCTCTAGGAGGTATCCGCATGTTAAAGAAACGCGAATTGGCCGATTGTGGCGCACTGTTTGAATACTTGATCGATCCCGCGGTTTTTCCTTACGTCCGTCAGAAAGCCGGGACGGTGGATGAATTCATGTTCATCACCAAGCAAACGATCGAACAGGAAGAGAGGCAAGAGCTGATCTCCCGGACGATTACCGATGAATGGGGGCAACCGATCGGCACGATCACGCTTTTCGACATAAAAGACGGAACCGGATTTCTTGGCACATGGATCGGCAAACCTTACTTTGGCAAAGGCTACAATCAGAAAGCCAAAGACGGGTTCTTCACGGAAGTCTTCACCACCACCGCCATCCATACGATTTTCATGCGCATCCGCCAAGACAATATCCGCTCACAAAAAGCCGCTCTGAAACTGCCTTACGTCCGCCTCGCCAACCAACTCTATCCAGACGTTTACACCGAAATAAACCGAAATGAAAACGGCCAACGCTACGATTTGTATGAAGTGTCCAAAGACCGCTATCTCGCTTACAAACAACAGCGCGAATGCTTTATGCTTCCCGAACCTGAATTGCGCGAAGCGTAAACCGCCCGCCGAACCGGCGGGTTTTTATATTTTTAGCGGAAAAGCCGGCGCGCAGCCACCGGCGATTGCGCCATTCCATCCGAAACGGCGCGCCGATTTGCGGCGATTAAAATCGCTCACAACGGGACAGTCTGAAAATGGACGGGGGCCGCAAACGGGCCTGTCGCCCCATGCGGCGCCCGCCTAATTCACCACAAGAAAGGGATCGATCATGGCCAAGAAAAAGCCCGAACTCCGGGATGATTGGGTGCTGAACAAAACGCAGTCCGTGCTTTACCGGCATGAATTTAAGAGAGCCGACCGCGCCTACGAGCGCGCCAAACATTAAAGGGGGCTTGACCGTGAGCAAGGGGAAAAAGAGCAAAGGCAAAGCGGAGAAACCTCGCGAACCGATCGCCCGCGCCGCAGACATTCACTACGGATTGCCTCTCGACGAGGACGATTGGGAAGCGCGAAAACGCATGGAAGCCGCCGATCGCCGCGCCATGAAAGACGCCGACTGACAAAGCAAGATGGACCTGTCCCGCCTTGTCCCGGCATCCTCCCCATCGGTTGCCACAAAAAAGCGGGATTTTTGGAAGGGATGCGCACACCGGCGGATGCGGGCAAAAACCATGCGCAAGACTTTATTTCTATGTAAACAAGGCCGATTCCATGCCGGCGCTCAAAAGTCATTAAAGCGAAACATGAACGGGGATGTGGGCCCGTTCATGTCTCGCCTTGCTTTTTCATTTATATTCGCCGAGAATCTTGACGGCTTTTTCGGCCAGCGACGTGTCGATCGCTTTATCGAGATCGACGTCGCCGATAATGCCGCCCCGCGCTTTATACCACTCATACTGCTTTTTGATATCATCAACAAACATTCGGCCGTTCGGATCGAGTCCGGTGATGCCGACGTTTTCCCATATTTTCGGGTCTTTCAACGCCGTGTATTTCGTCATGATGCGAATGATCTCGGCTTTGTCCCCCGTCCCTTTGACGAAGGCGTCATTATAATCGCGGACGCCTTTTAAATAGGCCAACATGAAACGCAGCGCCACATCGGGCCGATCGTCCACAAACTTCGGCGACCCGAGCACCATGGCGATTTGCGCTTTCGGCGCATAGTCGGTCGCGTCGCCGAAACGGACGTGCACCCCGTCGGCCTCGCCCTTGGTGATCAGCGGTTCGATCTGGAGGGCGGCATCAATGGACTTGCTCTTCATGGCGGCGATCATGTTGCCGAAATCCGACATGAGCACAAACTGGACGTCGCTCCGTTTGAGTCCGGCATGGCGAAGCATTTGCTCAAACATATAATCGTCCACGGCGTTTTTCGTCGATACCGCCACTTTCAATCCCTTAAAATCATTGTAGCTTTTGACTTTATCCTTTAAATCCTTGCGGATGACAAAAGAAAAATAGGATTGGCCCTTTAAGTTGTGGCCCTTGTCGGCGATCATCTTCACGTCGATGCCCTGTGCGATGGAGTTGAAAAACGATGCCGAGGAAATCCCGCCGGCCACATCTATTTTTCCGGCCGCTAGCGCCGGCATCATATCGTCGCTGTTGGAAAACTTCGCGTACTTCACCTCAATGTTATAGTCTTTAAAATATCCTTTTTCCGTCGCGATGTAAAACCCGGCCCCCGACGCCGCGCCGTCTTCAGCGATGACGACGGTTGCCGGCTTTTTAAGCGGGGGCAGATCGCCGTTGACCGGCGTATTGTCCGCCTGTTCTCCGCCCTTGGCCGGGCGCTCTTCTGCGTCTTTATTTCCCGACGCGCACCCGGCGATCACAAGTGCGAGCAGCGGCAACAGCCATAACACCGCAAACCCTTTTTTAAACAACTGGTTAACCTCCCGTTCCCATTGCTTTCCCGGTCATGCCAAAATGTTCCCCATCAAATCGGTTCGAGGGCCCATTCGTCGCGCCTCTCCAACGCCGAACCGCGCACGGCGTTTTGCAAGTGGTTCCAAATATCGACGAACGCCTCAGCCATCTCCGGATTGGCGCGAACCGCGGTGATCCGGCGCGGACGGGGCAAATCGATCGTCTTTTCACGGACGATCCGTCCGGGCTGGCGGCTCATGAGGAGAATGCGGTCGCTGAGAAGGAGCGCTTCGTCGATGCTGTGCGTGATGAACAAGACCGTCTTGTGCGTCTCTTCCCAGATGCTTAACAATTCTTCCTGCAAGATGAACTTGTTTTGTTCGTCGATCGCGGCGAACGGTTCATCCATGAATAAGATTTCCGGGTCGTTGGCGAACGCGCGAGCAATGCTCACCCTTTGCTTCATTCCCCCAGAGATTTCCGACGGGTAATGGCGGCGAAACTCCCAAAGCCCGACTTTATTCAAATAATATTCCGTCCGCTCTTTGATTTCGGCCTTGGGCGCATGGCGCAGGCGCAAGCCAAACGCGACGTTTTCTTCCACGGTCATCCAAGGAATCACGCCTCTTTCCTGAAAGATCATCGATTGCAACGGTTTATTTGGATCGTCCCGAACGAGTTCATACGTCCCGGCGCTCGCCTCCTCCAACCCGGCGAGAATGCGGAGCAGCGTCGTTTTCCCGCAGCCGCTCGGCCCGATCAGCGAGACGAATTCACCGTTCTTGACTTCAAAAGAGACGCGATCCAATGCGCAGACACCGACTTTTTTCTTAAAAAACAGCTTCGTCAAGCCTTCCACACGGATCTTCACATCCGGATTCATGGCAACCCGACCTCCTTGAGGACCGCTATCTCTGCCACGGCACGAGTTTCTTCTCCAGCCAGCGCAGCAACAGCGAGAAGAAATAGCCGAAAAACGAGATCAAAACGAGCCCGACATACATGCCTTTCAAAACAAAAGCTTTGTAATCCGTCCAAATCAAATAACCAATGCCGGAATTTGCCCCAATCATTTCGGCGGCCACGATGGTGAGAAGCGCGATCGCTTGCCCCATCTGAATGCCTTCGATCATGACCGGCATAGCCCCGGGCAGCGCGATTTTAAAAAAATAATCCTTTGTTTTCGCGCCATAATTTTTCGCCACGTCGATGAAAACCGGATCGATGTTCCGAACGCCCGCGGCCGTGTTGATGACGACCGGGAAAAAGACGCTCCCGGCGATCGTGATCATCTTGGAAAAATCGTTGATGCCGAAGACGAGGATAATGATCGGCATCAGCGCAAGCGTCGGAATCGGCATCAACGCCATAATGAGCGGGTAGAGCGCAAAACGAATCGGCCGATACATCCCGATGCACAAACCGATGACGATGCCGGGAACGACGCCGAGGAGAAACCCGCCGACGATCCGGTACAAACTGACGGCCACATGGCTGGCGATTTCTCCCGTCGCCACAAGGCGGAAAAATTCGGCAACAATCGAAGAAGGCGGCGGAAAGAAACGCGCATCAATGAGCGATAATCTCGACAGGCATTCCCATAAGAGAAGAATCAACAGCGGCGAGGCGAGCGTCAACGAGCGATAGCGGTTGGGCGCTTCCCGTTTCGGCTTTTCATGCGCGATCAAACTTTTTGCCGCCACGGCAACATCTTTATCCATTTGCTCACCACCTTTGGTACTGCATCATATGCACAGGCGCCCAATGGGTGATGCGGGGCTCGGTTCTTTTTTGGGCTCATCCTTCATATGCAACAATGGCCGAAATAAAAAGGGGAATTTAGCATAAACAGGGGATTTTGTCAACATTCCTGTGGATATGTGTATAAAAGCTGTGAACTATTGTGGGGATTGGGCTTCGCCTTTGGATAAATTTTGGGGACAACTGTTCATATCTTTGTGGATAATGTGGATAAAGCTTGTTTTTCATGACGGGATGCAGATGCATATTGGGGATAACCATGTGGATTGTGTTCATTAAAATTTTTTCCGGTGCTCCAATCCCCATGGATCGGTTCACGTCCTCCCTGCGCCGCAAATAAAACCCGCCGTGCGGCGGCGGGTTTTACCAACCCAAATGAGGCATGGAATCATGCACCATCAAATCATCAAGGCTGCGGAATTGATAACCGTCTTTTTTCAAGTCGTCGATGACGCGGCCCAAAGCTTCGGCATTATCTTTGGAAACCGCGTGCAGCAAGAGAATGGCGCCGGGATGGATCCGCTTCATGATGTTTTGGTAAGCGTAGTCCGCTCCTTTTTCATCGCCTCTTACCCAGTCCTTGTAAGCGAACGACCAAAAGACGCTCGTATACCCCAATTCCTCGGCCAATTTCAACGAACGCTCGTCGAAAACGCCGCGCGGCGGGCGCAAATATTTCATGTCATGGCGCCCGGTCACCGATTCGTAAGCGCGCTCAAGTTTTTTGATTTCCTTCTGGTACTCCGCATCGCCGATTTTCGTGAGATCGGGGTGCCCCCACGAGTGATTGCCGACGATGTGGCCTTCCCGGACCATCCGCCGGACGAGGTCGGGCTGTGAACGGATATAGTGCCCGGTGATAAAGAACGCGGCCGGCACTTTCTTTCGTTTTAAAACATCCAAGATGTCGTCGGTATAACCGGCTTCATAGCCGCAGTCGAAGGTTAAGTACAAGACTTTTTTGTTCGTATCCCCGATCCAGAGGCCGTGGTATTGCTTCAGCAGCGCCTCATATTCGGGTTCGGTCGTGGACGGTTGATGGTTTTGGCTCGGCTTGAAATACCAATCGGCGGCGCACATCACGTCGGGCCGAAGGAAAGCGGCCGTGAACACGATGATCGCCCCGATGAAAAATTTGCGCATAGACAACCTCCTCCTCACGGATAGGATGGCCTTGGGCCCGCCGTTCTATGTCCGAAGAAAGGGATGGCGAAACCTTCGAAAGACCCGCTTTCGCAACGGTGCGCGAAAAGGCGAACCCGGCGCTCCGCGGAACGCCGGGCTCATCGATGCGGCGATTCAATTGGCGACATGATATCTCAATGCGATGTAATCTTGCACCGGAATCCACGCGCCGATGCCTTGTTGCATGACGTTTTTCACTTCCAAGCGCTTGTTGCCGCCGTCGAGGACGAGATAAACTTCCCCGTAAGTCACTTTGCCTTTTTCGTTGACGGCGGGCACATAACCGCTCAAATAGCCGACTTTTTTCGGTTGAACATTGTAATAACGATCGATTTTCGTCCCCACCCCGACGACCGTAGAAAAAGCGATCGGCAAGTCCGTCTCTTTTGCGGCTTTCATTAACATGAGTTGCATCACTTCTCTTTGATCGGGGACGCGCGCCGTCAATCCGCCCGTCACTTTGATTTGCCGCTCTTGCCGGTAACTCATGGTCTGGAGTTGTTCGGAACCGCGATTGTCCAGCCGGTTTTCATTCACCTTTTTATACTCCCAATTGACGGAGGTTTTGTTTGATTGATAATTCAACGGCCATTTACCGAGATAAACCCGGGCCCGATAGCCGATGGAAAACTTGGACGGATGGATGACGGATTCGTTTAACATCCGGATGAGCATCGGGTTTTCGATCGGGACATTCGCGGTCTTCAGAAGCGCCTTCGTCAGCGGGCTCGGTTGCAGTTCCGGCGCGTTTTCGTTCGGATTGGGATACGTGTTCGCCTTCGAGATGTCGATGACCGATTTGGGGACTTCAATGGAAGCGCCCGGCTCACCGCGTTCCGCCTCTTTAGGCTTTTCCGCCGGCGGTTTCGGTTTTTCCGGCACCTCTTGGTTCCCGCCGCGCGGCGGCACGGGCGGTTCCTTCGCGGCCGCGGGGCTCGCGAGCAAAAACGCCGACAAAACGGCGGCGAGGATTGCTTTCATCACTTGGCCTCCTTGTTTTCCGGAATCGCGTGGCAAGATAGGTGTATCGCATGAGGAAAGGACGGATTCGCTTCTATTTTTTTCGTCCGAAAAGAGAATTATCCGTCATCGGGGAAGAAAAGATGTTATCATATAATAGATCGAAGGCTTGCGGCCGAAAATAATGGAAAGGTGGAAACGAATGGTCGGACAAGGCGCCTTGACCGGCATGGTCCTGGAGATCATTTTATCCGTCGGATTTCCTGTCGGGTTGTTCATTTACTTGTACATGAAAAAGAAGCTGACGTGGAAAGCGTTCGGGATCGGGATTTTTATTTTCATCCTCTTTGCGCAAGTGCTTGAAAAACTGCTTCACGGAGCGATGGTCGATGCGGACGGCACGTCCCTCAAGTGGACGGAAAGCCCGTGGGCTTTCGTTTTTTACGCCGGGCTTGCCGCCGGCATCTTTGAAGAGATCGGCCGCTACATCGGCATGAAATGGTTCTTAAAAGACAAGCAGGGATACTGGGACGGCCTGTCGTACGGCGTCGGCCACGGAGGCATTGAGGCGATCCTGGTCGGAGGCTTTGCCGGTTTGAACGCCATTCTCTTCGCGCATCTCATCAATGCCGGGACGCTCGCCGATGTCGTCGGTTCGCAAGTCACCCCGGAGAAGCTCGCGGAAATTAAGGAACATTTTTTGTCTCAAGGCTTCGCCGTTTATTTCGTGGGAGGCATCGAACGCATCGTCGCCGTGATCCTGCAACTCGTCTATTCGCTCATCGTCCTGCTTTCGATCCGACGCCATGCGGTGAAATTCTTGTTCCTCGCGATCGGCTTGCACGCCGTCATCGATTTTATTCCCGCCCTTTACCAGACCGGCCTGATCTCCTCCATTTGGGTGACGGAAGCGATCATCCTTGCCATTGGCATCGTTGCCGCCTATGCGCTCTTCAAATCGCCCAAGTGGTTTCCGGTTCACGAATGACGGGGGCGGCCGCTGAACAAAACCCGCCGTTTCTTCTCCGGCGGGTATCTTTTTTTATTTCAACGCATTTGAAGGCCTGTGCTGCCCTTGAACGGCAACCGGCGTCGGAATACCAAATAGGCGCCTTCATCATCACAGCGGCGGAGAAGCCGTTTGGTCGATTTGTAACGTAACAGAGGCGTTCAAACCGTTTCATATCTGCTTCCAATGTTTGAAACCTTGATCGACCGGGCATCCCAAGCGACGGTCAAACGGGCCGCTGATCCCAGGGGTCCACACGGCCGACGATCGTCTGCACGTCGTCCCGCTCGATCGCGGCGATCACGCCGCCGGCAATCTCTTGATGGGTCAGCCAGCGCGACGTCCCATCCGATTCCAGCTGAAACCCGAGGATTACTTCGCGATAAAGGCCACCGGCTCCCAACGGCAGGCGGCGATTTTGGCCTGGGAGGCTCGCCCGGCTGCCTTTGACGTGAAAAAGCCGCCAGGTCGCGGCCGCCGATTCGCCAATCGCCCGGAGGAGCCACGGCTCCGAATCGGCCGCGCTCGCGTGCATCCACCAGACAACGAGCGCATAAGGCCCGTTGCGGCGGGCGGCCTCACGAACCGCGCGGGCGAGCATCCTTCCGTCATGCCAGTCGACGAGCACGGGCGTCACGTTTTCCGGTTCATCAGAGGCGGCGAGCAGGGCATCCATTCGTTCCGTGCGTCTGGCGACGACGGTGGTTGTCCATCCCGATCGGTTTAACCATAGGGCGACGTCCTTCAGCATGCCGGTTCCCCCGACGACGAGAGCATGCATCGTTTTTCCTCCTCATTTTAAAATAACGGCGCAACGGCCATTAAAGCCGTGCGCCAACGGACTTAACAAAAGACCGGCGGCATTCAAAAGCTCCTGACGAGCGGTCCCGCACGTGGATTTTTACCGCGCTTTCGTCTCTTCAAACAGGCGGAGGTTCCGCCAACGCCCCCATATATAATAGCCGACCGCACATCCGCTGCTGATGACAAAACTCGTCCCGATGCCGTACGCGATGCCGATCGGGCCAAAAAACGCCCCGAAAAGATAAGAGAGTGGAAAGCGCAAGATCCAGAACGAGATCAGATTTAAAACGAGAATTTGCAACATCGCGCCCGCGGCCCGGACGACGCCGTTCAACACAAAATTGACGCCCAAAAATACGTAGAACGGGGCGACGCCTTTGAGATAAGCGACACCGAAATCCGTCGCCGCTTCGTCGCGGCTGAACAAGCAGATCAAAACGGGCGCGAAGAGATAAACGAACACGCCGATGGCGAGCGAAACGATGAAATTATACAGCAAGCCGTATCTGGCGATTTGGGCGACGCGGTCCAACCGCCGCAGCCCCATGTTCTGTCCGGCCATGCTGGTCATGGCGATGCCGAGCGTCTGAATCGGAATCATGATTAAATTGTTGATCCGTTCGGAGGCGCCGTACCCGGCCAAGACGTCTTCGCCGAACCGGGCGGCAACGCTCGTAATCGCCGCGGAACCCCCGGATATCGCCAACATTTGCAGCCCGGAAGGCACGCCGAGTTTCATAAGCAGCTTAAAATTGTCAAGGCGCGGCGGGCGCGGAACCTCAAACGGCACGCCCGCCTTTTTTATCGAATAAATCAGGCCGTATAAAAACGCGATCCCTTGCGCGGCGACTGTCGCCAGCCCGGCGCCCGCGATGCCGAGGCCCATGATCCGAATGAAGAATGGAGCGGCGAACGCGTTCAACACGACGGCGAGAAAGACAAAGTGCACCGGCGTCCGGCTGTCGCCGAGCGCCCGAAGAACCGTGCCGATGAAGTTGTAGCCGAATAGAAACAAGATGCCTGTAAAATTGATTTTTAAATAAAGCAGCGAAAGCGGCATGACGGCTTCCGGAGCGCCGAGCAGAGCGAGCAAAGGGCGGCTGAAGACGAAGCCGAGCACCCCGGAGGCCACGGCCATCACGCCCAGCACAAATGCAAAATCGTTCAGGACGACGCGCAGCCCTTCTTCATCACCGGCGCCCTTCTTTTGCGATAATACCGTTAAGGTCGCATTGTTGATCCCGATGATGAAAGAAAGCGTGGCAAAAATCACCGGGGAAGAAATCGAAAGCGCGGCGAGCGCGTCGCGCCCGAGCAGATTGCCGACCCAAAGGCTGTCGATGAATTGGTACGATGTCTGCAGCAAATTGGCCAAAAAAATAGGAACGCTGAACGCCACGAGTTGTTTCGCGACGTTTCCCGTCGTAAAATCCATCCGCCGCGCCATCTCTCCTCACCACCTCCGCAACGGCCGCCGTCATGAAACCGCTCGTCACAACAGTTCATACGATTCCGTGATTTGAATGCTGTCTTGCACCGATTGCACCATGGAGCAATGTTTCCGCGTCAGCTCCATAATCTTGTCCATTTGCCGATGGTCCAAGCCGTCCGCCTTCACCGTAAACGTCAGATGGATCGCTTCGATTCGATCCGCCTTCTCTTTGTTGCGCGTCACTTCCGCGTTGATGCGAATCGATTCCACCGGAATCCGTTTTTTCGCCAAAATCTTTTTCATGACCGTGCCGCTGCACCCCGCAATGGAAGCGACCATAAGCTGATAAGGACGGAAACCGAACCGTTCGTCCGACGAAACCGTCAACGTTCCGAAGGCCGTCTCGGTTTCGTAGGCATCGCCTTGCAATCGCAATTCCATGAACACCCATCCTTTCATACTCCATAGTCATTCTCATCATAGCGAAAATCATGACGATTTGTCAGGCAAAAGGTATAATGATAATACTTTCAACGAACGCATGACGGAGCCGATCTTATGCCAAACATCCATTCACCGCGCTACAGATTGATCATCCTTATCGGCAGCGTTTTCGTCTCTGGGGTTGCGCAGGGCATGTTGTTGCCGTTGGTCTCGATTCTTTTGGAACAGGACGGAACGCCCGCCGCTTTAAACGGGTTCAACGCCAGCGCCTTATATATCGGCATACTCCTTGTTTCTCCTTTTATGGAAAAACCGCTGCGGCGCTTCGGGTATCGCCCCGTGCTCGCCTGCGGTCTGTTCCTGACGGCGGCTTGCCTCCTTCTGTTTCCGGCGTTTCACGCGTACTGGATTTGGTTTCTGCTGCGGCTGTTGATCGGCATCGGCGACAACATGTTGCATTTCAGCGCCCAAGTCTGGATCATGTTTTCATCCCCCGCGGACCGCAAAGGCAGGCACCTTTCGATCTACGGGCTTATCTACGGGCTCGGCTTCGCCGCCGGCCCGCTTTTGACGCGCTTGGTCCGCTTTGGCGTCATCTGGCCGTTTTTGATCGTGGCTCTCGTCTGCGCGCTGTTTTTCCTCGCAGCGCTCATGCTTAAAAACGATTATCCCACCGGCGATGACGATGCGACCGGACGGCGTTTTGCCGGATTCATCCGCTATCAAAAGGCTTTGGCGCTCGCTTGGTCGGGGCTTTTCGCCACCTTCAGCTACGGCGTCATCGAAGCGGCCCTAAACGGCAACTTTCCGGTATTCGCCGTGCGGAACGGTTTCAGCGTCAACACGATTTCGCTTATCCTGCCCGCGTTTGTCATCGGCAGCCTCATCACCCAAATTCCCTTGGGCGCGCTCGGCGACCGAATCGGCCGGCGAAACGTGTTGCTTTCGGTCACCTTGTTGGGGACAGTCGGCTTCAGCGCGGCCATTTTTCTCGCCCATTCGCCCGTCGCCTTGGCGGTGATCTTTTTATTCACGGGCATGTGCGTCGGCTCCCTTTATTCCATGGGCATGACGTTTGTCAGCGACCTGTTGCCGAAGGCGCTTCTGCCCGTGGGAAACATTTTGGCGGGCGCCGCGTTCAGCTTCGGAAGCATGATCGGACCGTCCGTCGGCGGCCTTTTCATCAAATGGTTCTCCGGCGGAATGTTCTTTGCCGTGATCGCCGCGCCCCTTTTCCTCACTTTTCTCGGTTGTTTCTTCCAAGGCCTGATTGGGCATGCCGAGCCGAGACGCGACGGGCGCTGACCGAATGTCCATTCCAATTTCACCCATCAGGGGGGATGATGTTGCGTTTGCGTGAAAACATGCCGGAACTCAACGGCGCGACGATGTGGTTGAACGGCGAGACAACCAAGGACCGGCTCATAGGGGATAAACCGACGCTGATCCATTTTTGGTCGGTGAGCTGTCATATATGCAAAGAAGTGATGCCGAAGGTGAACGAGTTCCGCGACAAATATAAAGACAGGCTGAACGTCGTCGCCGTACACATGCCGCGTTCGGAACAAGATTTGGATGTCGAAAAAGTGAAGGAAGCCGGCGAGAAGTACCACATCACGCAACCGATCTTCATCGACAACCGCCACGCCCTTGCCGACGCCTTCGGCAATGAATACGTCCCCGCTTATTATCTATTTGACGCGAAGGGTCGCCTCCACCATTATCAAGCGGGCGGCGAAGGCATGCGGCTTTTGGAAAAACGCCTTTTGCGCGTCATCGGCGACGAATGATCCCAACCCCGCAGCGGCGGGTTTTTTCTTTTTTACCGGATGGACGAGGTGACTAAAGGAAAGGAAATGAAGGCGGGATGATCCATAGCCGAAAAAAGCGTGCCAAACTTGTGACGGAGTGAAGAAGGTCGTCGGCGGCAGGCGCTCAATGGTTTAAAATAGAGGTGAGGAGCATAAAGCGCGTCCAATATCAGGAAATGTGAGGAGGGACGATTCTATGGAAAAAACGTGCCACATCATCGTCAAAGGCCGCGTGCAAGGCGTCGGATTCCGCTACTTCACCAAAGGGGAAGCCGACCGCCTCGGAATAAAAGGCTGGGTCAAAAACCTCGATGATGGATCCGTCGAATGCGTGTGCACGGGCGATGAGAAAAATATCAACGCCTTCCTTGAGTCCGTCAAGAAAGGCCCACGGTTTGCCAAAGTGACCGAGATGACGGTCGAGGAGACCGACGCCGGCGAACACTTCGATGCCTTTGAAATCCGCCTCTGATTCTCCGTCCCGCTCGCTCGGCCCCTTTATTCCATATCGATCGCCATGCCCGCATGGTAACCCGCCGCCCGTTTTTTTATCGGGCGGTTTTTCGGTTCATCGCCCAAATGAAAACGTGATGAAGCAGCTTGAACGCCGCCCAGCCGATGATGGCCCCGAGGGTGTTCAATAGAATGTCATCGACATCAAAAATTCTTTCCGCGAATTCGTATTGACAAGCCTCGATGATCAAACTCGTCGCCAAGGAAAGCAAGGCGCAGCGGTGAAAGGGGCGGACGCGCCGGAACAAAGCCGGGATGAAAAAACCGAACGGGAAAAACAGGGCGACGTTGCCGACCACATTCCGAATAAACAACCACGGATCGCCGCTTTCCGCCATCAATTTAATACTCCCAAAAAAGATTAAGTTGAACGATTTTCCGTAAACGTAATAGTTATATGTAAATAACGTCATATAAAGCAGCATGGAAAAATAGGCGAAGAAAAGCCCCGCGCAAAACCGTTTGAATCTTTTTCTGATCAATAGCATCGTGTCGTCCATGAAAGAGGCCTCGCTTTCGAGGATTTGACAAATGGGAGAAAAACCGTTGCGGCGTGACCGGCCCGGCACGTCCCCTATCAGGCGACCATTCAAGGATGCCATCCGCCTTTCGAAGGGGGCAACAAATCGCCTCGTTCGGCCCGCAAAACCGGCCGCGCCATCGATATGCCACGAAAAAACCGGACCGCTTTTTTGAAGCAAACGGACGTGTCAAAGCTACATTTATTTTTTCGGGACTTCCCGAACCGGAAGGCCGGGAAGCCAAACCGCTTCCTTTTTCAGAAAAAAGGCCGGCTCTTCGGCCAAGTTCAACGCACACAACTTACTTATTCCATTATAATTCCTCGGCGCCGTGCTTTTCCAGCCCGTCCGGTTTTTCGTCTCCGCCTTCGTCCCCCCTCTTCCGTTGTCCGTGCACCTCCCTTCACAAAAAAATTTTTCGATGTTATAATAACAATAAATTAAAAGTGATAATAATTACAATCTAGATGAAATGGCCAAAGAACCGAAAAACGCCTTAATATCAAGCCTTAATGGGAAAATTAACGATGAATATCATTCTCAATTAGAAAAGGAGGGGCTGCGGATGAATGAGATCAGTTTGATGACGAACAAACAGCCGAATCGATGGATGTTGGGTGATGCGTTAAAGAAGCACGGGGAAATGCTCGCGGCTCTCATAAGCGGTCTGCTTATTTTAATCGGTTGGACCGCGGAACGCGCGTCCGGGGAAACCCTTTGGGAAGTCTTTCTCGCCGCCTATCTCATCGGCGGCTTCGCCAAGGCGAAACAAGGGTTCGAAGACACGATCAAAAACCGCTCGCTGAACGTCGAATTGCTCATGGTGCTCGCCGCCGTCGGCGCGGCCTGCATCGGACACTGGCTCGAAGGCGCCGTTCTCATCTTTATCTTTGCGCTCAGCGGCGCGCTTGAGACTTACGCGACCGAGCGCAACGCCCGCGCCTTGACCCAGCTCATGGCCTTGCAACCGGAGACGGCCCGCCTCGTCCAAGGCGATCGCGAACGCATGGTTTCCGTCAAGGCGCTGAACGTCGGCGACCTCATTCGCGTCAAACCGGGCGAACGCATCCCGGCGGACGGCGTCATTGTCAGCGGGGAAACGACGATCAACGAATCTGCGATCACCGGCGAATCGATCGCGGTTTTCCGCGGTCCCGACGGCAAGGTGTTGGCGGGAACCGTCAACGTCAGCGGCAGCATCTTGGTACGGGTGACCAAGAAAAGCACCGAAACCCTTCTGAGCAAAATTCTCGAGCTCGTCCAAACGGCGCAAGAAGAAAAAGTCCCGTCCCAACTGTTGATCGAAAAAGTGGAAAGCCGTTACGTTCAAGCCGTCATCGGCGCGGTTTTCATCATGCTGATCGCCCCGCCCTTCGCCCTCGGCTGGTCCTGGACCGAAACCGTCTATCGCGCGATGGTCTTGCTCGTCGTCGCCTCGCCGTGCGCCCTCGTCGCCTCGACGATGCCGGCCGTATTGTCGGCGATCGCTTACGACGCCCGCCAAGGTTTGCTGATTAAAGGCGGCGTCCATCTCGGGCAAATCGCCACGGTCAAAGCGATCGCTTTCGATAAAACCGGAACGATCACGAACGGCCGCCCCGAAGTCATCGCCTACGTCACCGCTGGGGATGCCAATGGTTTGGAAGTGCTCAAAACCGTCGCGGCCGTCGAACATCAATCGACCCATCCGCTCGCGGAAGCCATCGTCGACTACGCCAAAGAAAAAGGCGTCTTCCCGAACGACGTGGCCGTCGAACACGTTCGCACGGTGCCGGGATACGGCGTCGAAGCCACCGTCGGCAAATCCTTGATTAAAATCGGCAAACCGGGCTTCGTCGACGAAGCCGGCGCTAAAAGCCTGCAGACGATTCCTGAAGTCCGGACCGACGGCGGGACGACCGTCTACATCGAAATCGACCAAAAAGTCGTCGGATGCATGGTCTTGAAAGACACCTTGCGGCCGAACGCGAAAGAAGCTCTGGCCGAAATTCATCGTGAAGGCATCCGCACGATCATGCTGACCGGAGATAATGAAAAAACGGCGGCCGCCGTCGCCAAAGAAGCCGGGGTCTCGCAATACATCAGCGAATGCTTGCCCGAAGATAAAGCGACGCGCATCAAGGAGCTCAAAGCCAAATATCAGAGCGTCGCGATGATCGGGGACGGCATCAATGATACCCCCGCGCTCGCAGCGGCGAACGTCGGCATTGCCATGGGCAACGGCACGGACGCCGCGCTGGAGACGGCGGACATCGTGCTCGTCAAAAACGATTTGTCCAAAATCGCCCGCTTGATCCGGCTCTCGAAAAAAATGAACCGCATCATCAAACAAAACATCGCCTTCGCGATCGGGATGATCATCCTATTGATCATCAACAACCTGCTCGGGAATCTGTCCATGACGCTCGGGGTGATCGGCCATGAAGGCAGCACGCTGCTCGTCATCTTAAACGGTCTCCGCCTGCTGCGCGGGTAAACCGGGCTGCTTGATGGTTGCGGACCCGCCCTGCCCGGCCAAGGTAAAAGGAATGATCAAACCGATAAGTCTTAGGAACGGCGGATAAAAAAGCTCCGCCAGCCATGAAAAAGGAGCCGATGATTTGAACTTACCCCTGTCAAGTAGACAGTAAATAAAAAGGATCTTATTAAGCAGCTGTAGTCAGATATTCTCTAGGACTACAGCTGTTTAATTTCGTTTGGATCCGTTCATTGTTGTAGAATTCTATATATTGTATAACGGCTTGCTTCATTTCTTCAGCTGTTTTAAATTGATGCATATAGATACATTCTGTCTTTAAATGGCTAAAAAAGTTTTCCATACAAGCATTATCTAAACAATTCCCTTTTCTAGACATACTAGCCCTTATATTGTATTGTTTAAGTAGTCCGTGATATTGTCTGGATGTGTACTGAAATCCTTGGTCACTATGGAGAAGGATTCCAGACACATCTTTTTTTCGTTTTATCGCTAACTTCACGGTATCGATGACGAGCCTAACATCATTTCGATGACTGATTTGATAAGCGACAATCTCGTTGTTATATAAGTCTTTAATGGCGGATAAATATAATCGGATGCCATTGCTTTGAAGATACGTAATATCCGTCACCCACTTCTCATTTGGTCTTTTGGCTTGAAATTCTCGATTCAAATGGTTATCCGATACCACGTATGCCTCTTTCTTT
>NZ_BDDQ01000023.1 GCF_002003465.1 Caenibacillus caldisaponilyticus | reverse complement strand
AAGAGTTCGGTGGAAAATTCCCCATCCCTTGTCCGCGGCACGCGCAAGGTCAACCGTCCCACCCGAGTCGTCAATTGCCGGGGATAAGACCCGTTTCGATAGCCTTTTCGTTCCTCTGTGCGCTCATAACGGCCGGCGCCAAGTTGATCCGTTAACTGGGCTTCAAGGATTTGATTCAAGACCTGTTCCAACAGTTTGGCCAGTCCTTGATCTTGCGACAGGAACCCGTGCAGGATTTCATCGCTTATTGTAATATTGTATTGAGCCATAGTTGCTTTCCTCCTTTTTGTTTTTTGTTTTGGTCAATGTCCATTCTATCAAAGGGAAAGCAACGTGGCTCTTTTTACATTTCCTTTTTACACAATTTTACGGACTCAACTAGTGCGCCCCATTCCCACCATGAACACGACCACGATCATGCTCATGAGGAAAATACATGGTATAAAAAAATCATTGTTTATGGTCTCTTGTCCTTTCCGCTCATCACGGGGATTTTTCTCCCGATCGCGACCCTGGATTCCAATATCGTCAAAGCAAAGGGCTTTCACTTCGCGATGATCGATAACGACAAGGATAACTATTCAAACCATGAGATTTTGCGGCCGAATACCAGTCTTTATTATGGCGCAGAGGACTATAAAAAAATGATTACGAGCGATCTTAAAAAATACAGCGCCAGCGATCATCTCGTGTTGAATGACGGCAATTATTTAAGGGCGCTTGAAACCATTTATAACTACCCCGGAAATTTTATGAATAAAACGGTGACGATAAATGGGTTTGTCTACCATGGTGACGCCTTGACCGACAATCAATTGTTCTTATTCAGATTCGGCATTATCCACTGCATTGCGGATGCCGGGGTGTTCGGCATGATGGTTCAATTCCCCGAAAAGGTGCACTATAAAAATGATCAATGGCTGAGCGTCCAAGGAACGTTGTCGACGATCTATTACCAGCCCTTTAAACAAACCATTCCCTATTTAAAAGTGACAAAGTGGAAAGAAATTCCCGCGCCCAAGCAGCAATATGTTTACCGGCAGTCGTGATCGCCGCCGGTTGCCATCCAGATTATGGTCTTGAAAATCGGCGATGTGAAAAAACCGGAAAAGTTCCATTGATGGGGGCTTGGCGCATAGATGCCCGACGGATTGCGGCAAGCGAAAAACGCCTGCATCGGGACGCTCGGCCCGCCTCTTCAGGCGAATTTGGCCACGCCCCGGGCGTCCGCAGGCTTCGGGTGTGTGTGCGAGATGAACGCTCCGCGGTGACCGCTACCCGTCTTCGGGCGGATGCTTTGGGCGCCGACATCGGTCTTCGCGGGAACAGGGCATCGCTTCCAGTGCATAGTGCAGGGGAGAAAAGCTTGGCTTAATAGCATGTTTTCTCACGGGCATCCATCTATTGAGAGCATGTACAAACCATTTCCCCGTTTTATAAGTATCGCGCTGCCCGAAAACGGCCTCCGGAGTGACTTTCTTCTCGCGTTGTTTAATCCTGACCGCTGGACTTAACTTGATAAAAATATAGAGCAGATTTGGAGGGGGCATTTTCCTTCCATTTTTTCCGTAGGGATGAAAAATCCCCCTTGACGTACACATAAAATACGTGTATATTAATACTTGTCCTTCGGAAAAAAGAGCTCGAAAATGACTCGTTAGCTCAGTTGGGAGAGCGCTACCTTGACAGGGTAGAGGTCACTGGTTCGAGCCCAGTACGGGTCACCATACATAATCCGTTTTGCCAACGCGGTTTCTCGTTTTAAATGAGGAACCGCGTTTTTTCCATGAAACGCGCTTTGGCACAGCTCCTTTTATGTTTCCGACGGGATGTTCTCCAGCGCGGGAACGGCGTGTATAATTTTTCTTCTGATAAAACAGGGGACAAGGCCGGCTGATCGTGTCGACCTTGTCTCCTGTTTTTTAAAATTGGTTTAATGCCGGGACGAGCTGATCGCCGATCGGGCTGCCCCAGCCGGTGACCAGATCGTAGCCGCTGCGCGCCGAATAACCGCCGTTATTGCCGGACGTGATGTCGTGGAAATAACGGGTGTAATTCGCTCCGCTCGCAAGGGAGTAGAGGGCATTCAGCACTTGAGCGCTTGAATAAGGAGTGGCGCGGCCTTCGTCGGCCAATGCGATCACGGCGGCCCAGGCGGGTGCGCTCAGGCTCGTTCCGCCGATGATAAACCAGCCGGATTGCCCTTGATATTTCGTGCTGTCGTACACCGCCACGCCGGTATTGGGATCGGCGTCAAAGGCGATGTCCGGATTTCCCCGCCTGCTCCCGACGATCTGCTGAATCGGATCTTGAAAAGCGGGTCTTGGTTCATAGCTGCTCAAACCGCCGCCGGAGCCCGACCAAGCCGATTCACTGCTGTAATTCCCCGAGGCATCTGTGTGAAGGCTTGTCCCGCCCACCGCTACGACGTACGGGGACGAAGCCGGCCACGAAACGCCCGCGCCGCTGTCGCCGGAGGATGCTAAATAGACGGTGCCGCTGTGATTGAAATAGCTGTTGTAGTAAGACTCAGAGGAAAATTCCGATCCGCCCCAGCTGTTTGAGACGACTTTGGCCCCGCTGTTCGTGGCGTAATTGATGGCTGAAAGAAGGTCGGAGATCGAACTGGATTTGGCGACGACCAACAAGATTTTGGCTTGCGGGGCGATGGCGTGCGCCCATTCCACATCCAAGGAAGTCTCAAGCGCCCACCCCGGATCGTTGGTTGACGGTTTGCCGTTGGGATAGGCGATTTCCAAGTTGGCCGCGGGTAGATTAAACTCTTGGTCGAAGGTTTGTAAATCTTGTGCGATGGTCGGGCTCCCGTAAGCGTCGACAATCGCGATCGTTTGCCCGGCACCGGTTTTGTTCAGCTTGTCCAAACCATAAGCTTTATTGATCTGGCTTGGCGTAAAGCCGCTGACATATTGCGGTGAGGCAAAAGGCTTGGGTTTAACGGTGATTTGCGCTTTCCACGTTTGCTGATGCGCGTTTTCTTGTGCGAAAGCCGCGGTCGACGAACCGATCAACAACAAAGCGGATGAGACGAGACCGTACGCCAGTTTTTTCGCGAATCCTCTCAACATTGTTCCCTCCCCTGTGAGATTAATAGAAATGTTGGATGCGATCCTCCTTTCCGTTTGGTAGACTTACAGTAACACATTTTTGAAAATTCGTGTATTGGGAAAATAAGCGGACGGCTCGATCGCAGAGGGTACCATTTTTTGGCGGTTTTTCTCAAAAAATATGGAACTTATGGCACGGGTCAGAAGATGTGGGAGGGAACGTTGAAAAAATAGCGGGAAAAGGAGTGGAGATGACCGGAAGCCCAAAGAACGGAGTGATGTTCGCGGGAAGATGGTCGGCCGTCCTTATCGCTGTAGTGCGCATTTCTCTTCTAATGAATCTTTTGGCACAAAAAAACCGCTCTCAATCCCGGAGTTGAGAGCGGTGGTTAAAGTAAGCTTTGGCGGCGAAATGGAGGCACAATATGACGGTTAACGATACCGCACCGGTAATGCCGAGCATGACCGCGATTTGGTATTCAATGGCGGTGACGGGGCTTGTTCCGGATAAGATTTGCCCCGTCATCATGCCCGGCAAGAAGACGATCCCCATGCCGACCATGGAATTGATGGTCGGCAAAATGGCGGCGTCGAAGGATTCGTTGACGATCGGGCGCATCGCTTCCCGCGGCGTGGCGCCGAGCATCAAAGCGGCTTCCACGAGGTGGCGGCGGTTTTTCATTCCGCCCGCCAGCGTCCCGATGCCGAGCGTGATACCGGTCATCGAATTGCCGATGATCATGCCGGCGATCGGGATGAAATACCTAGGTGAAAACCACGGTGAGAAATGGACGACGATAAAATCAAAATACAGCAAGGTGCTGAGCGTGCCGACGGTCATGGAAAAGGCGACGATCCTTTTGAGCGGCGCGGTCAGCTTGACTTTGACCCGCTTATAAACGTTGAAAATCGCAAAGGCTTCCATCGCCGCGACCGCCGCCAGCGTCAACCAGACGCTTGGATGGTCGAACATATACGTCAACACGTAGCCGACCAAAACGAGTTGCAGCGTCATCCGGAGCGCCGAGATCAAGATTTCCTTTTCTCTTGGAATTTTTCTCCAACGCACGATCAAGAGCAGGATGAGAATGAACAAGTAGGCCGAGGCCAACTGCCATATATCTAAAGCGATGATTTTATTCACGCCGTTCGCCGCCTTTCCTCGACCATGCGGTGATGTCGACGATTTGATCGGCGAAATGTTGAGCGACCGCTTTGGAGTGGGTGACGATGACGACCGTTTTACGGTTTGCTTTTGCGTAAGCGATGAAACGCTTCATGACGCCATGCTCCAAATCGTCGTCGAGCATGGACGTCGGTTCGTCCAATAAGTAAACCGGAGGATCCATCAGGATGACCCGGGCGAGCGCAAGGCGTTGACGTTCGCCTCCGGACAAGGTTCCCGCGTTTTCATCCAAGTCTTTATCCAGCAAGACGAGGTTTAAAACGGCTTTCAGCCGCTCATCGTCGGTGGGGGGTTGTTCGGAAAATTTCAGGCCGATCAACAGATTGTCCCGGATGGTGTCGCCAAAGAGAACCGGTTGTTGCGGTGACATGACGACTTCCCGGCGTAACGCCACGGGATGCCAATCATCCAGGGATTTGCCGCGATAGGTGATCGTCCCTTCGTCACAAGTGATCATGTGATTGAGGAGCTTGAGCAACGTCGTTTTTCCGGCGCCGCTTTCTCCGACGATGCAGGTCACTTGTTCGGCGGGAATGTGTAAGCGATCGATGTTGAACAGGTTTTTATATCGAACTTGACTCAATACAAACATGTTGGCCTCCAAGGATGGAAGGAATGTGACATCAAGGCAAGGCGCGGACTTTCCGCAAAAGCCCTCGACAGTTCGATCTTAACGCGCCGGGCGGCGTCAAGCAACAAAACAATCCGATCCGGCTTTCAACCAGGTGGCGACGTCGCGCATGACCCCGCGGCGAAAAAATGTGACTGTTTCTCGTTTGCATGATCAACGGATTCAATGAAAATCGGGATAATTCAACAAAACGAGGGGAGAATTCAATGAAAACGCGGAACAATTCAACGAAAATCGCCATGAATACAACGGAAACGGACAAGGATTCAATAAATCTATATTTTCTGCCATTTAAACCCGCGCCGGTCCGATTATAAGGAAAAATCCAAATCAACCGCCGGCCTTTCGCAAACGAAATAACATGCATTTTATACGGGTGTGCCGGATAAAAACGCGGTAGCCGCGGCAAAGATGTCGAACGCGTGCAGCATTTTGTACTGGCCGCGCCGGATAAAAAGCCCCCCCTCATCTTGGCGGATGAGGGGGTTATGGGTTTCGATCTCGCTTCTTTATTTTATTGTTGTACAATGCGGTGCAGCCGCGGGCGCTTTATCATTTTTATTCATTGGGATACGGGCCCGAGTAAAATTTTCTCTTCCATTCGCCGATGCGGCCGTCTTGTTTGTAAAAGACGATGTAGCTTTTTATGACGCCGTTGTCGTCCCAAGTGATGACGAGCTGAAATTTCACCTTCTCGGCAAGGAGGCCTTCCTCGTCGACGGAGTCAGCGGGATGGTTCGGCACGTAAGACGGGTCATTGAGAAAGTAATAAACGCTGATCGGCTCTCCGGATTGGTCGGCCTGACCGGTTTGATCGGGCGGACCAATGAGGAGGCCGACATCGGCCTTCGTCATCCCTTTTAATAAATGCTTTTTGAAAAAAGCCAAATCCACGGCGGTGGCGGGCGGGTTATGGCCGTTCAATCCATCTCCAGGCGTGGGATCGGCGCCGGAGGGGCGCTCGCCATTCGGCTGATGATCCGTCGTTTGTTCAACGCCGCCCGCGGAATCGGTTTTCCCGCTCGACGTTCCTGGCGTTGTGGCGTTCGTCTGTGTGGTTTTCTCATTGCCGGACGTGGTATGCGCGGAGGTCTGTTGGTCAGCCGTCGCGGGCTGTTTTTGGACGGCCGAATCGTTTACGCTTTGGGCTTGACCGGCAGGCGTTTTTATAATGATCACGGTGCGCGAAGTGCCGACGATGTTTACCGCGGCGCTGTCCTCGGCGCTGATTCCGCTTGTGTCATCGCGGGCGTGGCGCTCTGTTTCCTGGACGAGGGGTTGCGCCTTGACGGCCGCGGCCGTCGCTTTTCCTTTATTTTCCTCGCTGGGTTTGGAAGGCTGTTCGGCGCGCGGCGCAAAGGAGCAGCCGCTCAGCCCGATGAGGATGAAAAACAAAAGCACCGTTTTTATGTACCGCATAGGATTCATCCTTTATTAATCTTTGTAACTTAATTGTAACATGGGATATATAAATGTAAACAATATTTTTCGGCGCGAAGATATGGGAAAAAATGGTCGGCAAAAAGAGGCGTTTTTGAGAGCTGTCTTACGAAAAACCGGCAAAATCGATCGCCATCCACCCGTTTGTCGAACGGCGGGTTTATTTCATGGATATTCGTTTTCTTTATGATGGTGAAGAGCGGAAAACGAATAAAAAGGGAAAAATATCCATCCAACTTTTTGAGGTGAAAAGCGGTCTTTAGAAAGGGGAATCCGTGCGGGCGGTCGATTCCTGGTTGTCGAATCGCCTTCCATCGGTTATTTTGTATAGAGGACCATTCATAGAGGAGTCGAAAGAGATGGATTTCATTAAAGCGATCATTGAAGGCATTGTCGAGGGGCTGACGGAATTTGCCCCGGTTTCATCGACCGGCCATTTAATTTTGGTCGGCGATTTGATCGGATTTACCGGAGAAAAGGCGAAAACCTTCGAGATTTTTATTCAGCTCGGTTCGATTTTGGCCGTCGTCGTCTTGTATTTTAAGAGATTTCTCAGCTTGTTCGGTTTGGCAAAGATTGAAGGGGAAAAACATCCGCTGAACCTGTTGCATTTGATTATTGCCGCATTGCCCGCCATCGTGCTCGGGCTTCTCTTGCATGATTTCATTAAAGAATACCTGTTTTCGCCGACGACCGTGCTCATCGGGCTCGTCGCCGGGGGCCTTCTCCTCATCTATGCGGACCGAAAGCACAGACAAACGGCGAGCGACAGCTTGGATCGCATTACATATAAACAAGCGTTTCAGATCGGACTTTTTCAATGCTTGTCGCTCTGGCCCGGCTTTTCCCGCTCGGGTTCCACGATTTCCGGCGGCATTTTAATCGGTGCGGGATATAAGGCGGCCGCGGAATTTTCCTTTATCCTCGCTGTACCGATGATGATTGGGGCGACGGGGCTCGACCTTATCAAAAGCCTTGACCAGCTGTCGGTTTCGGACATTCCGCTGTTTCTGACCGGTTTTGTCACGGCCTTTATCGTGGCGATGCTGGCGATCAAGTACTTCCTGAAGTTGCTGCAAAAAGTCCGGCTCACGCCCTTTGCCATCTACCGCTTCGTGCTTTCCGCGCTGTTTCTGATTTATATGTTGTTTTGATCAACGGTCGAGAAAGCCGCGGTGCCGAGGGCGTCCGACTAAGTGGTGCACCCGTGCGATCGATTCGGCATCCGGCTTTTTCAAAATGGTGCTATGGCGCTTCCTTCTTCATGGAGGAGGCGCCTTTTTCACGTGGCCGGACGGGTGAACAACGGAGCACAACCGCTTGGAAACGGACGGCAGCCGGAAAATAGACGAAGGCGATTCCCGAGGCTTATACTGTTATAAAAGGGGTTTGAACCATGTCCGAACAAGTTTTGCTCGTTTTTTACGATAATTGGTGCCCGTTGTGCACACGCGCCAAACGGATCATCGAAAAGGCCGATCGTCGAAAAGCCTTGCGCTTTATGCCGCTGCGCGACGAACAGCTTCGCGCGCTGTACCGGTTGGACGAAAATGAAGCGGAGCGCCGGCTGTATTCGCTCGACGCCGCAACGGGCGAGGCGTTTTCGGGAATCGGTTCGATCGTGGAAATCGCGCGCCGCGTCCCGGTGTTCTGGCCGCTGTATCCCTTGCTTTATTTAGTCCAAAAATTGAAAGTCGGGGATAAAGTTTATGATTGGATTGCCCATCGGCGCCGCATCATTCCGGTCGGCCAATGCGAAGGAGACGCGTGCCGCGTCCGGCGGGTGTAAAGGGGCGCCACGGATCATGGCCGATCTTGGCCAACAGCGGATGGCGCCAACGGGTTTCGGCTCCCGCGCCGCAAGTGTGTCCTGTGATGCCAGCTAAAGCGTTGAAGGGGTTGCTGTTTGTTCAATAGGCGGCTAAAGTCATGCGGCTTGTGTGTGCCATAAAAAGCGGCGGAAGGTTGTTCGATTTGCGGCGTACAGATCGTCGAAAACGCCGGAAAGTCAGCGGATGGCTTGGATGCTCCTTATAATAAGCGGCGGGGGTTGCTGATTGTCGCGCTTTTAATAAGCGGAAGGATTGGGCTTCTCTGATAGCCTGAGTGTCCATCCGAACTGCTCGGCGTGGGTTTTGCGGTTTGCCTTTTTTCGGTCCATCGCCAGAGAAGGGGCAATGAAGGGCCGTTTCAAAAATCCGCAGCGGGGATGTCTGTCGAGTCATCGTGCGGCCGAAAAAATAGCGGCGTTTTACTCCCGAATTGGCGGCGGCTGCATATAATGCTCACGAATCAGGGCGGCTGTTCCCACGGCAAGCGCACATTCTTGTTTTGGGAATTCCGCAAAAGACCTATAAACAGCGAAGGAGAGTTCATGATGAACAACCAATATTTTGTGCCATCAGCGGAGTACGGCTATGGCAATTATCCGGCGACGGCGACACCGATTAGCGGATTACCGCAAACGGACGACGAACGGGCCTTTCCGTTTTGGGGCGCTCCGTTTTTTGGCGGCGGCTTCCATCGTCCATTTTTTCGCCCATGGTTTCGTCCGTGGTTCGGAGGTTTCGGCGGCTTCGGAGGTTTTCCCGGTCACGGGTTCGGAGGGTTCCCCGGTTACGGCGGTTTCGGAGGTTTCGGAGGTCCAGGTGGTTTCGGAGGTTTTCCCGGTTACTGGTAATCAAGGTTATCAATCGCTTTGAGCCGCTTGCTGCTTAGCAATCAAGGGAACCGAACTTCTCAATCAAACGCTTCCTAATCGTTCGGCGTATTCGAAAGTGAGGCGGAATCGGTTGTGGGAAGCCTAAACGTCTGGAAGAGGACCGTCGTTTGATTCCCCACCATAACAACAGATTGAGTTCCAAAATGAGGGAGCCATCGCTGTTGTGTCAAATTAGCCCAAAAAATAATCGGACCGCTTCGGGGGAAAGCGGTCCTTTCCTTTGGGATTAAAAGGGGGTACGTCACAAGGTCTTCGCTTGCCCACCTCTTTTTTTCGGGTGTCGCCAGCGCCGCAGCGGTGATCTGTCACATAATCGTCAAAAATTCCCTCTCATATCCGCAAAAGTTCATCAAAAATTAACAAAAGCAGGCTGTTCGTCCATTGCCAATAAATAAAATGATAAATAAATCGCCCTAAAAGACGTGCAAACATATAGGGGGGAATCGGAACCGTCCATCAGACGACGGTAACGGAACAATGAAAAAGTGGTTGATGCTCCTCATCGCCATCCTTGCGATCGGCGCGACGCTTGTCGTGGGTGTCGTTCATCCGCGCTTGGCGTCCGGAAACAAAGATGTCTCGTCGCAGCCGGTTCTCGTGATGGCAGGGATTGACAGTTTGACGAACGGACCGTTGCACGCCGCGACCAAAAGCCGTTATTTGGACGATTTCATTCCGCGCTTAAAAAAACGTTTTGGCGACGGCGGTCCGGGATATATTCCCTTTGATTCCCGGTATTTTTCACAGGACGGCGGTCGATTGTGGTATTCGCGGCATTTAAAGGAAATCAATGATTTGCCGCCGGCCGCGCCCCCCGCGCTTTACAGTTTGGACATGAAAGGTCTGTACACTTATCACGGGGTAAGGGACCGCGCCATCATTCGTCTGAACGATTCATGGAAGCATGGGAAATTATTTTACCTCATCCATCCCGACGGCGGCAGTTTTCAAGTCGGCTATCGCGGCGGCCCGTTTAAGCAGGTCGTTACCGACGGCCCCCGCGATCTGGGCGTCGTCCCGCTTCCGGAACACCGGGGAAATCGTGCCCTTGTCATCCGCCGCATCAACGGCAAAGTCATCCTTTTTGGCGGTTATTTTTACAATGACCGCGGGGTGATCGTCAGCCGCATCGGACAGGGCGGCGACCAGCTGGCTTGGTTTGCGGGGTTAAACCATACGATGCAGGAAAAATGGCTGGCGGCGCTCAAGCCCGATCTCTTTCTTTTCAATGGCGGAATGAATGACCGCCGTTTTCTGAGCGCGAGCGAGTATAAAACGGCCCTCACGCGTTACTTGGATCCGTTTCGGCGCTCGGGCTGCCGCATCGTCGTCATCATACCGAACGCCATCTTCGGCGATAACCGGCCGCTCCAGGCCTATTCCGGCGTTTTGAAAAACTATGCGAAAGACTACGACACCGGGCTCGTTTCGAATCGGAAAGCGCTGGGCGCGACGTTCCAAATCGCGCAGAAAAGGGGATATATGGCCGATCATATCCATCCGAATGCAGCGGGCAGCCGGCTGATCAGCCGCCATATGTATCGTTATTTGATGTCCCACGAAGAATATCGGTCGCTATTGGCTGACAATAAATGGGATTGAGAAGGCGGGGCTATAGCGCCTAAGCCCGCCCCTTATAACTTAAAGATTAGAAATGAGAAAAGGATGGGAAAAGGGCTTTCTTTACCATCCTTTTCTTTTATTGCACCTAAAAGCTAGGCGCACCGCGCGAACGTGCGCCGTGGATCGCCGAATCGCCGCCTTTCGTCCCGTTTCAGTAAACGTACACGGTTCCGACGATGATGAGCAAAATGAAGAGAACGACGATCAATGCGAAGTTATAACCGTAACCGGTCGGGTAATACCCATATCCGCCATAGCTCGGACATCCGCATCCGGATAAGCTGTAACCGTAATGGCCGCCGCTTACCGGATAGCCATAACCGTGATAGCCGCCTACCGGCATGCCGTAACCGTGGGGCGCATTTGCTCCCCAATATCCATCCGCACCACCATATGCGCTGTTTGGCCACACCAAATCTTTCCCCTCCTTGTTTCAAGTTAATGCATCGTATGAGCAGGCGGTTATCCTTGTCTGGGTCCTTTCCCCGGGTCATTGGAAGAGGGGCATTTGTCTTGTATGTGAGGCGGTGAAGTGCGCGAAGGCACATAGTCTTATGATTGAGGCGCGGCGTTTGTCGCGCCTCCGATTGCTTGCCCGTGATAGTGGGTCATGAAAAGGAGATAACGCTTTGTTCGGCCGCGCGTTGCGGCTTTTCTTTTTTGAAAGGGTTGATTTTTCATCCGGGAGATTGGGTTCCAGGAAACGAGAAGAAGGGAGGCTTATTGCGGGGAATGTTTCACCGCGCCGCTTTTATAGAAAGTCTTTTTTGGGCACGGCTGGCGGAGTGCTTGGGATGAAAGGCAGGAATCGGCGTGGATGATAGGGAAAGGTACAGAGGCAACGGAATATTATGATCTGAATCGCCATAGATAAATATTAACTCGTCCCGTTCACCCGTTTGTCGCCGCGGAAGGCGAGGACGGCGGGCGGCGTTTCTTGCGGCTGCGGGCGTTGGCCATGATGCGATTTGCTGCGACGGCGTTCTTTGCGCCCGGCATCGAGCGCCGTCGCCATGGTTGACCGTGATGCCCATCGCGGCGATGCGGATGCGGGATGGGCAGCGGCCACAAGTCGGAATCCGTTGCAAAAAAACGGCATTCATGATTGTGAGGTGAATCGTTGATGGATCAATTGTTGTCATTGGACTTCGGCGCCTATGTCGCCTTGGCGTTTGTGTTGTACGCGTTGCGCGAGGCAACGTCGATCAGCAATCGTTATATTCCGCTGGTGGCGATCCTGCTCGGCGTCTTGTACGCCTGGTTTGAGGCCGGCGCCTTTACGGCGGACGTCTTGCTTACGGGAATAAAATACGCATTGTACGGCGTCGGCACCGTGGCCACGATTAAATACGCCCTGGAAGTGGGGTCAGTCCCCAAAAAATAGGTCAAATGGAGTAATTTTAATAGATATTTATCATTACTACCAATGAACTAATTCCTTGATATATAAAGACTTTTTTGCTTCAACACTCTAAAGCATCGGGGGACTGTCCCCCGAAATTTATTTGCATTAAGTGTATTAAGTGATATAATACACTTAAACCGAATGGAATGCTGGACCTTCGCAAATGATGGGCGGAGGCGGCTGTAAAACCGCGATTCGGTGATTAGCTGAAAATGGGTTTGACGCGAACGGTCATGGCTTAAAGCTAGCCATGTCAATGGAAAACGGAACGGGATCTTCACGCCAAACCCTGCAAATTCAGACGGTTCATCAAAAATCCAAAGCCCCAGATAGGAGCTCGAATGGGGGAAGCGTATGCAAGAACAGAGGATAGGTTCGATCCGCTTTCAGATCGATTTCAGCCAGCCGTTATATGAACAAATATTGGAACAAATACGGAGCGCCATTGCTAAAGGAGAGATCGGTTTGGGTCAAAAGATTCCCTCGGTTCGCGAACTTGCGCATGAGTTGCGAATCAATCCGAATACCGTTATGCGGGCCTATCAAGAGTTGGAACGCGACGGCTTGACGGAAAAGCGGCGCGGCCAGGGCACGTTCGTCACCTCTTCCAAGGAACGCGTTGAAACGTTTCGGCAAGAATTGGCCGCCCGCTACATCGACGCCTTTTTATCGCAAATGGAGAGCTTGGGATATTCGTGGTCCGATGTGGCGGCCTATGTGAAAAAGAAAATCGATGAAAGGAGCGGGGAGCGCGGATGACAAACATCTGTGTGCGCTGCGAACAATTGGTCAAACGCTATGAAAATAAAGCGGCGTTGGATCACTTGACCGTTGAAATTCCCATGCATCGCATCGTCGGCATTCTCGGTCCGAACGGTTGCGGCAAATCGACCTTTTTTCGGACGATGACAGGTTTGGTCGCGCCGGACAGCGGTCACATTGAGGTGCTCGGTCGAAAACCCGGTTGGGCAACCAATCGCGACATCGCCTATCTTCCCGATCGTGCGCGCTGGTACCCGAATCATACCGTTGAAAAAGCGATGAAATGGGCGGATGCTTTTTTGCCGGGATTCGATATGGAGGCGGCGAGACGGCTGGCCGATTTTATGGAACTTGACATGGATTTGAAGGTCAATGGCATGTCTCGTGGCTAGGAAGCCCGCTTAATGCTGCTCTTATGTCTTTCCCGTGAAGTGCCGCTCGTCATTTTGGATGAGCCGTTTTTAGGCATTGATGTGCTTTCCCGCGAACAAATCATTGAAGGTTTGATTGATTTCCTGGAAGACAGGGAGCAAACCATTTTGATCAGCACCCATGAAATTCATGAGGTGGAAGGCCTTTTTGATTATGCGGTGTTTATCGACCGCGGCCGGGTCATTTTGTCGGGGGAGACCGAAGCGTTGCGGGCGGAGCACGGTTCCTTGCGCGACATCTTCAAGACGTTTTACAAGAGGAGGTTAAAAAGGTGATGCCGTCGCATATATTTTGGCAGCTCGTCCGCCATGAATGGCGTTGGGTGGGCAATCGATCCAAAGCGGCGCGGCGCAGGATTCCGAAAAAGTGGTGGATCTGCTATATCATCACCATGGCCATCGCCGCGTTTGCCGTGATTTTCTATGCTTCCATGAAAGATGATTTCGGGTTGACCAACATTTGGTTTTTCTCGCTCGGTTTGCCGTACATCATCTTTTTCTCGGGGTATGGGCACGTCAAAAGAGAGTGGGACAACAACACCAATGGCTGGTGGTTGACGCTGCCGTATCCTAGGTTTCAATTGGTGGCGGCCAAGTTTTTGGGCGCGCTTTTGCAAGCGATCGCGATCCTCGTCGCCGTTTTTATCCTGGCTTTGCTGTATGCCAGCACGATCGCCGTCTTTCAAGCCGGATTTAGCGCGCGTGACGTGTTGGAGTTTATCAAAGCCGGCGTGGGCTGGTATGAACTATTGCTCGGTCTCTCGCCGTTCATCATTTCGCTCGGTTTATTTACGGGGACGGTCAAATATACAATGCTCAGGCCGATCTTTCCGATCCTCTGGTTCGTGATTATGGTGTTGGGCAGCTTCTTTTATTGGGGGTTCAACGCGATATCTTCCAAAAAAGGCCTTTATGCGGTGCTTTCCGGCCAAATCCATGCCGTTTGGTTTCCCTATGGGGCGTCCTCTATCGCCATCATTTTGGTGGGATGGCTCATCGGTTTCGGCATCCTTCGCTATACGGCCTACTTGCTAGAAAAGAAATTATCTTTGTAGGGGACAGTCCCCAAAAATTAGACCGAAAGAATTAATTTTCATAAGCTGTATGGTGTATTTTTGTTATACAACTGAAGAACTATATCCCTTGATTTATAAGGGATTTTGGCGATTTACCACTTTAAAGCGTTGGGGGACTGTCCCCCGTGAAGGGAGAGGGCATTCGTGCATCAAGAAGAGGCGATTCTAAAGGTCACCGGATTGAAGAAGGCGTTCGGGAAAAAACAAGCGCTGGACGGCGTCGCGTTTTCAGTGAAAAGCGGGTCTTCGTTCGGTCTGCTCGGCCCGAACGGTGCCGGCAAGTCGACGACGATGAAGATTTTGACGGGCATCATCAAGCCGGATGGGGGGCGGGTGGACCTGCTCGGCCGCGACGTGTCCGGTCAAAAGGATTGGGTGGCGAAGTACGTCGGCTATGTTCCGCAAGATATTACGCTCTATGAAGAGCTTTCCGCCTACGACAATCTGTTGTTTTTTGGACAGCTTTACGGCGTAAAAGGGCCGGAATTGCGGCGAAGGATCGCCGAAGTCCTGGAACAGACCGGTTTGACGGAGCGGGCGAACGATGCCGTCAAGACATTTTCCGGAGGGATGAAGCGGCGCATTAATCTCGGCTGTGCGCTGCTGCACCGTCCAAAAGTGCTCGTTCTCGACGAGCCGACAGTCGGCATCGACCCACAATCGCGCAATCGCATTTTTGAAATGATTCGTGATCTCAACCGCCAGGGTGTCACAATCATTTATTCCACACACTATCTTGAGGAGGTCGAAGCGCTCTGCGACGAAGTCGCCATTATCGACCACGGCGTCGTCAAAGCACAGGGACCGCTCGGCGTTCTTCTCGAAAAACACGGCCGGAAAGCCATTTACATTGAAGCGGGCGGCTTGAATGATGCCCCGGATGTGCCGAACGTTTCCCGGGTCACGAAAGAAGGGGCGGGCTGGCTCTTGGAAACCGAACACCCCGCCGTTGTCATGCATGTTCTCTTGCAAAAGGCCGCCGCCCGTCGCTGGGACGTCAAGCAAATCGAAATCGTTCGTCCCTCATTGGAAAACGTCTTTCTGTCCGTCACGGGCACGGCCTTGCGCGACGAATAAAGGGCACAAGATGCCCGCTTTGTCTATGAGAAAAAATTCATTGGTTATCAGGGAGCGCTTTTACGCGCTGGGGAACATACCCCGGAGGAGGATGTCATGAAGGCGATCATTGTAAAAGAATTAAAGTTGATGATCAAGGAAAAAGGAAATATTTTCTTTCTCCTGATCATGCCGATGTTGTTTATGCTCATGTTCGGCAGCCTGTTCAACAAAGGCAATGACCTGTCCGTCGAAATTCATTATGTCGACCAGGATCATACCGCATTGTCGCAAACTTTTTTGAAACAGTTGAAAAAAACGGACGGAATCCACTTAAAAAACGAATCATCTGCGGATTTGTCTTCCTTGATCAATAAAATAAAAAAAGGCCAACTGGCGTCGATGCTCGTCATCAATAAAGGGTTTGAAGAAGCGATAAAAGAAGGGCGCCAAGCTCAAGTCAAACTTTATCGCGATCCGGCGGCGAGCTCGGAAGTGAGCGCGATCGAGGCCGTTTTAAAAAACATCGCCAACGGCTATCGAGAAGCCAAATTGGCGAAGTCATTGACGGCATTAGGGGAAAACAAGGAACAGGCCGTCAAAACGTTAACGCCGCCCATTCAAATCCAAAACATCAATACCACAGGAGAACATATCGATTATATCTCACAAGTCGTTCCCGGCATGACGGTCATGTTCATCTTCTATATCATGATCTCGATGACCAAACGCTTCTTTAAAGAAAAAGAATCCGGTTTACTCTCCAGAATTCAAAGCACGACGATGAAGCCGCTCCCGTATTTGGTCGGGATGTGGGTTCCCTTCGTGATCGCGGTGATCGTCCAATCGATTATTCTTTTAGGCTTCGGCCATTTCGTCTATCATTTAAAACTGGGTCACCTGTCTGCGCTCAGCATGCTCATCATTGGATTGAGCTTGTGCGGAACCGGTGTCGGATTGGCGCTATCTGTGCTCGTCCGCGGCGAGAATCAAGGCATGGCGATCACGCAGCTTATCGCACTCGCCGGGGCCATGGTCGGCGGTTTATGGATGCCATCCTACCTACTGCCGTTCTTCATTCAAAACATCGGTTATTTCACCCCTCAATATTGGGCGCTGAGGGGCCTACAGGACATCATCGTTCATGGAGCGGATGTCGGCGACATTTGGCGTTCGTTGGCCGTACTTGCCGCGTTCGGCTTCGCCGGGCTTTTTGTGGCCGTGTTGCGTTTCCCGCGCTTCTTAAAATCTGCGACGCATTAAACGGTTCGTGGGAAGCCGTGGTTGGAACCGTCCCGGAGAATGCATTGACCTTTCGCCATACGTATAATAATTCAGCACAAGTCGGCAGATGCGGGCGTCCGGACGGGCGCTCGCTTGTTGCCTTTTCGCATGCGTCCTTCCATGATTGCATCCCGTTCATTAAATGCCTTTTCCACACGAAGGGACGGTTGTGGTGGCCGCCCCCATGCTTCCATCGTTTGCATCCCGTTCTTTATACTCCCGGCGTTCTAAGCGGTGAACAGGAAATGGGCATCAAACCTTTACGCCCCATTTTCCCCTCTGTTTTCCAGGAGGATAGCCAAACGGCATGGATCCCAGGACCAGAAGTCCCCGAGTTTAAGGAACGCACTCTCATCATCTCGAATCAAGAGGTGACGGCCTCCTTCTCCTGAAAAACGGACCGCATCGACGGACCCGACACTTCCGCCGTTACCCGGCGATTCGACGTCATGCGCCGTTTTCGACAGCATGGCGGAAGAGCCTTGTTTACCCTCATGCCGAGCTTCCAGATGGCGCACGGCCCACCCAACCGTCAAAATGGAATCGATTTCACTGTTTCCTTAAAGAATGCCTCGTCCAGCCTTGCTCATGAACGCTCGACTAAAGCCGCGCCCGCAAGAAAAATCGGGGATGCAGGCACATAACGCCGAGAAAAAACGATTTTTCCCGTTAAGTTTTTTCAGGATGGACAAATCAATCGGTGAGGACGAAGTTACAAATTCCCGACGTAGTGAATATGTTGCTAATAGGTGGTTAGAGAGGGGGGATTCCCTGGGCTTTTTTCCATCTTCCTTCGCAGGGAACGATAGGCAAACGACAGTGACGCATGCCGAATTCATTACCTGATCTGGTTTCGGAACAACTGGGGTTGGCCTGTCCGATGGTGGATAAAGGCTTTTTGCCCCTGTCTTGGGTGCCAAGAGAAAAACAGCAGGAGGTAATGGGAATTATGAGCAACGGAGGCGGTTGGCAAAACGATTATTCGCAGAATGTCGCCAGTGACGGAAAAGGGGCCGCGGGTGTACAAACGGCTAACAACGAGCAAGGACAAAGAGCCTGGACGCCGGTTTGGCCCCAACCCATAGGTTACGACGCGGCGGATTATGGAGGATATGAGCGGTTTGATCCTGGACCCGGAGGGACGCATGGAGGCTATGGTCCCGGGGGCGGATACGGGCATTACGGTTGGCACGGTTATCAGCACTATCCGTACGGCGGGTATCCCTATGGCTATCACGGCGGCTATCCCTACGGTTATCATGGCGGGTATCCTTATGGCCATCATGGATGGTACCCCTACGGCCATCACGGTTGGTATCCCCATGGCGGATACGGCCATCATTGGGGGCATCACGGGGGCGGACGTTAAGGCCGACAGACATAACCGTACATTCAGCCATTTTGTTCACGGGCCGAGATCTTTTCTTGGCCTTTCCTATTTATAAAGGAAAGAGCCCTATCAAGGACGGGCCGTATTCTGGAATGGGGCGGGAACGCCGGGTTGTTTAAAATGAGGATAGCGCTTTTCGCTTGAATGGCCATTCCATCCCGCCGATTTTAACGACTTTCGAAAAAAGTAATGATGGCCATTCCGTTGCGGCGGTTTTGCTTGGAAAGACCGGCGATGTCAGCGATCCGCGACGCAACGGCACCGGATAAGGGCATTTAAAAAGTTTTCCGGCCCTGTGCGGACCGGAAAAAGTATGGCTTACCAGACGTATGCCGTTCCAACGATGATCAACAAGATAAACAGAACGACGATTAACGCGAAGTTGAAACCATATCCCCCATAACCGGAACATCCGCAGCCATAACCGCCGTAACCGCCATAGCCGCCGCCATAACCGCCGAAACCTCCCCAAGCCGGAAAGACCATCCCAATCACTCCTTTGTTTCAGTGTCACTGCATCATATGTCCGATCTCGCCATCATGTATGGAACAAATATAACGGTTTTTAAAAATAGGCAAATGGCATGCGGACGGGATCCTTGTACAAAGGGCGGTGGGACGCTGTGTCGTCCGCCGTTTTTCATTAATAAGCCAGGTTCTGTGACGCGCCGCGGAGCGTTCAGCGCAGCGGCGGCCCGCATCGGCCGCGCTTGCTCACTCCCGTCGGGCATGGGCTTGGCGGCCTGCCTTTTAGAATCGACGCGCCGCTTGTCTACGCCTTTTCTTTCGGACGGCCCGCGCTTTTTCGAGACTTGTTTCATAGATTATAGGGAGGGTGCTTTCACATCAATCGCTTTACAGGCCTTCTCTTTCAATGCCCTCTATTAGTTTAGAGGAGCGGTTGTTATGGATGATCTGTTCACACTCACGTTCGGCATCTATATAGCGCTCGCGTTTGTTCTCTATGCCATACGAAGGGCGTTGAAGCTGCCGAAACGTTTTTTACCCATCCTTGCGATCGTGCTCGGGATTTTCTTTTCTTGTTTTCAAGATGAGAAAATCAACTTTGACACCACTTTACGCGGCATCGAATATGCGATTTACGGGGTCGGATTGGTGGAAACGATGAAGTCGCTGTTTTTGAAAAACGGAGAGTAAGGTTGATGTGAAGGATAAGGAAAGTCCGTACAGACGACGATGCGGCGGAACGGAATGCGCCTCCATCGGCTTTCTTCGGGAAACCGATGGACGATCCGGCGCCGTCCGTTCATCGCTTGTCTTGGAGGCTTTCCATGAAAGGAAGGCGCCGGACAGGGACAAGCGTCCCTGTCCATCCGCTTTTCTGATCGGAGATTCTGCTTACTGGCAGCCGCTTGTCAGGCATGATGTCCCGCTTTGAGCCACGTGTGTGGACAAGCTGAAGCGCAGCGAATTTGGGGGGCGAAAAGACAGCATCGGCTTTCGAATGGACCCGTTTGGAGGGCAAATCGCCCAAGGTCCGTATCTGGGGCTCGAGGCGTGGCTGCCGCATTGTTTGCCAAACGCCTTGCTCGCTTCTGACGACACTGAGGAACAAGAGGGAGTGTCCCCAATTCCGGAAGCGTTTTTAGACGTACTCACATGGATTGGATGGGGAAAGGCAAGAGCGATGTTTTGAATGTTCTTTGGATTTTAAGGATAATAGTATTAGGGGTGTACGAAAAGCGGATCATGCGGCCTGCTCTCGGTGGTTCACCGCGGTACGCCGACGGGAGAATTTTCTGCCCGGCCAACCCGTTGTCCGGCAGCACTCTGCTGCCCGTTTCACTTCGGCCAAATTGGATTTTTTCGGTCCTCTGATTTTGCCCCGTACGGCAAAGGACGGATCAAAATCTGGCCAATGCCCCGCTCATGGGCGCGCTCGCGTTTCAGCATCTTCCCCTCAACGCATACGGCAACCGGCCTTGTTCCATGTCACGAACATCGATATTGAGGAGGTCACTTATGAACAATGTTGCGATGATCAAAGCGAATAAAAAGGGAAAAAAAGATGTGATCAACCGCTGCATTTTTGTTCCGATCGGCGCGTTATTCGTCGCGGTCGGCCTCGAGATTTTTCTCGTCCCCAACCACATTATCGACGGGGGCATCACAGGCATTTCGATCATGCTTTCGGTCCTTTTAGGTCTGCCTCTAGGCATTTTCCTCATCTTGCTCAATCTGCCTTTCTTCTTGCTCGGCTATAAACAAATCGGCAAGACCTTTTCCTTGACGACCTTGTATGGGATCGGTTTAATGTCGTTGTTTACGAGTCTATTGGTGCCGGTCAAACCCTTGACGAATGATCTGTTGCTTGCGACGGTGTTCGGCGGCATTCTCGTCGGAGTCGGGGTGGGGCTCGTCATCCGCAACGGCGGTTCAACGGACGGAACCGAAATTTTATCCATCCTCGTCAATAAAGCGACGCCTTTTTCTGTCGGCGAGATCGTCATGTTTATCAACGTCTTCATCTTATCGGCGGCCGGTTTCGTTTTTGGTTGGGACCGCGCCATGTATTCGCTCATGGCTTATTTCATCGCCACGAAGACGATCGATATTACCATTGAAGGGCTCGATCAATCAAAATCCGTTTGGATCATCAGCGATAAACATCGAGAAATCGGCGACGCGTTGAACGACCGGCTGGGCCGCGGCGTCACCTATCTGAACGGGGAGGGCGCGTATTCCGGCGATGAAAAACAAGTGATCTTTACCGTGATCACTCGTTTGGAAGAAGCGAAATTAAAAAGCATTGTCAACGGCATCGATCCGAACGCGTTTCTCGCCATCGGCAACATTCACGATGTCAAGGGCGGACAGTTTAAAAAACGGAATATCCATTGAAGACTCGTGGCGCCGCTTGTTTCATTGGCCGGAAAAAGCGGTTGGATGGTGAGTAACATTTCTCCACAAGGGTTATGACCCAGATGATCGCGTCGTAAACGGGCCGCTCCCACGCCTTGGAACGCATCCGTAGCGGGGCAGGCCGGTTCCCGACGTTCACGGGAAAAGTCAAACAGGCGCGGCGGAACGTGTAAGCTATTGGTAAAATCGGGTAAAAACCGGAGGGGAAGGACCATGAAAAAAACGAGGCGGATTCGGGATTACGGCATCCTCATCGGCCAGATGCCGCCCGGAGAGACGAACACCATCGCCGACGTGAAAGGCGTCCGCGTCGGGCACGTCACCTTGAAAGGGGCGGAGCAAGCAACGGGCGTGACCGCGGTTTTACCGCACGGCGGCAATGTGTTCCGTGAAAAAGTCGTCGCCGCGAGCCATGTTTTCAACGGTTTCGGCAAAACGATCGGGACCGTTCAGATCAATGAACTCGGTTCGCTTGAGTCGCCGATCATTCTGACGAATACGTTGAGCGTCGGCATTGCGGCGGATGCCGTTGTCGAATACATACTCCGGAGCAATCCGGAGATCGGGCGAACGACCGGGACGGTCAACCCGGTCGTCGCTGAATGCAACGATATGCTTCTTAACGACATTCGCGCGGGCTATGTCAGGCAGGAACATGTGCTCAAGGCGCTTGAGAAAGCATCCCACGCTTTTGCGGAGGGGGCGGTCGGCGCCGGAACCGGCATGGTCGCTTTTGGATTGAAAGGAGGCATCGGCTCGGCGTCGCGGCTCATTCGCTTGCCGTTCGGCACGTATGCATTGGGCGTGCTCGTTTTGGCGAATTTCGGCCGTTTGGATGATTTTATTCTGGACGGGCGCCGCGTCGGACCGCTGATTCGAGAATGGATGAAGGCGCGAGAAGGCGCTGATGCCGGAGCGCGGACGGAACCGGACAGGGGCGGGAGCGAAGGCGAAAAACCGGTGAGTTGGACGGCGCGCCGCTCGCCGGGGCCAGATGGAGCGGAAGCCGTTAAGCCATCGGTGTGGGAAAAGGGCGCCGATGGCCGCGGAGAGGGCGTTCGGGCGGAAATCTCAAACGGGCCGAGGCCGGAGGATTCCGATCCGGAACGCGGTTCAATCATCATCATCGTCGCTACGGATCTCCCGGTCACTCACCGGCAATTATTGCGGATCATCAAACGGACGGGCATCGGTTTGGCGCGCACGGGGTCATATTACGGAAACGGCAGCGGCGACATCGCCATCGGGTTTACGACGGCGCACAAAATGCCTCATGGCCAGCGCGGCCGGCTGATTTCCTTCGCCTGTATGGCCGATGATGACCTCGATCCCGCCTTCCATGCCGCCGCCGAAGCGACGGAAGAAGCGATTCTGAACGCCATGATCGCCGCCGAGACGACGGTCGGGCGCGCCGGCAAAAAGGTTTTCGGTCTGGCGGACTTTATCGATCATTTGGTGTAGAGGGAGGGCGTTTTGGATGTTGATCGTAAACCGTCTCGGATCGTCGGCCAGCCGTACGCGATGTGCCATGAATGTTCTGTGAGGCGATGGACGCCTCCGCTTGAGCCTTTGCATAGCGAACGTTTATTCGTATATAATAATACCAGAATAAATGTTCGTTTATCGGAGGCGGATGCCATGGAAATCCGCGCGCAGGACGTGCTGGAAATCATTTATATGGACCGAAATGGTGCCTTAAGCCAGCGGCACATCCGTGTGCTGGAAGCGAAAGGCCGGTTGTTGAAGGCATATTGTTATCGTCGAAAAGGGATCCGATTGTTTTTGGTCGACAACATCTTGGCTTGGCAACCGGTGAAAAGCGCCCGCGACGCCTCGTGATCCGGCGGATTAGGCGACAAAATAATTAACGTATAATCGGAACGAGCCGGCGACTGACACGTTTGCTCATCGGACTCGGATGTTTTTTACGGCTTTTTCAATTTAAATAGCTCATTTAAAAAATCCCTTCCATTTCGATGTGAAGGGATTTTTTGCATCATGCTTTATAATGACTGACGTAACTCCTCCGTAAATTTCTTGACCAAATCCGGCCTTCCGTGAAATTGGGCGGGGGTATTTTGAAAGAACGCGATTTGCCAACGGCCTTCGCGTTTCACGGCAACGACGGTGTGGTGCGCATTGAGATTGGGGTTAAGGTCGGCCTGACCGGGCGGCACCATGCCGGCGATCGCCCGCAAGAGTGCGGCTTCCGGGCCCAATCGACGCACGCTTCGGATTTTTGCCACGTAGGATGGAGGCTGATGATGGGCAAAGATGCCTTGAAGATGTGAAACAATTTCGTGTTTCCCGATGACTTCGCTGCCGTCGAAACCGATGAGTTCGCCCTCTTCGGCGAACGGTTCGGCCATCGCTTCGGCATGTCGTTGGTTCCATCCATCCAGCAGCCGCGGTAAAGGGCGCGGACTTCGCTTTCATAGCCATGGCCATTCGGAGCTGACATGATGATCCTTCCTTCCTCTTTTCCTCGTAATGTATATTATATCATTCCTATGAGATCGAACGAATGTTCCACATTTGAATTGGGCAAGGTGAGGATGGTTAAGGGACGGCCTGGAATAAGCCAATCGGGAAAAATAGAATTGAAATAAAATAAATATTATTAGAAAATATAAGGTAATACCAAAGCGTCGTGAGGTAATTTTTTGTGGAAGGCTAAAATCTCATCCTCGATAAAAATTCCAGATCATGGAAAAAACAATTAAAGGAGAATGCCCGATGAAAACAATAAGAGTTTTTGTCATCATTGGTTTTCTCAATGCGGTGATCGCATTTTTTCTCGCCTTTTATTTATTTGCGAAGAATTTAGAGAACCCCGTTCGGCACCAAGTCCGTTTTCCATTTGAAACCTTTTCGTTGTATCAATTAATGCCGAACGGCGAAGTGCAAATCCAATTTATTCATATTTTCTTCGCGGCGATTCTATTGGCTGTTCCACTGACTTTACTTGTCTTGTGGATCATTCGCCTTGTGAAAAACCACCGTGATGTTCAGGGCCGGATTTGAAACATGTTAAACGAAATCGTTATCGAAAATTTGACGGTATCCTACGGGGACAAAACGGCCTTTGCATCACGTTCCGATTCTCTTGAAAAAAGGACATTTATTTGCATGGATCAGGCATAATGGAGCGGGGAAAACGACATTAATCAAAGAAATTTTGAAAGGAAATAGGAAAAATTTTGGATTATCATGAAACAGAGAATAACGGACTTCCGAGCCAGCGATGAATGTAAAAAGGCCACGCGATAGGGACGCGCACGGCCTTTATTCTATTATTTTAGCGGCCATCATTGCGGATGGGCATTCGCCGCTTGGCTCCTTCTTCGCCGTTGTATCATGGAGACGCCCATGACGACAGCGATCCATTCTTCATTCCGGATCGGGGCCCAATTTTGCAGCCGAAACGCGGGAGCCGAAAATATGCCGCTGATTTTATCAAATTCGGCGACTTTTTCTTTCTTTTCATTAAAAATTTCGTAGTGCCTTGAAAAGGCCTCAGAATGGATGTGGAACGTCCCGTGCTCGTGGGAGCGATATTCGTAACGCTTTGAGAAAAAGGAAAATCATGGCCGTAAAATGCCGAGTTCCCGACCGTGACCATCTTCGACGATCCATCGGTTGGTAAAAAAGGAAAAACGCCCCGTGACCACGGGTTCATGGGATTCATTCAGGACTTCTAGGCTGGATGAAAAGATGCTTTTCAAATTCAGCTGTCCGACGATTTCTTGCTTCTCATTATAGATGTCTGTCAAACCCGCCGAAAAAAAGTTGTCTGAAAAATAGAGAACCGTTTCCATACCATCGCTCCTGTTTTTCCATTTAATAAAGCCGGTCGCAAAAAGACGCCTTTTGCATAAATATAACGTGCCGAGGCTTCCGATGGTTTCATCTCATCCGTCATCTCCGCCGGGAAGCGTCCGTGCCATGCTTTGGCAAGCAAGGGATCCCTGTCGTGCCAACACATCCGGCGCGGTTTCCCGCCGCATGGATCAACGCATTCCAAAGCCTTGAAAAAAAGAAAAGCGTACCAGGTCCAATATGCTGCCATAGCCTTTGGCGGTTGGCTTTCATGGATTCGGCTGGCTGCAATCCCCTCAATTATCGGGCTTCGCCAAACCCGGATCGGACGGCATTGCTTTGTCTCAATCCAGTAGGAGTAAAATAATTGTGGGAGCAAGAATAGGAATAAAAGTTAATATATGTAAATTAACCTTGGCGGATGTGTTGGCTTTTAATCCAACATCATCTGCCAAGGCCACCAAGCAATAGCGCGATAGGGGAATGCAGAAAAAACAAGAAATGAGGGCCTCTTTTTTGTACAATGAGTTTGTCCAAAAAAACCGTACAAAGGAGGCCCTCACATGGGACATTATAACCCGAAATACCCGACTTTAGAAGAGCTTGAACGCCATGTCTTTCAGGTGTTACAGGAGATGTTTGGCAAGGTTTTGACGATGGTTTTGGAACAGATGGATGCCGAAATCGCCGAAGCGCGGGATAAA
>NZ_BDDQ01000022.1 GCF_002003465.1 Caenibacillus caldisaponilyticus | reverse complement strand
ATATAATCATCTTTCATTCGCATAAAAGTGGCATCGTGATCGATCTTTGAGTAACTGTTACGTTCGCCAAATTTCATGTCGTTTTGGTATTTTTGTTTGCGCTCCACAAAATCTTGAAACTGCTTGCGATATTGTTTCGGTACTTTGCGCTCTGAGCGAAGTTGTTTCCTTTCGTTTACATCTTCACTTGCTTCGATTTTTTTGTCATATTCTTCAACTTTTTCATCAAGCTTTTCAACAACCTCGGCGAGTTCTTGGATAGATAATTCCACTAAGTTTTCTCTTTCGATTTCTGGAATAATCTCTTTTTCTAATAATTCATCATACATTTGATTGGACTTTTCGACCAAAGCCGCACTGTATTTTTCAACGGCTTTACGCCAAACAAAGGTAAATTTATTGGCATTGGCTTCAATCTTGGTGCCATCAATAAAAATGGCTTCGTCGTCAATGAGTTTTTCTTTCACGAGCTGACAACGAAATTGCACGAAGCACTGGCGCAATAACTCTTGAACCTCGGGATGAACGCGGAAACGATTGATCGTTCGATAGCTTGGCTCATAGCCTTGTGCCAGCCACATCATCCGAACACTATCTTGGAGGAGGGCTTCGATTTTTCTTCCAGAAAATACGGATTGGCTGTAGGCACACAGAATAATCTTCATCATCATACGAGGATGATAGGAAGGACGACCCGTATCACGCAGGAAGGCTTCAAACGCTTCATCAGGAATCTGTTCGATGAGGTGGTGAATATGAAAGGCGATGTCATTTTCTTTTAATTTAATTTCTAAATCTAGGGGCAAAACCACTTGATTCATGTTATAATATTGAAACATAAGGATACCTCCGATAAGTAAATTGGCTATATTTTAATTTTATCAGAAGGTATCCTTATTTGACTTCTGAAAACCAATAAAAAAGAGTGGTACCTTCACCAACATGTTTTGGTGGGTACCACTCTTTTCAATTTAGCCTACTGGGTTTTGTCCCAGCCTCCCTTTTTTATGTGATGAGCGCCCAAGCCGGCGGCCGGCTCGGCGAAACAGCCGTTCCATTCAAACCGATGCCTTCCCGCTTCATGGGCGAAGATGGCACAAATTGCCGTACCCGCTTCCTATGCCGCCCATCCTGTACCGTCTGAACGTTGGCCGTTTACTTGCCGTAGACCGAATCGATGACCGTCCGTTTAAACGGTTGGCCGGAAACGGTCACGCCTTCCAAGTCGATCGTGACATTGCAAACGGCGCCCTTATCACACGACAGTGTCGCGGAGCCATCCGCCCTTCCCGTGACCGTCGAAGCCTTCACGGTTTGCGACGACTTTCCGGCCGCCACGCGATAGGTCACCTTGAGGGAAGCCGGCCGGACTTCATTTTTATCCACCGTGGGAACATATTGGATCTGGACTTTGGCGCCATCGTCTTGAGCTTGTGGCAATCGCTCGCGATCGACGGCGACCTTGTTATTGCTCTCAAAGACGGCCGTCAAAAGATAGGCGTCATCCGTCGCCGCTTGGAGAGCCAGCGTCCAGTTCCCCGCTTTTGGATCGGCTAACTGAACGACATGGTGATAAGCGCCGCCAAAAACCCCTTCGTCGTTTTCTTCTTGGGTGACGGTCGCCGCCGCCGTCAACGTTTTGCCGTCCGGATCGATCCAATGAACGTCCGCGAGCGGCTTGGTCGTGATAATGTCGACGGTCACTTTTTTCACCCGATCTTCGACCGCTACGCCGACGGTTTGCGTCTGCTTGGCGGGCAACGCCCCGCCGTGCACCCATCCGTCCGCAGCGATCGACCTTTTTTCCGATGTTTGCGCGCCGGTGCTCACGGTCGCCTGCGCCGTCCGTTCACCGGTGAGATAAGGTTCAAAGATCGGAAAGGTCACCCCCGTGTGGATCGTACTATGCGTCCATGACCCGACGGCAACCTCATGTCCATACGGAAGGCGGCTGCTTGCGACCGTCACGACACCGTCATTATCGCCGTATTGAGACAGATACATCCCTCCGAACCACGTCGAGGAAAACGCCGAGCCCCAATCCGTTCCGCCGAGGGTGTAAAATGGCGTATAGGCCGCTTCGGGACGGCTGTCGGTGATTGACCGGTAATAATCCATGTACCCGGTTTGCATGACGTACGTGCCGTCGCCCTGTTGACCGAGTAAATCGGCGAGCCAACCCGCCCAAAAACTGTAGGCGAGATCAGCGAGTTGCGAACCGTGGTGCGGACTCGACAGCGTGATCACGCGATCGACCAGCGGCCAGGCGCCATCATAGACAAGCGCCGTTTGCGCATCCACGCCGCCCTTGCTGTGGGCGATGATGACGATCGGTTTATTGTTAAAATACGACCGGATCTCACGAATTTTATCCGCCAACAGCGCGCCGTTATCCCACATGTCCGCGGAAGCGCCGCCCGCATCGTACAATTGGACAAACGCCGTCTGATAGCCTCGATTGTAGGCGGTATCATACATGTCGTTGTCGACCCACCACGTTTGGGCCGTGCTGTTCAATCCTTGGACAAAGAGCAGAATGGGCGCGTTAGGCTTCAAATTGGGCGGCGTGGCGCCGACGTACCATTCGCCCGGCGTTTCGTGATTGCCATTTCCGGATTCGCCAAGGATATCCACGCGATCGGGGCTTTTTACGGCTTTCGGCTCTGGTGCGCTGGCCGTAGGCTTGGCGCCGGTTGCGGACTTGGCTTCCGCGCCGTGGAACGCACCAAAGAAAATCATGAACCCGATGCCGAACACGATCAAAATGTTCAGCCTCCTCATAACCCTTCTCCCCTCTTTTGATAATGATCTCCATCACTACCTTACGCGCGACGGGATCCTTTAGAACCAATCATTACAAAGGAAGAAGGGCGGGCCGGCCGCCGCCGGCCCCATAATTCATCCGCTCAGACTTTCAGCCTCAAATGCGTTCCATCGCGAGGAAAGTCCTTTCAATGCGCGCTCAGCGAGCGTTTTGCGTTCCGATCCGGGAGCTTTTGAGCAATGAAATGATCGGAATGCCGGACGATGCGCAAAAAATCCCTGTTTGGCTTCGGTATCAGATTTGCTTCCCGACCACCATAACATAATGGCATGTCTAATCCGGCGCGCGTTTTCATACCTTCATCTATATGGAGGGAAAGACATGCGCGAGGAAACGCAAGGCAAAACCGCCGTGTTCATCGTTTTGTTTTTCATGTCGCTCATCTTGCACGTCCAATTTCCGGTGTTCACGCCTTATGCCGTCGCTTTAGGCGCCACCGGCGTTTTCGTCAGCATCATGCTAAGCGCGTCGTCCTTGACCAACCTCGTCGGCCATATCGCCGCCGGCCCTTATATCGATCGGATCGGAAAAAAACCGTTCATCGTCATCCCGCTTTTCTTGTCCGCATTACTCATGATCGGCTACGCGTTGATTCACGACCGGGTTCAGCTTTTCATCTTAAGAGTCATCAACGGCTTTATCCTGGCGTTTATCAGCCCGGCGTGTTTCGCCCTGCTTTCAGCCTACGCGAAAAATTCTCGCCAACAAGGGAAAAACATGGCCGTCAACGGGCTGATGGTCACGGCGGCCAACATCCTTGCCCCGCTCATCGGCGGACGGCTTGTCGAATGGTTCGCATACCGCGGAACCTATTGGTGCATCGGAACTTCCTTGTTTTTGACGGGGCTGATCGCCCTGTTTTATGTGCGCGAGGCCGATCCGATCGTCGTCCATCGCAAAACTCCGCCGACATTGCTTCAAACGCTCGGCGACCGCCGGACGGTGCCGGTCTACTTCATCGCTTTTACGCTGATGTACGGACACGGCACGTTGTTTTACGAGCTGCCGTTTCTCACCGTCGAACGGGGGCTGTCCGCCGGCGAAACCGGCACGTTGTTCAGCATGATGGGGCTCGGCACGCTCGCTTCACTCAGTTTGTTCTGGCTCAATCGTTTTTCCGCCGTTCTGAGGACCGGCATCGGGCTGTTTTTCACGGGCTTGTTATACTATCAGCTGGCGGCGGCGGTCATGGCGATCGGTTTCAAGTTCACGCTCTTTTTGATGGGGATTGCTTTTGGGCTGGTGTTTCCCGCCTTGACGACGTGGCTGGCGGAGAAGACGGATCAAGGCCGCTACGGTTCGGCCTTCGGCATTCTTTCAGCGGTCTTTTCCTTGGGCATGATCACGGCCACCCTGACGTCCGGCATGATCCGCCATACGACCTCTCCGTATTTTCCCGCCTTTCTTGTGACGATGGCGGGGGCCGTCTATCTCATCTATGACCATTTTAAAACAAAAGCGTGGGATGAAGCCATTAAATCCTCTTAATTTTTAAAAAACAAACCGAAAAAGCGAACGCGGTTCGAGCAGCGCTGAAACCGGTAGAGCCCCATGTTCCCGTTGCGCGGTTTCAGAAAACGGCGGCGACAAGCCGTGCGGGATGCCGAACACCCGCCAGCGCCTAGAAGTTCGAAACTGGAAAAGACGGTTTCATGTTGAGCGGAGCGCTGAAAGGCAAGGAAACAGGCGTGCGTTGACAACGGCAAGGTTTCCGTCAATTAAAAAAGGGTTGAACCCTAACGCCCATGTAGACTTTAGGGTTCAACCAGCCGCGGTTCACTGTCCTAAGCGATCGTAAAAAACTGGGGAATCACTCCAAAGCATGGATGTGATGATGGCCGTGACGCCCTTCGCCTTCATCCTCTAGGTCACAAAAAAGTTCCGGCTTGTGCGGCAAGCTCCCGTCTTCGAATTGAATGGTCACGTGGCCGATACCCATGTGCGCCAGTTCGTGTTCCATGCGTCCGAGCAGTTTTTGGGTTTCCGGCCAATCCACGGAACGATCCAAAACAACGTGGCAGGAAAGCGCGTTTTTACCGCTGGTGATGCTCCACACATGAAGATCGTGGATATCGATGACCCCGGGTTGGGAGCGCATGAAGCGAACGATCGCCTCCACATCAATGCCCCGCGGGACGCCTTCCATCAAGACGTTGACCGATTCTTTGATGACCCGCCAGGCGCTCACCAAGATCAAAACGGCGACGATAACGCTCATCAATGGGTCGGCCCAGTTCCAACCGAACCCCCAGATCAACAGCGCCGCGGCGATCGCGCCGACGGAACCGAAGAGATCGCCGATGACGTGCAAAAAGGCGGCGCGAACATTCAAGTTTTCGCTCGTGTCCCCTTTCATGAGGATATAAGCCACGAGCCCATTGACGATGAGACCGAGCACCGCCACGATCATCATGCCCGTGCTTTCCACGCCGACCGGTTTAAAAAAACGATGATACGCCTCAAACAATATCCAGGCGGTGATGACGAGCAGCGCCACGCCGTTAAACAGCGCCGCCAAGATTTCAAAGCGTTTGTAACCGTAGGTTTTCTCGCCGTTGGCCGCCCTTTCCCCAAGCTTAAAAGCGGCGAGCCCAACCGAAAGCGACACGGCGTCGCTCAGCATATGGCCGGCATCCGACAACAGCGCCAGGCTGTGGGTGAGCCAGCCGCCCACGGTTTCCGCGATCATATAGGCGAATGTCAATAGGAAACCGAAAAACAACGCTTTCTTGTTCGCATGATGAGCGTGGTTATGTCCGTGATGATGACCGTGACCCATGGCGCTCTCCTCCCCATTCTCTTTAAAAACGGATCGCTACCTTTATTTCATGAATATATGTTCATATATTGATTATTTCATAACGCCCTCCGAAACACAAGCCTTTTTTATGTTATGGATTCGTTCAAGAAATCATCATATCCTTCACCGCTTTCGCCTCCCGATGAGCGTCAACCTTGTCTGCCCATATTTTTTATGGTATGTATGCTTTACGAGACACGATTTTTAAGACAGGTGAAGAGCATGGGCGAACACCAACCGGAAAGCATTGATGATGAAACGTTGTATAAAGTGTCGCAAATTTTCAAAGCGTTGTCCGAACCGACGCGGATTAAAATCATGTATGTCCTGAATAAAGGGGAGCACTCCGTCAATCAAATCGCTGAAACCCTCGGCATGCTGCAATCGACGGTTTCCCACCAATTGCGCGTATTAAAAAACCTCCGCCTCGTCAAATTCCGCCGCGAAGGGACAACGATTTACTACTCCGCAGATGACGAGCACGTCTTTAAAATGATGGAACAGACGATCGAACACGCTCGCCACAATTGACCCGCCTCCAACCCATTCAAGCTCCGATGGCGCACCGGATCGGCCGGTTGTTATACCGGGAACGGTCAACCTCTTTCGGATCATAGTGCGGATAACCATGGGCGGCGATGGCCTCCTCGGGATCAGCACCCGCTCCTTCCGGTTGACCGACGGATCCGCGCGCTCATATCGTCGAGAAAGCCCGAATACGCCATAAAAAAACGATCGCCCGCGCGATCGTTTCGAACTTTATGTCGGTAAAATTTTGACATGGATTGAATGTTTGCGGAGCACGGCGCGGCCGCCGTGGAATTTCAGTTGAGCTTCCGATTGTCGTTTCCCCATCATTATATGGAATTAATCCTGCTTCCGTTACATCATCCTCGATGCCATGGCATTCTCTCAGGCTTCTTTGCAGGGGATGCCCATTCATTACTACGGATTCCACCAAACAAAAGCCATCTCGTTTGAAAGCCTTAGGTATTGTCCATTTCAGCGCCCCTCATCCTCTGTTCAATAAAATCAAAACGCCCGATCGCGTGCGGAAAAATTTGGCCGCGACCGGGATAATTGGAAAGCCCTGGACGCCGGTTGTAGCGGGCGCTCGCGCTATCCGGCCGGGAGCGCGGGCATTACCGGTAAATCGCAAACCGCTTTTCCAAGTGGTTTTGCAAGCCGGAGACGATGGTGCATAAAAACCAATAAATGAAGGCGACGAGCAAGTACATCGAGAGGGTGTCCAACGTCCGGCCGGCGACGATCTGCGCCTTTTGGAACATTTCCTGCACGCTGATGACCGCTGCCAACGACGACGATTTGATCAAGTCCAAAAACACGTTGCCCAAAGACGGAATAGCGACGCGCACGGCTTGCGGAAAGATGATCCGCGTTAAAATTTTCCGATACGGAAACCCCAAGGCTCTTGCGGCATCCCATTGCCCCGCGGGCACGGAGCTGATCGCCGCCCGGTTGATCTCGGCCATGTAAGCGGCGCTGTTTAGGCTGAACCCCAATATCGCCGCCGTCAGCGCCGATAATTCGATATGGATGACCGGCAGGCCGAAATAAAACAGAAAAAGCACCACGATGATCGGCGTGCCGCGCATGAATGAGATGTAAGCGCGCGCCGGCCAGCGCAAGACGGCAAAGCTCGATTGCCTCATCAAAGCCAAGAAAACGCTCAAGATCATGCCGAACACCATGCTCAACACCGAGATGAGCAACGTATTCCCGATCCCTTGAATGACAAATGGAAACGAGCGGATCGCGAGCGCCGGATCAAATAAATCCCCAATCGTCATATCCTCTCTCCCCTCCGAACCGTGCGGACTTCGGCAAAAGCCGTACAGGACGCCGGCGAAATACCGGCGGCACGGGCTCTTCCCGGTGAATGGCTTCACCTCAACCGATTGGATCGTTGAAATGGAGCCGTGGCGGCTGACTATGTACAATGGTCCCCCGGCATCCGGGCGCACGGCCCGACACAGCAAAAGGACACTCGGAAAATACTCGCCGAAACCCGTCGATCTATCCGAATCACAGGCGAAACCGAGCTCTCTGTCTAAACCGAAAATCACCGATTTGTTCCTGATCATCAACAAAAGACAGCCGATCCGTTTTCAGCGGCCTGAAACCCTGTCCTGTTCAGCATGCCGAATGAAAATCAGGCAACAATCCGTTGGCTGGGATTGTTGCCTCGCTGCTTATTTGTCCAATTTGATCTCCTGAATATGCATGTGCGGTTTTTTCGAGACGTCCGCGTGATAAAATTTCTTCGCGAGTTTGGCGAGCGTTCCGTCCTGCTTCATGGCGCGCAACGCCTTGTTGATATGTTTTTGCAATTCGGTTTGGTTTTTGCCCATGACGATGGCGGTTGCGCTCAAGTTGTATTTGATGTTCGGATGAATGACCAGATTTAAATTCGGATAGGCTTCCAACGCCAGCTTTTGCAGGTAATAGTCGTTCAGAATGACGTCCGTCCGGCCGAGCGCGACGTCTTTCAAATAGACGTCGTTGGTCACGTTGCCGTACGTGACAATGGTGGCGCCGAATTTTTTCGCGATTTGACTATAAATGCTCGTCGCGGCGCCGGCCGCTTTTTTTCCTTTTAAGTCCTTCAGACTTTTTATGCCCGAAAGGTCTTTTTTACGCACGATCGCCGTACCGTAAGAATATTTGTACGGAACCGAGAACGCAAACGATTTTTTCCGTTCGGCGGTGACGCCGATATCATTGGCGGCGATGTCGATTTTTCCGCTCTTGATGCTCGGAAGCATCGCGTCGAAATCCATTTCCTTAAATTGCGCCTTCAAACCGAGCCGTTTCGCGATTTCGCGGGCGACTTCGACATCGTAGCCCGTCAGTTTATTGGAACCCTCTTCGTGGAAGGAACTGGCGTATAACGTACCGGATGTGCCGATGACGAGCGTTCCCCTTTTTTTGATCTTGTCCCACCCATCGGCGGCGGATTGATTTTTGCCGTTGTCCGCCTGGCCGCATGCGGCGGCAAAAACGATGAGCAGACATAAAGATAACACCCATGCCAATGATCGTAATGTCCTGTTGCTTATCATGCTGTAGCACCTCATCATAAAAGATTCCTCAACAAGAATAACAGGACGGCGCCGTCTTGACAAACTTTAAAGCGCAACCCACAGCCTGACCAATGTTTAAACGCTTGTTTCATGGCCGTTTTGAGCGCATCCGAAGCAGCACTGTCACGGCAACCAGACGGCAATTAGTTTACATAGATGAACTATTCATGTATGATAAGCAATTGGTAATCATTTTTTGCAACGAGGTGTTCGGGATGACCGATCGGGACATGATGGTGTTCATTCGACTGATACGGGAAGTCTCCAAAAGCGTGCGCAAAACGTGGAATTTCAATCTTACCGGCCCCCAATTGCAATTGCTTGACCTTCTGGATGCGAAGGGGCCGCTTCGGATGTCGGAGCTCGCGGAAGAAATCGGCATCAGCCAGAGCGGCGCCACGGCATTGGTCGATCGCATGCTGAAAGGCGGCTATATCGCCCGAACGCGTTCGGATAAAGACCGCCGCGTCGTGTCCATCGCGATTACCGAGGCGGGAAAAGCGTTGCTTGAGACGTTTTCTCAAGCCCGCGATGAAGCGATCGAAAAGTTTTTCCGAAAATTAAACCCGAAAGAACGCGCGGTATTCATTCGCCTGTGCCAAAAAATGCTGGATTGAAATCGCATCATCCCCATCCGCCCCGCCTCCCGGACACCCGAATGACAAACTTTTGAGAAGGGAGATGAGGCAGCATGTCTATGAATACTGAATGCATCGATGAACGCAGCCAAACCGCGGGCGGACACCCTGCCTTCAAAAACATTTTCAAGCAGCCGCGAGCGGCCTGGGCGGTCGCCTTTGCCTGTGTCGTCGCCTTCATGGGCCTCGGCCTCGTCGATCCGATCTTGCCGGAGATCGCCCAGCAACTGAACGCCACACCGGCTCAAGTCAATTTATTGTTTACAAGCTATATGTTCGTCACCGGCGTGATGATGCTGATCACCGGCTGGCTGTCCAGCCGCATCGGGCCGAAGCGAACCTTGCTGCTCGGGTTGATCATCATCGTCATTTTTTCGGCTTTGGGCGGTTTGTCCGCGACGGTGAATCAGTTGGTCGGCTATCGCGCCGGTTGGGGATTCGGCAACGCGCTTTTTATTTCTACGGCCTTGGCGGCCATCGTCGGCGTCGCCAGCGGCGGCACGGCAAACGCCATTATTCTCTATGAAACGACGCTAGGCCTTGGCTTTTCCGTCGGTCCGCTCCTCGGCGGGTGGCTCGGCGCCATCAGTTGGCGCGGTCCGTTCTTCGGCGTCGCGGTCCTCATGGCCATCGGCTTTCTCGGCGTTTTGATGCTTTTAAAAAATACGGGGAAGCCGGAAAGAAAAAGCTCGATCCTTGATCCGATCCGGGCGCTCGGGCACGGCGGTTTGCTGTCGATCGGACTCATGGCGCTTCTTTATAATTTCGGTTTTTTTACCCTGATGGCCTACTCGCCGTATGTCCTACATCTCGATGAGCACGGTATCGGATACGTCTTCTTTTTCTGGGGCATTGTGCTCGCCATCTCATCGATCTTCATCGCGCCCAAACTTGAACGCTTCGGCACGAAAAGATCGATGATTGCCGTCTTGTTTCTGATCGCCGTCACTTTGATCGCCATGGGGCTCGGAGTCCGACATCAAGCATTGTTGATCGCTTGTGTCGTCCTCATCGGCGCTTTTTTCGGCTTGAACAATACGCTCGTTACGACCGCGGTGATGGAAGTGTCTCCGTTTGAACGGTCTGTCGCTTCGTCCGCCTACAGCTTCGTCCGCTTTGTTGGCGGTTCAGTCGCGCCGTGGCTTTCCGGGAAACTGGCGGAATGGTTTAACGCGCAAATGCCCTTCTACTTCGGAGCTTCGGCCGTTCTCCTCGGCATGGCCATCTTTTTTATGGGGAGAAATTACATGGAAGCCATCCGATGATTCTATATTAAAAACGGTCCGGCACCAGCGGACCGTTTTTGAATACTAGAATGGTGTTTCGGAGAAACGCGAGGGGGATCCCGCATCGGTGACTCGACCGCGTAACCATCCGGCCGCCCACCTGCCGATGCGTGATTCAGGTAATTTCTTCCGGTTTTCATCGCGCAAATCCTTGTCATGTCGCCTTTTTTCGCCGATTCTACGGACTCAATATTCTTCGACGTTTTTTGACAAAGCTTCATAGGCATAGTATGATAGACACTGCCACAAAGGGGAGGTTGAATGATGAGTCAAATCACAAAAGACAGAATAATTCAAAGCGTTCCTCAAAAAGGCTTTTTCGGCCATCCAAAAGGCTTAATGACGTTATTTTTTACTGAATTCTGGGAACGTTTCTCTTATTATGGCATGCGTGCGATCCTCCTTTATTATATGTACTACCAAGTGAGCAAAGGCGGACTCGGAATCAACGAAACGACCGCCGCCTCCATTATGTCCATTTACGGGTCCCTTGTGTATATGTCGGGCATTATCGGAGGATGGATCGCCGACCGCCTCTTGGGATCGAGCCGCACCGTCTTTTTCGGCGGCGTCTTGATCATGTTCGGCCATATCTGCTTGGCGTTCCCTGACGGCATCACCGCCTTGTTTATTTCCATGGCGCTGATCATTCTCGGCACCGGCTTGCTGAAACCGAACGTGTCGAATGTCGTCGGCGACCTCTATGATGATCAAGATGCCCGTCGCGATTCGGGCTTTAGCATCTTCTATATGGGGATCAACCTGGGTGCGTTTCTTTCGCCCTTTATTGTCGGAACACTCGGGCAAAAGTATAATTTCCATTTAGGTTTCGGCACGGCTGCCGTCGGCATGCTGCTCGGCCTCATCACATTTGTTGCGACCAAAAAGAAAAACCTCGGATTGGCCGGAGCGGCCGTCCCGAATCCGCTCAAGCCTGAGGAAAGGACAAAAGTGTTTTTCCGCATCGGCCTCGGAGCGGTCGTCATCGCGATTTTGGCTGCCGTCACCATTCCGACCGGCGTTTTGACGATCGACCGCTTTACCATGCTCGTCAGCATTTTAGGCATTGTCTTGCCGACCTGCTATTTCATCGTCATGTACCGGAGCGACAAGACGACCAAAGCCGAGCGCTCGCGCCTGTTGGCCTACATCCCGCTCTTCATCGCCGCCATTGTTTTCTGGGCGATCGAAGAACAAGGCTCGGTCGTTTTGGCGACTTACGCCGACAAGCGGACGCAATTGGATTTTGCGGGGCTTCATCTTGAACCCTCGTGGTTCCAATCGTTGAACCCGCTCTTCATCATCGCTTTCGCCCCGGTTTTGGCTTGGATCTGGCTGAAGCTCGGGAACCGGCAACCGTCGACGTCAAGAAAATTCTCGGCCGGATTGGTGTTTGCCGGCCTCTCATTCCTCGTGATGATCATACCGGCTTCCATCAACGGCACGCACTCGCTGGTGAGCCCGCTCTGGCTCGTGCTCAGCTTCTTCCTCGTCGTCATCGGGGAGCTGTGCTTGTCGCCGGTCGGTTTGTCGGCGACGACGAAATTGGCGCCGGCCGCCTTCTCGGCGCAAACGATGAGCTTGTGGTTCCTGTCGAGCGCATCGGCGCAAGCGATCAACGCGCAAATCGTCCGCTTCTACCATGCCAGCACGGAAATTATCTACTTCGGCATCATCGGCGGCATCTCCGTGCTTCTCGGCTTGATCCTCTTCCTGATCGCGCCCAAAATTCAAAAATTGATCAACACCGCCGATTGATCACTGATAACAAAAAACGGCCCGCCCCCAATGCCCTGGGGAAGCGGGCCGTTTTTTTATGCGGAAAGCAAGAAGTTTCTATCCCGTCATACTTTACAGCGGGCACCCGATCCCGGGTCCGTCTCCTTCAGATGCCCGCATCGGATTCCGTAGTCATGGGAAACCGCAAGTGGATTGTTCCGATCGGCCGACTCCATGCCTGCGGATTTTCAATGGCCGTATCGTGATTTAACGCCCGCCATTTACTGAGCCCATTAAGCGAGCTATAGAAAACTTGTCTGAGGCCAAGTTTCCCATTTACTGAGTCTTTTTCAGATACTCGTAAATGGCCTTGCCGATTTTGGCCATGGCCACACGGGCGGCCCAATCGTCGCAGTCCTTGGAAAGCGTCGTCACGGCGAGCGTGCGCCGGCCGACATAAAAAATCGCCGCATCATGGCGGATGCCGGTCATCCAGCCCGTCTTATTGGCCACCTCCCAGTCCCTTTGGGTGCCGACGATATCCTCGTCTTCATCGGGCAAAAATGCCGGGAGCCCGTCCCGCCATTGTTGTTTTTTCATGATCGCGATCATTTGCTCACACGCATACCAAGACACAAACCGGCCTCTGGCGATGGTCGATAAGAGCTTCGTCACGTCGGCCGCCGTGATCATGTTGCGGCCCGGCGTATCCACCGGAACCGTCATCAACTTATTGTAAAACGTGCTGTTTTCCATACCGAGCGCTTTCATCGCCTTCTGAATCTCTTCCGTTCCGACCAAATCGATGAGCATGTTCGTCGCCGTATTGTCGCTTTGAATGATCATCAACATGACATAATCGGCGATCGGCAGCCGGATGCCCGGCGTCAAGTGCTGGAGGACGCCCGAACCGCCGACGAGGTCGTCCTGTTTGAGCGTCAGAAAATCGCTGAGGCGAAAGTCGCCGCGGGCCGCCGCCGCATATACCGCCGCCATGATCGGCAATTTAATGATGCTCGCCGCATAAAAAGGCTGATCGCCGTTCAGCCGCCACGTCTCCCCGCGGTTCAAATCCTCGATGGCGATGCCCCAAGTGCCGCCCGCTTCCTGAACATGCTGCTCGATTTGTTGAATCAACTGCTGCATCCGCACCCTCTCCTTCTCGTTAAAAAGTAGCCTGTCGTGATGTCGCCTCATCAAAGAAGGCAGGCTTATTGCCTGGACTTTTACAAAAGGGTTTGCGGCGGACAAGCCCGCCTTCGCTCCCGTCAAAGCTTGGCGGCAGCGAAATGGTCATAAGCGGTCTTCGCCAATTCCGCAATCGTCTGTTCCGCTTCCCTGGCGGTCTCGCAGCCTCGCGAGAACACCGAAATCGCAAAGCCTTCGCTTTGATCGGGAAAATACACGATGCCGACATCATTGACGACGCTGCCGATCGTCCCGGTTTTGTGGGCAACGGTGGCCCCGTCCGGCAGCAAATACGGCAAGCGGTGGCCGAATTGCTGTTTTTTGAGAATGTCGATCATCGCCGCGCTCGCCGCTTTGGAAACGAGCCGGCCTTCCGCCAATAGCACAAGCAGCCGGTTCATTTCCTCCGGCGTGGACACATTGTTCGGCCGATCCATGTCGAAGATCGAACTATCCGAGCGATCGACCGGGTCTTCCAGCCGCTCTTCCAGTTCTTTATAGCGCGCTTCATTCTTCGGCTCGGGCGCCATGCCGACATACGCACAAAGCAATTCCCAAATCGTATGTTCAATCCGGCTGTTTTTGAGCCCGAGCGCCCGCGTCAACGCGTTGACGTTGTCTTTGCCCACCATTTCAAGGATTTTGTCGGTGGCCAGATTGTCGCTGACGATGATCATGAGAGTGGCCAAATCTTTCACGCTGATTTCCGCGCCAATATCGAAATATTGAAAGACGCCGGAGCCGGGAACAAGGTCGCTCTTCGAAAGCCGAATCCGCGTTTCGAGCGACAGGCGGCCCTTTTCAGCTTCGTGAAACAACGCGGCCAGAATCGCCACCTTGCACGAACTCGCCGTCTGGAACAACACGTCGCCGTTGATCGCAGCGGATTCCCCGGTTCCGAGATGCCGGACGGCCACCCCAAAAGTTCCCGGCTTATCCGCCAACACCTTTTCCAGCTTTTCCTGCAAAGTCATGATCGCTTTCCTTTCTCAATAAAGTGTGGAGTCCACCTATTATCAATTGGATACAAACGGGCGCCATTCCTGCTTGTCGTCAAAAGAATTTGACCTCTTGTCCGGAAGCCGTTTGCTTCCTATATATAAGGAGAGAAAGCGGTCTCAGTCATGTCCTTTCAAAAAAATGAGGGCGGCCTCGCTGGGCCCAAGCAAAAGACCGAACAAGACCGCCTCTTTTTTATTCATTTTTTCATCGATGCAAAGACCCGGGGCGCTGCGGCCGCCCGTTCATCCCTTTCCGGCGCACGGCTTTATCGGCGCTTCACGACGTCGACATCGCTCATCTTGACGAAAGCGATTCGGTGGTTAAAGGAAATTTGATAGTATGCCTCACTGCCTTTCACGACTTGATACGTCGAAGGCGCGTTGAAGAGCTTCGCATAGTAATAATCCGGCTTGATCGGCCCCGTTGCCACGTAGACTTGTCCGGCCGGAATTTGGTATTGCAAAGGCGTGATATTGACGACGGGGAGTCCCCCTTTTTCAAAAGCTGCCGCTTCGGGATAGGCGCCCCCATAAACGGGGATGGCATCCACGCCTTTTTTCGGCGTGATGAGCAGCCCCTTCGCGGAAACGGCATTTTTGCCGTGCGGATTATAAAACCACGCCTTCTGGCCGCCGTAATAAATGGCGGTCCAATCGCCCTTTTGATCCGCTTTGTAAAAGCTTTGTCCGGTCAGCGCTTTATCTCCCCAATCATCGATGTTCGTCGTCCCCGGGGCGCCGTCCGGATGCAAGGCGGGATCGCTGAGGAGCGGCGCGTCAAAACTCGGCGCGGTCCGCAAATACACAAAATTGGACGGCTGCGGTTCCAGCGCTTCGCCCCCATAGGTTAAAGGCGGCTTGTTTTTATCGAAATCGGGACGGATCGTCACCACTTGGCCTGATTTCTTGCCGCCTTTCGAATGGATCGGCGCGCCGAGCAGCTCGAAGAAGTGCGCCCAATCCCAATAAGCGGCCGGATCCCAATGCATCCGCGACTGGCTGGACGGCGTGAGCCCCGGAACGTTTTCGTGCCCTAAAATGTGGGCGCTGTCGATCGGAATGTCGTAGCGTTTCGCCAAGTATTTGACAAGCCGGGCCGATGCGCGGTACATCGTCTCGGTGTACCACGACGCCCCGTCGACGGCGACGCCGGCGTGTTCAATGCCGATCGAATGGCTGTTGATATACCAGTTGCCCGCCTGCCACGCCACGTCTTTCGGCCGCACCATTTCCGCGATGTGGCCGTCCGTCTCGCGGATGACGTAATGGGCGCTGACATACGATTGGCCGAGAAACGTATTGACGCCCTCTTCATAGCTGCCTTCGATATCATGAATGATGATATAACGGATATCCAGTCCATCTTTCGGGCGATTGGCGAGATCATAGTTGCCGTAGTCGGAAGCGCTGCCGGAAAACTGTTTATAGGCGGCGGGAATGAATTCGCAATCGAGGCCGCGCGGGCAATCGACATCGGTTTGTTTCGGTTTTTTCAAATGCAGCCGCTCCGCGGTCTTTACATTCGGCGTCACGTTTTGCGCCTTTAAGACAACGGTCTTCCCGTTCGGGAATGCCCGCTTCGCCCCGTGCCGGATGGTGTCGAACACATCTTCGGCAAATCCTTTCGCAACGCTCTCGACATCCGATCCGCTGTATTTCGCCACCGCACCGTACCAATCGGCCGGATTCTTCGGAAGGCGGCCGACCGTCTCGCGGGCGTACTTCGCGAGCAGCGCCGCCCCGGCCCGGATGTTCTGCACGGGATCGCTTTTTATAGCCGCCGGGCTTACGCCGGTGAGCGCGCTCGCCGCATCCAAGGTGTGCAGCGCGGGATCATCGGCTGCGGATTGGGTGATCGGTTCTCCTTTTGCGTCGACCGTCGAAACGCGGGCGACTTGCGTCAAATGCATGATGCCGTAACCGCCGGACGTGCTCGGTTTGCCATCGTGATGATCCCAGCGCGATTCGTTGTAGGCAACGGCCATCAAGACGCTGAGAGGCACGCCGAATTCTTTGGAAGCCCTTTCAAAAGCGTTCTGCAAATTAAGGGATGGGCGCGCCGCGGCAGCCCCCGGCTGCATGGCATTTGAAAGACTGGCCGGCACGGCCATCAAAGCGACCATGAGGACGGCCAAAATCATCAACCCTAAACGATAGCGTTTTTTCTTTCCCATGCGGTCTCCTCCTCTTTTTGAAGTGAAGGCGAAAGGGCGTCCGAGGCGATGTGCATCTTTCGAGACGCTCCCCCGCCCGAATGGTTAATCATCGTTTTCACCCTCGGGACAAAGAATTCCTTTAATGTTACAAAAGATGGGCCATTCCGCCTACCGCACGCATCCACGCCTTCGGCCCGCCGCCCGCTCCCTACGAAAAAAAGCCGCCGCGGCAAGCGAACCTCGCGCCCGGAGGCTTCATCCTCTCGGCATCTTTTCGCCCATATACGCCTTTCGTCATGCATCTTTTCGCCCTTTTTCAGGAGGGTGGCTGCCATGCCCATGCCTCCTGTGCGCTTCCGGTTACACGCTTGCCACGAAGCGGCTTGACCGCACGATGCCGCTCATGGGTTGCCGGCACGTCACCCTGTCGTATGTCGCCCGATCGATCGGCCTGCCGGCATGCGCAACCGTTTAATATAATTTTTTCTTATCTATTTTAATAAATAATATAAAATTTACTTATTCATCATTTCATCTATATTAATAATAGGAACGCGGTTGTTCCGCCACACCGGGCTGTACAGAAGACCCCACGACGGCGTTTTATAACACGCTTGAGAAAAAGCGGGATTACAGCCATTACCGCGCCTGGAAAAAATCCGAATGGCTACGGATGTTGGAGGCGCAAGGTTTCATCGTGCAAGAATGGCACCGCTTCGAAAAAACGTTCCGGTTTGACGCTTGGTGCGACCGCATGAAGCTGCCAAAGGCAGAAAAAGAAGCCCTCAACGAATGGATAGGCCAAGCGCCTGATCCGATCAAGCGGGCTTTCCGGATCGAAATCAAAGACAACCGCGTCGTCAGTTTCCAAGGCGAAGCGATGATCGCGAAAGCCGTCAAACGCGGTTAATATGGCGTTTTGGAGCGGCCGCCAAACGGGATGAATCACAAACCCGGTCTATTTTCTTCATCATGACTCCCACGGGACCGGTTGGATTGAAAAGTTCCCGTGGGATTTTCTTTAAATCTATTGGTTCCGCATGCGTACCGGCGGCCGAGTGGCAGATTTGCTCTTGGTGCGGGACCGCGGCAAATAAAAATGACTGAAAATATAGATTTATTGAATTCCCGCCGGTTTTGGTTGAATTCATGATGCTTTTCGTTGAATTTTCCATCGTTTTCGTTGAATTCGAGGCGGTTTTCATTGAATTCATCCGAAGTTTCATTGAATGGCGGCAGGCAGGGCAGCAACCCTCTATCAGGGCGCCACTAAAATTCATTTCATTGTTCATTAATGATGTAAATCTACACAAGATGCGTGTTTGCCTGGCCCTCATTGCTTTTACTAAAGGCGGGTTCCCCTCATGATGTGGCCACTCACTCTTCGTCAAACTCTTCTTTGCCATTCAAACCCATCTTTATGACGTTTTACGACCATTTGGCGGATATTTTCATCTAATCGGGGGGCTATCCGTTCGCCGCATCATTTATTTTTGAACGGAAAAGGGCCATAATGAATAAAACGAGCGCCGCGGCGATGAGCGCATAAAACGGCGCCAAGGAAATCACGTAAACCGCCCGGCTGCTGCCTTCGACAATTTTTGTATCAATTTGCAAGGTCAACCCGTGGAAACTCACGGGGTTTTTCGCGGTCATGGAAAGTTCAGACAGATACAACCGGGATGGGGTCAACCTTAGAAGCAAGTAGATATTGCTAATGAGCAGCAGAATCACCGATATGGCCAGCTTTTTCATAAACACTCTCCTCGTATAATAAGTTTCAAATCCATGGTTGATGTCAATTTCCAGTTCATTTTTGCACATTGACAAGTGAATATAGGTTTTGTATTCCGGGCTCGCCCGGAATACAAATTTCGGACTTGGACGCTTCGCGATGTTCCCGGATAATGGTCTTAGGATCGTTTGGGTCAATGCTTACTCTCCTTGTAGCGATGACTACTTATAAAGTCTGCATCCCCAGGTTCTTGCTTGAACGTCTAACCCGTAGGCCGTTCCTCCGGATCCCCGTGCTGGAAATGAGCAGTTCCAGGCAGCCCACGGACCGGATGAGTTCTCATACGCGAGGCTGATCGATCGGCAAGCCATCTGGGGATATCCCGAAGCGTCCGATTCCATCGATCCTAATACAGAAAGGAGGAAACGACATGCCCTTATTTGTCGGTA
>NZ_BDDQ01000021.1 GCF_002003465.1 Caenibacillus caldisaponilyticus | reverse complement strand
ACTCCTACGAGGCGGAAATCATCGAAAAACAGGAACGATCGATCCAAACGCTCATCAAACTGTCCAAACTGCCATATCGCAAGACGATCGATACGTTTGATTTTAACGCACTGCCTTCCGTGGACGAGCGTCGGATTCGAGAGCTGCTTACCTTATCGTTTATTGATCGAAAGGAGAATATCCTTTTTCTCGGTCCACCGGGGATTGGAAAGACGCATCTGGCGATTTCGATTGGAATGGAGGCGATCGCAAAAGGATATAAAACGTATTTTATTACCGCCCATGATTTGGTCACTCAGTTAAGAAGAGCCGACCAGGAAGGAAAGCTGGAAAAAAAGCTTCGTATGTTTGTAAAGCCAACCGTTCTCATTATTGATGAAATGGGGTACTTAAAACTGGACCCAAACAGCGCCCATTACTTATTTCAGGTCATCGCCCGTCGGTATGAACATGCCCCGATTATCCTCACCTCCAACAAAAGCTTTGGGGAATGGGGAGAAGTTGTGGGAGACTCGGTATTGGCGACCGCGATGTTAGATCGATTACTGCATCATTCCATCATTTTCAACCTAAAGGGGGAAAGCTATCGATTACGGGAAAAGAGGATCCAACAAGAAAAACAGAAGGATCAATAAGGTCCTTCTGGGGAATTTTAAACCGGCGATTTTGGGGAAAAAATAATCGGCCTTGACAGCTTAGTCCATCCCTCATACAAATATTTCTTCACAACGTCTAATTTATATTCTTTACTGTAAGTTTTTCTGATTTTGCCCATAAAAATATCCCCTCCATAGTAGACAGTACATCCCTTTCTTTTTTTCTGTCTACTATAAGGGGATAATATCAGAAAAGGGGAGTCCTTTTTTGATTGCGAAAAAATCGGGGAAGCCCGTTCGATTTTTGCATAGATGGGTGGATTTCCGCACATGTGAAGCCTATCCGCCCCGGTCGATAAGCAAATGCCTGTCTTCATCACGCCAAGGGGCGGAAATTCCCTGAAATTCCCCCATTTAATGCCCTTTCGATCAACAGGACTTATCGGGTTGACCTGCTAACCGTCCGGCATCATTATGTTGTGTCGCCCCTCCGATCAAAAACCTCTCCATCGACATGATAAGACGCCGCCATGTTGGAGCAGGCAAACCATGGGGGGTACAGGCGTTTGATGCGGTACCGCGAACATCACTTTAGGCCGCCGTTTTGATTGACCTTCCATATACCACAACCCTTCTATCGTATTTTGCTTTTGCGGATAAAAAACGATGACGTCAGCCGATTGGGGATTTTGTCCGCATGAATACGGGATGCCTTGGGAAAAGCCTGAAATGGCCGCCGTTTACGGCGAATTCGAGCCGGGATGCTCAGCTTGATCCCATCTGTACCTCCTGATTCTATAAAAATGATTTTAAATATAAATTGACATTAACTATTAAATAAAATAAAATGCCAATATGAATCTTATGTTTAATGAATGCCAGTTTTATTTTAAGGATTAGGAGGTCATTGCGATGAGGATATCCAAAAATCGCAAATGGTGGGTGCTCGGGTCTTTGTCTTTCGCGTTGGTGGCCGTCGGCCTGGATTTGACGGTTCTGAATGTGGCGCTGCCGACCTTGGCCAGGGAGCTGCATGCCTCGACAAGCGATCTTCAATGGTTTGCCGATGCATACAATCTGGTTTTGGCGGCCGCACTTTTACCGGCGGGAATGCTCGGTGACCGCTTCGGCCGCAAAAAGATGATCTTGATGGCATTGATTTTATTCGGCGCGGCGTCGCTCGGATGCGCCTCGGCGGATTCCTCGGAAATGCTGATCGGCATGCGGGCCGTTCTCGGCCTGGGCGCCGCATTTCTCATTCCGCTGTCCATGTCGGTGCTTCCGGTCCTTTTTTCCGAAGAGGAACGGACGAGAGCCATGATGATTTGGGCGACGGCCAACATGATCAACATTCCGCTCGGTCCCATCGTCGGCGGTTGGTTGCTTGAACACTACCATTGGAGCTCGATATTTTTGCTCAACATTCCTTTTGTGGTGATCGCGGTCTTTGCCGTTCTGCTATTGATGCCTGAATCGCGCAGCGCGTACAGCCCGCGGCTGGATTGGCTTGGCGTCGTCACTTCCAGTCTAGGACTGGTCGGCGTCACTTACGGTGTCATCAGGGCGGGGGAAAAAGGCTGGAGCAACACGGAAGCGCTCCTGCTGCTCATCGCCGGAGTCATCGTTCTAGCGGGTTTTGTTCTTTGGCAACGTAAAACCAAACATCCGCTGATCGATCTGTCGCTATTCCGGACAGCCGGTTTCACGTGGGGGTCTGCGTTGGCTACGCTCGTCTCTTTCGCCTTGTTCGGCCTCTTATTTGCCTTGCCGTTGTATTTTCAGGAAATTGGCGGTGCGGATGCACTCGGGACCGGGATGCGTTTATTGCCGCTGATCGGCGGTTTGATCATCGGGGCGCAAGCGTCTGATAAACTTTCCCCGCGGATCGGGAAAAAGGCCATCGTCGCTGCCGGATTTATTTTCCTCGCGGCGGGGCTCGGCCTTGGCGGCATGACCGATGTCCAAAGCGGTTATGGATTCGCCGCTTTTTGGATCACGGTCACCGGCATGGGGACCGGGCTAGCCTTGCCCATGGCTATGGACGCCGCGCTCGGGGAACTCTCGGCTGAACGAAGCGGAATCGGTTCGGCGCTCATCATGGCGTTGCGGCAAGTCGGCGGCTCCATCGGCGTGGCGATTTTAGGCACGACGCTCAACTCCATCTATCGCCATCAGATCGCTGGCGCCGATTTCCCGGATGCGGTTGTCAACGCGGCGAAACAAAGCGTATCGGCCGGCGTGGCGATCGCTGACCGGTTGCAATCGCCGGAACTTCTCCACACCGTTCATCGCGCATTTGTCCATGGCATGCATGTCATGTTGTGGGAATGCGCCGCCGTCGCCGTCCTTGGGTTCATTTTGGCGCTGTTCTTCTTGCCCAACAAGAAGGCTTTGGAAAATGGCAAAAGAAAGGTTGGTTAAACGCGGTTGTCCCTCCCGAAAGAAAATTGTACACTTTAATAAAGAAGTCACTTCAAAATAAATGGGACTCTCATTCGTGCTTTTGGGGGTGAAACATTGTCTTCGGAAGAACAGCCAAAACCCAGTTTGCGCGAGCGGAAAAAGGCGAAGACGAGGGCTGCGATCCAGCAGCATGCCTTGCGGTTGTTCCGTGAACAAGGCTATCATGCGACCACTGTCGAGCAGATCGCCGAAGCCGCCGAGGTTTCGCCGAGCACTTTTTTTCGCTACTTTCCAACGAAAGAATCCGTCGTTTTGGAAGATGATTATGATCCGCTCCTTATAGAAGCGTTTAAAAAACAGCCCGATGAGCTTAGTCCGATTCAAGCGCTGCGGAACGCAATGAAAGAGGTTTTCGCCAATCTTTCAGACGCAGAGCATCAAGCCCTTCGCGAGCGGATGGAATTGTGGATGGTGATTCCCGAGCTCCGTGCGGCAGCGCTCAACCATTTCACCGAGAACGCCTCTATAATTGCCAAGTTGGTGGCGGAACGGACAGGACGAGAGATCAATGATCCGTTAGTCCTCACCTTTACCGGCAGTGTATTGGGGATAGCCGTGTCGGTGCGGTACTTTTGTGTCCAAAATCCCGACGCGGATTTTATGGCCGTTTATGATGAAGCCTTGGCGCATCTTGAAAAAGGATTTTCACAAGTTTAGTTTGAAAAGGAAGTCAAATCCTAAAGGGGCTTGGCTTCCTTTTTCATACGATCAAGAACGGTGCATCCAAGGACGAGCACGCGCGTTTTATGGAAAACATCCCGAAGAGGCATTCCTGCGGCCGGTCGGGGAAAAGGGGCAAGACAGTGATCCCCCGGCAGTGCTTTTATATGGATATTGGCCCTCCGCTTTCCGTATAATGGTATTGTGTAAGAGTTAATCATTGCCGTCTTCTCGTTACTCGTTTTAAAACAGAATAAGGATTGAGGATGCGCCCCCCACGGGCCGATTCGCGATGGGAGGAAGATCAGTGAAGATCATTGTCGAAGATCGGGCTGCTCAATTTATTAAAGAGGAATTCGACGTGAAAGAGGACGACGCTATTCGTATCTTTGTGAAATATGGCGGTGAAAGCCCGATTCAACAAGGTTTTTCTTTGGGAATCGGCAAGGATGCGCCAAAAAACCCCGCGGTCCGCACGGTCGTGGGCGGGATCACGTTTTTTGTTGAAGAAGAGGATACGTGGTATTTCAGCCACTACGATTTGCATGTTCGCTATGATGAAAAGTTGGATGAGATCGCCTACGATTATGTAGAAAATCAATAACCATCGGTGAGGCTTTGATCGACACCGGCCATTGGCAGGCCGGTGTTTTTTAATTTCAGGAGTGCGTGCAAAAGTTCCGGCATGGTAAAAAGGCCGGGGGTATCCGTTTTGGCTGGCGCGTGTCAGCGTTACTTCGGCCGGCCGTGCGTGGGATGCGGTTAGAAAGGTTACGCTTTATTAAAAAAGGCTTTCCGCGGCCGAACGTTTCGCGACCGACTGAATGCGGATCCGCATTGGGTCGGTGAAAGGCACGCTTTTCAGCCAACGGATCAGTATGGCCTATCAATCTCGTCCCTTTCAGATGTACAGTGCCCAGTTGTTCTTTATATGATTTTTATTCGTTCAAAATATAGTTTTTATGTTCATTATATTGTATAATTTGTCCTATATAGAAAACTTAAAAATCTAACGAATCTATTAATCTCGTGTTTCAGGCGGCGGGCAGAAGGGGGGATGTGGGACGCACCGCCTAGACGCACGAAAGGAGGAGTCTGATTGAAAGATTGGCGAAAAATTGTGGGGACCTCGCTCTTGTCCGCGGGGCTCGTGTTCAGCGCGTTTGCGCCGTCGGTCGCTGCAAAGACGGTCGTGACCGGGCAGGAAAATGTCGCTGTCAAAGCCAAAGCCCCGGAAACAGCGGCGGTCAATGCCCCGGCTAAAACTCCGGTCAGTACGCCGGACAAAGCAGCGACCAAATATCCGTTTTACGGCTACTCGGGCGGCCCCTTTGATCCCGGTCTCGTCAATGAAGATCGCTTGATCGGCTTGCTGACCAAAGAAGGGGTCATCAAAAAAGGGGCGTCGGCCCAACAAAAAACGGCGGCTGTCCGACAATATTTACAAAAACGCAACAAAAACGCCATTAAAGAACAAGCCTTTAACTCTGCGACCGATGTCAAAAAATTCCGGGCCAAATTGCAAAAAAAGGCCGACTTGAAGGCAAAAGCCCCGGGCAAACCGAAGACGACAGCCAAAGTCCAACAGAAAGCGGTTAAATCCGGCGGCAAGGTCGCCCCGATCCAACCGGAAGGCTGGAGCGGGCCGACACGGACGGATAAAGTGCTCGTTCTCTTGATCGAATATCCGGATCTTCAACATAATAATATCAGCCCTGAAGACGATCCCGTTTTGTATTATCCAAAAAGTGAACAGGAACCTGATCCTTATAAACCTGAACACTATAGAGATATGATCTTCGGCGACGACGGCTATGAAGGGCCGAGCGGACAAAAACTCCTCTCCGTTAAGCAATTTTATGAACAGCAATCGGGCGGCAGCTACTCCATTGAAGGCGAGGTCGCCGGGTGGTATCAAGCGAAACATGACGCCAAATATTACGGCGGTAACGATCCGCAAACCGGGAACGACAAAGATTCGGAAGACCTGATCAAAGAAGCGCTTGAAGCGGCCGCAAAAGATTCATCGATCAATCTCAAAGACTATGACCGAGAAGATCCGTACGATTTGGACGGCGACGGCAATTATCGCGAAGCCGATGGCATCATCGATCACCTCATGGTCATCCACTCTGGAGTCGGTGAAGAAGCGGGCGGCGGATCGCTCGGCGCCGACGCGATCTGGTCGCACCGATCCTACGTTGGCTCGGAACCGTCTCCGATTCCCGGAACGTCCGCCGACGTGCCATACTGGGGCGGCCAACTTGCCGGCTGGAACTATACGTTGGAGCCGGAAGACGGTGCGGCCGGCGTGTTTGCCCATGAATACGGGCACGATCTCGGCTTGCCCGATGAATACGACACCCTGTATACCCAAAACGGCGTCGGCGAGCCGGTCGGCTATTGGTCGATCATGTCGAGCGGAAGCTGGTCCGGCGCCATCCCAGGCACCGAACCGTCGGGATTCAGCCCGTACGATAAAGAATATTTGCAATCGACCATGCCCAATCTCAATTGGTTCAGAAATGCTGAAGTCGATTATTATCAGCTGCAAAAAAATCCCACTGAAATTAACTTGGACGAAGCCAGCGTCAAAGGCACCAATCCGGATGCCCTCCGCATCAACTTGCCGAAAAAGGCGCGTTTGATCAATACGCCGGCCGGCGGCGTCGGTGAGTATTGGGGCGGCAACGGCGACGAGATCGACCACCAAATGGCGGCGACGGTCGATTTGACCGCGGCCAAAGCAGCGACGCTCTCCTACGACACCTGGTACGACACCGAAGAAGGCTGGGATTTCGCGATGGTTCAAGTGTCGGAAGACGACGGCAAGACGTGGCATTCTTTGGCGACGCCGCATACCACCGATCAAATCAGTCCGGACGGCTATCCGAGCATTAAGGATAATCTGCCGGGCTACACCGGATCGAGCGGCGGCTGGATTCATGAAAACATCGACTTGAAGCCATACGTCGGCAAGAAAATCCAAATCCAGTTCCGCTATATGACCGATTGGGCGACGAACATGAACGGCTTTTTCGTCGACAACATTAAGGTGACGGCGGATGGACAAGCCGTGCTCAGCGATGACGGCGAAGGCGATCCGGTCTTCACGTTGAAGGGCTTTTCCAAGTCGGACGGCAAGCTTTATTCCGACCATTATTATCTTTTGGAATGGCGCAACTGGGATGCGGTGGATACGGCGCTCTCTCATATCGCCCGCGGCCATTCCCTGATGACGTATGATCCCGGGCTCGTCGTTTGGTACGTCGACAATTCCTATGGGGACAACTGGGTCGGCTATCACCCCGGCGACGGCTTCTTGGGCGTCGTCGATGCCCATCAAGTCACCGCCAAATGGAGCGACGGTACGGTGGCGAGCACGGCCTATCAAATCCAAGACGCGGCCTTCTCGTTAAACGGGACGGACTATATGTTCTTGGATTATCGCGACATCAACGGCCGGACCTTGACATTGGCCGGGCAAACGGCGGTGCCGGTCTTTGACGACCTTCAAGACTATTCAAATCCCGGGCAAATTTACGCCGGACGCAACGTTCCGAAATACGGATTGAAGGTCAGCGTCGTGGATCAAGCGGCGGATAAAAGCGTCGGTCAAATCAAGCTTGAAGCGCATGACAATGTGGCGCCGAAGATCACGCTGCTCGGCGACAATCCGCTGAAATGGGAGCTCGGCAAGCCTTATAAAGACCCGGGTTATACGGCGTCGGACAATGTTGATGGCAACGTGACGGATCAAGTCGAGGTGGACGCTTCTAAAGTCGACGTTAGCAAACCGGGCGCTTATGAAGTGACCTATAAGGTCAAAGATAAAGCCGGCAATGTCGGGGAAGCGCAGCGGAAAGTCGTCGTCGTCGATTCCGAAAATCCGGGCGGCATTCAAGTCGACAACGGCGGCCAGTCCGTCCCGGCGAAATCGGTCGAAGTCAAAGTGACCTTCGATGAAAACGCCGTGAACGTGACGACGCTCGAATACGCCTGGAGCCAATCGAAAGACGCTCCGGCCGGCGGCTGGAAATCCTTTAAAAACGGCGATGTGCTGCGGCTCAATGATCAAGACGGCACATGGTACTTGCACGTGCGCGCCAAAGATCTTTGGGGCGGGGACGTGCAATGGACGTCCGATGCTTATGTGGTTGACAACACGGCTCCGGTGATTAAACTGCACGGCGCCAACCCGATAAAATTAAAGGTCGGCGAAACGTTCACGGACCCGGGCTACGAAGCGAGCGACAACATTGACGGCGATCTGACGGCAAAGGTCAAGGTCTCCGGAAGCGTCAACGTTCACCAGCCCGGCACGTACAAGCTGACCTACAAGGTGAGCGATCGGGCGGGCAACGAAACGACCGTGGAGCGCACCGTCCAAGTGACGAAGAATGACAACGGCCAAAACGGGGGCAGTGGCCAAAACGGCGATAACGGTCAAAACGGCGGCAACGGGCAAAACCCCAGCGGTTCGCAAGACAACCATCATCAAAATTCAAATCACAGCCCGTCCAGCGGCACGGATCAAAACTCGTCTTCCGGCGGAACCGGGCTGCCGTCCACGATGACCAACATGTACAACTGGATGGCCGCCGGGGCGTTCCTCCTCATCGCGGGGGGCATCGCCTGGTTCATTCAACGGCGCAAGCGCCGCTTGGCCTAAGTGCCGGTCTTCGCTGGCGTCCGGGCGGCAAGCGTTGGGGCCGTTCACTCGGTGTAAACGGCTAAAAGGATTTTCATGCGGCGATGCGTAATAAAAAGTTATAGAATAAAGAGGGGGCCAAAGGCGGAACTTTTGGCAACCCCTCTTTTTCTTTCCGATCGGAGCACACTCAAGCAGGCGGTTTGCCCAACGATCAAGCACGATGTCGTTCAAAGGGCGGAGTAAAATAATTGGGGAAGCAGAGAGGGATTAAATGGGAATATTAGTTAAATAAATGACCTTGATGGCTAGGAGCAAATGATCTTCATCCAGTCCCAGCCACCAAGGCCATCAGGTGATTGTTTGGTAAGAGAATGCAGGAAAGCAAGAAATGAGGGCCTCTTTAAACTTTTCCAGCGGTGATTTCGGAAGGCCTCAACTTCTTCATTCAGCCAATCGGAGAGAGACCCTGAGAGTAAATCGGTCCGTACTTATTATTTGGGCGTTTATTTTTGATGGAATTTCCATCATCCTTCATTGATCACATAACCATCGCAGCATGGACGGCATCCGATCCTGTTCAGCCATAAATTGGATTAGCATTTCTTCAGAACCGTCAATTTGAGTAAGCCTTCGTTTCGATACCTTGTTTAGGTTTTGCTTGTGGCTGACCTATTCGGAGTTGCCGATGGCTTTTCCTCTTTCTCTTTTTGTTAATTTAATTACACGTCATCCCGGATCTCGAAAAGAAAAATTAGCAAAGGTCAATCCCGCAAGAATCGCCCCTTTGATGAGTAAAATCCGTCATTTGTCCGACCCGGTCTTTCCAAAAGGTCGGGAAGGCGGGCGTGTATGGACGATTACATTTGCGATTGCCGTTGGCAGAAAAACCTGGTGACATGGCGAATGAATCGGTTTCCATTCATGGTTCGGTGTTCACCAAACCGTTCCAAAAAAAACAGATGATGTGTCGTGCAGTTTCTTCCACTGAGGAAAACATCGGGCGGTGGTCTTTTCCCCTGTGGTTTCCGACTTTGAGGAGGGCGAGATATATTTGCGTCGCGAATTCGGGATTGATTTTCGGAATCTCCTTACGGTCCATCGCCTCGATGAAGGCCTGTTCGACGGCTTCATACATGCGTGCTTCGGCTAAACGGATCCTATCGATTTGTTGTTCGGAAAGCGAATCACCGGCACCTTGCATGAAATGATCCAAATCGATCCGGTATGTGGCTTTCAAATGGGCATGTGTCATTTTCAGCAAACGAGTTTTGAGCGGCAAATCTTCCGATAGAATCGATTGAATCCGATTCGTAATGCGATCCATCATCCGAACGATCGCTTCGGTGAACAGCTCTGCCTTGCTGGAAAAATAATAGTAAACCGTTGCCTTTGTGACCCCGCTCGATTGTGCAATATTATCAATCGAAACTAAAGGAAAACCCCGATCCAAAAACAGTTCTAAAGCCGTTTTTAATATCAGATCGCGGGTGGACGAGTTCTGTTCATTGACTTTGGGGCGACCAGGGGGTCGACGCTGTTCTTTGTTCATGATGATTACGCTCCTAATACTTCATACATCGTCATTCTAACACAATGAAATTCGAAAATTTATAACTTGTAATTATACTATCAAGTATATATAATGTTGGTGTTAGACGCAATCGACCATTCATCAAATATGAAGAGGTCTGATACGCATAAAATAGACTAAACGGTATAAATAATTTTATATCACCATTGTATAAAAGGAGGATGTCCTTTGAAACGCATGATTGCCAAAGCAACCGGGCCCAAGGGACGCTGGGTCACGATACTTCTTTGGGTTATGGTTGTCGCGTTTCTGTCCGCTGTTTTTCCTTCCGTTAATAAAGAAGAGACCAACTCACCAGCACTGCTCCCTGACAACGTCATGTCCGCCCAAGCAGCGAAGGTTGTGAAAAAGGAATTCCCGAATAATGCAGGGACACCATTATTAATCGTTTGGGAAAGGGACGGAGGACTACAGTCATCGGATTACGAAGCGGTTCGAAAGCTTTATGACGAACTCAGTAATCGGCCATTGCCTCATCAATCTTTTATCCCGCCGCTTAACCAAGTCCCGCAAGCGACCTTGCAAAGATCAACGTCTCAAGATGGCGCCGCATTGATTACACCCGTGTTTTTTAAAGAAAATACACCAACGGATATTTTGAAGGACGCTCAGAACCAAGTTAAAAAGCGGTTGGAAAAGCTGTTAAATGACCAACCATTTGGTCGAACCCTTTCTGCAAACGGATTGCATGTCCGTTTTACCGGTCCGGCCGCCATTCAGACTGACGCGGTGGAACTGTTCAGTCGGGCGGATATCACTTTGTTGATGTCAACTATTTTTCTTGTATTGATTTTGCTCGTATTACTGTATCGTTCCCCGATTCTAGCTGTCGTCCCGCTTATCGGTGTCGTTTTCGCATACGGAGCAATCAGCCCGATTCTCGGGTTATTGGCACATCACGGTTGGATTACAGTGGATGCGCAGGCCGTTTCCATCATGACCGTCTTGTTGTTCGGCGCGGGAACCGATTACTGTCTGTTTCTGATATCGCGCTATCGGGATGAGTTGCATTTGGAGAGCGATAAATACATTGCCCTGCATCGCGCCGTAACAGACACCGGAGGCGCCATCATCATGAGCGCATTGACTGTTGTCATTGCCTTGCTGACATTGCTTTTTGCTCGTTATGCTTCTTTCCATCGCTTCGCCGTTCCGTTCAGCTTGGCGATTTTTGTCATGGGACTGGCGGCACTGACGTTAATTCCGGCGCTTCTTTCCGTCCTCGGGAGAATCTCTTTTTTCCCGTTCATTCCGCGGACGGAAGAAATGGCCAGGAAACTCGAACAAGAAAAAGGCAAGCAGGTCAAAAGACACACACCGAGAAGTCGCTTGAGCTCGGTTATGGGCCGGTTGGTGACGCAAAAACCCCGAACAATTATTATCGGATGCCTCATCGGGCTCGGGCTGCTCGCCGTTTTTTCATCTCGAATTCAATTTACCTACGGTTTGTTGGATTCTTTCCCGAATGATATGCCTTCGAGAGTCGGATTTGACATCATTGCAAAACACTTTTCGCCGGGCGAGCTCGCGCCGGTGCAAGTCATTGTCAAAGACGCCGGCGCCGAGGATGCCGTCCGGGAAGATTTATCGGATCTGCCTTATGTTAAAACCGTATCGGACGTGAGGGCCGGGGAAAAAAATCCCCATTACCGTCAATATCAAGTCACTTTGGCAATGAATCCGTACTCACGCGAAGCCTTGAAAAAAATTCCGGAAATCAAGAAGACGGTTGAAAAAAGCTTAGCAGAAGCAGGTATTGAAAATCCGGATAATCACGTTTGGATCGGAGGAGAAACCGCCGCCTTATATGATACCCATCAAGTGACGGTCAAGGACATGGCAAGGATCATCCCCATCGTCATTGTTGTCATCGCTTTGCTGTTATTGGCGTATCTCAGATCCGTCGTCGCCATGGGCTATTTATTGGCCACCGTCTTGTTATCTTATGTGGCCGCCCTCGGTGCCGGATGGTTGGTCATTCGTTATATCCTTGGTATGGATGCCATGCAAGGGTTAATTCCGCTTTATGCGTTTGTTTTTCTCGTCGCGCTCGGTGAAGATTACAACATTTTCATGGTCTCAAGCATTTGGAAAAAAAGTTGGCATATGCCTTTAAAAGAGGCCATTTCCGGCGGCGTCACGGAAACGTGGAGCGTCATTACCTCGGCCGGGCTCATTCTTGCCGGAACGTTTGCCGTCTTGTCCGTCCTGCCGCTCGAAGTGCTCATTCAATTCGGCACCGTAACGGCGATCGGCATTTTATTAGATACATTTATCGTACGGCCGTTGCTCGTACCGGCACTGACTGCTGTTTTAGGAAAACGGGCCTTTTGGCCTTGGGGTACGGAGAGATTCTCACTTCTCAAAGATAGACAGGGCCAATGATAAATTTATGTTTGTGAGACAAATCACTTCATAAAAACAATGTTTTTATATGAAAACGCGTCTTACGGTTAAGCACTTTATAAAGCATTCAAGCAATCGGGAGAAAAATAGTAACCAGCTTTAAAAATTCTGGAAGATCTTTAAATGAAGACCTTTAAAAAGGCGGTTTTACGGGTTCGTTAAAGCCAAATCAGCAACAAACAATAACGGGAGATCCGAGCTGATAAAAAAATTGTCTCTTGATAAACCGGCTGTGTGCTTTTGATGTTTGGGAAGGAAAATCCCACACATCTTAAGCAAGTAGCCGGTTTTTTATTTTCCATTTATTATCTTGGAGGCGAAATATGGTTAAGGTCCCAAGTAGTGGTGCAAATTCTAAATCTTTATTGACAAAGAAGCCATCGAGTGCAATCATCTAAAACCGGCAATCTAAAACCATTAGGTAAGAGATTCAACACGATGGCATTCATCGATAAGTTTACCTTGTTGGACTTGGTCCGAAGAGTGGGCATGAGGGGAGAGATCTAGTCAAGCTTTTGTGGACCTCTTTTTTGTACAACCATTTTGGAAGCGCTCTTCTATTTTCTTGGCCTTCCGGCTTTTGGTCTCTCCAAGTTTTTGAAAACCGATCAACCCTTTCAAGACGCGGTGAACCATCGTGCCGGAAGATTAGGAGCCGGTAGATCTATTCTTTTGCAAGGTGTTGAATGATAAAACCATTTAGAAAGGAGGCCTTTATTTGGCGGCATATGGCTTTCGTATCCAATACCCGTCCACCAAGGCTATAGCGATCACAAGGTAGGAGCAGGCAAAAAAAACAAGCGTCGATTTGAACGAGTGGTTGACCGGTTTTGCCTCTGTTGAGGAAAACGTCAAACAGAGCGTCATGACGGCGAAAAATACCCCGTTGCTTCCGAAGGGCACGCGCGTCCACGATCCCGTCATTTCGCCGGAACCGGACGACTCGACGTCATCGTGAGAGACGATGAAGGTGAATGACGCATAAAGCCCGTCCGACTTTCATATATAAAGGGATGATCAATCACGGAAGGATGGGCGTTGTCAATGATCAAAAAACGCGCCGCCGCCATCGGCGCACTTGTGCTCCTGCTCGCCGCCCCGCCGGTGATGATCCATCAATACCGATTGGCCGAAGCAAACAATGAAAAATCGCCAACGCTGCAAGGCTTGCAGGAAGGGAAAATGACGGCGGCTTCCCGCTCCGCACGGAAGGTAAGCGCTGGAGGCCAGGCGAATGACGAAAAATCGGAAGGGGGGATCGCCGGTTCGTCCGACTCTAAAAACGGCGGTGCGGAGGATGGGTGGATCGGCAGGCGCGCGCCCGATTTTGAGCTGACGGGCATGGACGGCAAAAAGGTGCGGTTGTCGGATTACCGAGGCAAAAAAGTGGTGCTCAACTTTTGGACGACGTGGTGCCCGCCTTGCAAAGAAGAAATGCCGTTGCTCGCCAAGTTTTATGATCAGGCGGCACGCGGGCGGACCGAACTGCTCGCCGTAAACATCACCGCCATGGAGACGGGCGGAGCGGGGGCGCTCAAGCCGTTCATCGCGCGCCAGCGGATCGCCTTTCCCGTTCTGCTTGATACCCGCTCCGAAGTGAGCGAAAAGTACGGCGTCCTCACCATTCCGACCACCTACGTCATTGATGAATCCGGCCACATCGCGGCTCTCCACATCGGCCCGGTTACGGAGGCGTGGCTGAAACAAGTGTGGCGTTGACTTCTCCGGCCTCTGGGGAAGACGGTCGGAGGATGGCGCGCGTTAAAGCGGGTCTGCCACGTCAGCCGGATGATGAATAGAGATTTGTGGGAGGCGGCCGCCGCGATGTTTAGAAGAGCAGCCGCATGCGGTAAGCGTTCATCGCGGTGCGGCCGAGTTCATCGAGGAAACGGTAATTGGCGACGGCGCCGACCACGGCCCCGAAGCCGGGCAGGAATTGCAGCAATTTGGCGAGATCAATGGTATCGCGGTATTCTTGCTGAAAACTTTGCCAATCGATGAGTTCTAAAGCTGTCCCGTCGGTTTGGAACGATTTCACGGTTTCCTCCCAATTCTTGAGCTTAAGGAACGCGGCGCGCCGCTTTTCGCCGCTTGAGAAGGCCGTTTGAAACACATATAAAATGTACAAGCGCTCAAGGGGCTGTTTGGCGTCAAAACTGTAAATGGCCGCGGCGTCGTACAACAGCTTGATTTTTATGGCGATCAGCGCGGGAAAATCGGCGAGAGTGAGCATAAATCCGCCCGCACCGGTGCCGGCGCCTTCGGCGGCGGCCAAGCGTTTATAAAATCTTATCTTGTCGCGCATGAGCGCTTCTCGCTCGGCCAGCGTCAGCGTTTCGGCTACGGGTTCTCTGCTCGTCCATTCCGACCCCTTGAGCACGGCCTGTACCATATGTTTGACGGCTTCGGTGATCGCTCGATGCACGTGAGCGGGGATTTTCTCGTTGATTTTGTTTTGTACGGCTTTCGCCGTCCGCCCGATGAGGGAAGGGCGCCGCATCATCTCCCGCTGCCAGTCCAGGCATTCTTTGCGCGCCAAATCTTCATATTTCATCATGATGTCTTCCTTTCCCGCGTTTCGGTTCCGCCGGTCCGGCCGCTGGGTGCCAACCGGGCCCGGTTCCGGCTCCATTTTCATAATCAGCGCCGCCTCTTTTATTGGCGGCGTTTCTTCTTTTTAAACGTCTGACATTCGTTATGGTTTCATCTTGATTTCCGCAATTCCATCCGGAGACGGAGGTCCGTTCCGCCTTTTGCACGTTTATTAACGATCCGGCTGCTTTTACATTATAAGAGAAGGCTCCGTATTTATAATGTAACAATGTTATGTTATATTAACTTCCGAGGTGGATGCATGTGGAACGGGAGTTGATCTCGAAGAAGGAATTATTGGAGCGCACCGGCATCTCGTATGGACAGCTTTACAGGTGGAAGCGGAAAAAGCTGATACCGGAAGATTGGTTTATTAGGAAATCGACGTTTACGGGACAAGAAACGTTTTTTCCGCGCGAGCGGATTTTGGAACGGATCCATAAGATTCTCAGCATGAAGGATTCGCACTCATTGGATGAGCTGGCCGACCAATTTTCTCCGAATCCGGCCGAAATCGCTTTGTCTGCGGATGAAGTTTTAAAACGTCACATTGTTTCAAAAACGACGCTGGATTATTTTTATGAACAGACGGGTGCGATGGAAAGTTTCACCTTTGACAAATTGCTGCAGGTTTATGTATTGGAGCAGATCTTGCGGACGGGAGCGATTTCCCTGGATGAGGCCCGCATCGTCCTCGCCGCGCTGGCGGACCATTACGATCAGCTCCAAGGAAAAAGCTGCGAATTGCTTTTTATCCGCAAGTTCGGTCTGGCGACATGCTTGTTCGTCACGGCGCCCGGAGAAGTCTATTTTGAAAAGGATGTGAAGGTGGCCATCCGCCTTCCATTGGCACGCGCGATCGAAGAATTGAAGGAAAAAATAAATGCAACTTGATGTCATGTGCAGATAGCAACCGTATTTTGGGAGGAAAGAGCGATGGAATACGAAAAAAGGCGCGATTTAATCCTGGCGGGCAGCGGGACGGCGGCGGGCGGCCGTTATAACCGGGTGGAGCTCAGCGGATCCTGTAAAGTGGCCGGAGATATTGAGTGCGAAAGGTTGCGGGTCGCGGGTTCGGCGACCATCGACGGCCGCGTCAAAAGCGCCGTATTGACGGTCAGCGGCTCATCCCGTTTTGAGGGCAGCTTGGAAGCGGGAGAACTGGAAGTGAAAGGCAAAGCCCATATTGCGGAACACGCGACGGCCAAGCGTTTGCTGATCAGCGGGCTCGTGCATGTCGGCAAGCAGGTGTCCGGCGAAGAAATTGAGGTTTCCGGGAGCCTTACCGTCGAGGAAAACTGCGCCGCGGAAACGTTTAAAGCCAAAGGGAGTTTTCGGATCGGCGGGTTGCTCAATGCCGATTTGGTTGACATTACGCTCTATCACCATTCCGAAGCCGAAGAAATCGGCGGCGAAGTGATTCGGGTTCGGCGCGGAAAAGCCTTTTCGTTCGGCAGATGGCTGGGCGCCGCCTACCGCCATCGTTTGCGGGCGGAAACCATCGAGGGCGACGAAGTGATGCTGGAAGATACGAGAGCGAAGATGGTGCGCGGCAACGACGTGAAAATCGGTCCCGGCTGCGAAATCGACCGGGTTGAGTATAACGGATCGATCGAAATCGATGCGGATGCCGTCGTCCGGGAACATAAAAAAATTTAAAACGGTGGCTGACGGTTGAACGTCTCACGAATCGATTCAATGCCGGAGGACGCTGGGGCATGATGTGTTTCGCCGCCGGTCCGACGGCTGAACGGGGAAGATGAAGGAGGGAAACCCATGGCAGAAGGTCTGCACGATATTGTCATCAACGGAAGCGGTGAAACGAACGGCGGTCGCTTTCGCAAAGTCGTCATACGCGGCGATGGCAGCATCCATGGAAAGATCGAGTGCGCCGCCTTTATCAACAGAGGAACGAGCACGGCATTCCATGCCGTCCAAGCCGGGAAAATCAAAATCACCGGCCAGTCGTTGTTCAGAGGGGACGTGAGTGCCGAGCGCATGGGCGTCGTTGGGCAAACGACCTTTGAGCGGGCGGTCACCGTCGGACGGATGAACGTGATCGGCGAGGCGGATATTCGCGGACATTTAAAAGGCGAGACCGTCAAAATCCGCGGCAAAGTCTTGATTGCCGGCGATGTGGAAGCGGAATCGTTCACCGCCATCGGCGGATTGTCCATTGCCGGCATGCTGAATGCGGGAACGGTCGACATCGGTTTGCGGCGATATGTCGGAACGAGTGAAGCCAAGGAGGTCGGCTGTGAAAATCTTCGCGTCAGGGCCAAAAAATGGCTGTTCGTGCCCGATGTTGCCAAACCCGCTTTGACCGTCGAACTCATAGAAGCCGATGTGATCGATATCGAGGCGACGCGGGCGAAGGTCGTCCGCGGAAACCGCGTGCGCATCGGCGCGGGTTGCGACATCGATCTCGTCGAATATAAGCAGGAACTTGAGATCCATCCGCGGGCGGCCGTGAAGGAGAAGCGGAAAATTTGACGGATAACGAGCTGGTTTTTCAAATTTGTGAGGTGCAGAAAAACTGTATTGAAAGACTCGTTTTTTCCATTCAAACGCTTGGCTTCGCCCCATGCGCCCCGCTTTTTCAATAGCCGGCGGGTGCATGGCGTGATCGTCCGCATGAAGTCCGGCATCGTCCAGCCATGAGGCCGCATCATGAAGGGTATAATGAATCGATTTCGAATGATAAGGGATGAAAAGGAGCGTCCAAGATGTCCAAGGAAAATAATCGATTGCGATTTGTTGTTGCCGGGTTGATGCTCGGCATGTTTATGGCCGCAATGGATCAGACGATCGTATCGACGGCAATGGCCACGATCGTCAGCGATCTCGGCGGTCTAGATAAATTCGTCTGGGTTACGTCGGCGTATTTGGTGACCGAAATGGCCGGCATGCCGATTTTCGGAAAACTCTCTGACATGTACGGTCGGAAGCGGTTTTTCGTGTTCGGGTTGACCGCCTTCCTGATCGGATCGATCCTTTGCGGAACGGCGCACAGCATCGTTCAGCTCAGCATTTACCGCGCCATCCAAGGCATCGGCGGCGGAGCGCTCATGCCGATCGCCTTCACCATCGTCTTTGACGTCTTTCCGCCTGAAAAACGCGGCAAAATGGGCGGCCTGTTCGGAGCGGTCTTCGGTTTGTCAAGCATTATCGGGCCGCTCTTAGGGGCGTTCATCACCGATAACTGGAACTGGCATTGGGTGTTTTACATCAACGTGCCTCTGGGGATTCTCGCGGTCATCTTCATCGCCGCCTTTTATCATGAATCGCGCGAGCACCGTGAGCAAAAAATCGACTGGTGGGGCGCTGCGACGTTGGTGGCCGCCATCGTATGTCTGATGTTCGCGCTCGAGCTGGGCGGCAAAAAATACGCGTGGGATTCGACGACCATTATTGGATTGTTTGCCGGTTTCGCGGTTTTCTTTGCCATCTTCTTGTTCATCGAAACCAAAGCGGAAGAACCGATTATCTCTTTTAAAATGTTCAAGAACCGGCTGTTTGCCGTCAGCAATCTTTTGGGCATATTCTACGGCGCGGGATTTATCGTGCCCGTCGTCTTCATTCCCATCTTCGTGCAAGGGGTTTTCGGCGGTACGGCGACCAATTCCGGGTTGATCCTTTTGCCGATGCTGCTCGGCAACGTCGTCGCCAGCATGACCGGCGGTATGCTCGCTCCAAAAATGAGTTATCGCTCGATTATGATGATGTCCGGTTTGCTGTTCCTCATCGGCATGGTGCTGCTCAGCACGTTGTCCGCGGATACCCCGCGCTTTGTCGTGACTTTGTTCATGATCATCACGGGGTTGGGCGTCGGCGCCTCCTTCTCCGTCGTCGGCATCGCCGCCATTCATTCGTTTGATCCGCAACAATATGGTGCGGTGAACTCGACGGTCGCGTTCATTCGCTCTTTGGCGATGACCGTCAGCATCACCATTTACGGCACGATCCAAAGCCATTTGATGGTGGATAAATTGTCGAAGATTTTTGCGGGAATGCGCGGCGGGGCGCCGATTGGAAACCTGTCGGGCGATCCGAGGCAAATGCTGTCTCCGGAGGCGCGCGCCCACATTCCGCCGATGGTGCTGAACAAGCTGACCGACGTTTTGTCGACGTCGATCGCTCATACCTTTATGTGGGCGATCATCCCCGCGGCGCTTGCGCTCATCACCGGGCTTTTCTTCGGCAAGGCCCGCATGGTGGTCTCGCAAGCTTTCTCGAAACCGTCGCAACAGGGATGAATGCGCCCGGTTGACCGCCGCATGATGGGCCGCCAACCCATCCGGTTGTTTTGAACTGGCGGGAGCAACGTGCCGCTTTTTTAAGCGGAAGCGGCGGTTTTCCCGCTTTGTCACGGGCATGGTTCATCGCTGCGCTTGGCGGGACACGGCATTACGACCCGTTGACCCATCGTTCATATTCAGCTCATGAACGTGCGTTATCGGATATGCAGGTCAACATTGAGCGTTTCGACCATCGTTCATATTCAGTTCATAAACGTGCGTTATCGTTTCAATGTGTTCAGTTTATAGAAAGATAGGAGGCGTAGCAATGGATCGTGTACTCCGAAGCGTGCCGGACGGCTATGATTGGGCCATCGAGGCACGTGGGCTCGTTAAAATTTTCGGCGACAACCGAGCGGTTGATGGCGTCAATCTCAACGTGCGGGCCGGGACGATCTATGGCGTCCTTGGTCCGAATGGAGCAGGCAAGACCACGACGATAAAAATGCTGGCGACCTTATTGCGGCCGGACGGGGGTTCCGCGCGCATTTTCGGGCACGACGTCGTCAAGGAGGCGCAGATCGTCCGACAATTGATCGGCGTCACCGGCCAATACGCGTCGGTCGACGAGACGCTCAGCGCCATGGAAAACCTCGTCATCTTCTCGCGGTTGCTCGGGCTGGGGCGCAAAGAGGCGCGGCGCAAAGCCTCCGAATTATTGGAGGAATTTGGATTGACAGAAGCCGCGAAGCGCCCGCTGAAGCATTTCTCCGGCGGGATGCGCCGGCGCCTGGATCTGGCGGCGAGTCTCATTGCGCAGCCGCCGCTCATCTTTTTGGACGAGCCGACGACCGGCTTGGATCCACGCACACGGGCACAGATGTGGGACACCATCCGGCGATTGGTGAAGACGGGTTCGACCGTGCTGTTGACTACGCAATACCTCGATGAGGCCGATCAGCTGGCTGACCGGATCGCGGTCATCGACCGCGGCCGGGTCATCGCCGAGGGAACCGCGGATGAATTGAAAGCTTCCGTCGGCACCTCGTCGCTGCAACTGCGCGTTCAGAATCAAGGGGATATCGAGACCGCCCGCCAAATGGTCGAACGCATGCTCAAGGTCCGGGCCATCGTGTCGCCGGAAGCCGGTAAGATCACGGCGCCGATTGCGGATGCCGATCGGGTGGCCGACTTGCTGATCACGCTCCGCGAGGCGGGAATCCGTTTGGCCGAGATGAGCGTGCAAAAACCGACGCTTGATGAAGTCTTTCTGACCATCACCGGGCATGGCGTGGAAGACGATGCGAAAAAAGCATCCCACGCTCCCGACGGAGTGGAGGCGATGTGAACATGAATAGACCACTGAGCACGTCCGGGTCTCAGCTTCAGCTCAAAAACCGCATGAGCCTCGGTCAGTCGGTTCGCCAATCCTTGACGATGGCGTATCGAGGTCTCTTGAAAATCAAGCGCACGCCCGAGCAATTGTTCGACGTCACGTTCCAGCCCATCATCTTTACTTTGATGTTTACCTATATTTTCGGCGGAGCCATCTCCGGAAGCGTGAAGGGCTATTTGCCGATCATCATTCCCGGCATCCTCGTGCAAACGGTGATCACGACGTCGATCGTGACCGGCGTCCAATTGCGGGAGGACATGGACAAGGGGGTCTTTGACCGCTTCAGGTCGCTGCCGATCGCGCGCATCGCTCCATTGGCGGGGGCTTTGCTGGCGGACACCGTCCGATATACCATCGCGACCGTGCTCACCCTCGCGATGGGGTACATCTTGGGCTATCGCCCCGACGGGGGATTCGATCACGTCGTCATCGCGGCGATCCTCGTGATCGTGTGTTCTTGGGCGATGAGCTGGATATTTGCCTTCTTCGGCGTGATCGCCCGGACGGCTTCCAGCGTCCAGGGTATCTCCATGCTCATCCTGTTTCCGCTGACCTTCGTTTCCAATTCCTTTGTGCCGGTCAAGACGATGCCCGACTGGCTCCAATGGTTCGTCCACGTCAACCCGATCTCGCACCTCGTCACGGCGGTCCGGCAGCTTGCCAATCACGGCACCATCGGGAGCGATTTCGCCATCTCCCTCATCGGCGCCGCGATCATCGTGGCGATCTTCGCGCCGCTCACCGTGCGCGCGTACATGCGCCGGACATAATTGAAAAGCTATCGTTTGGAAAGGTCTTTTTCAATGTTCGTCTTTTCCTGGGCATGAGCGGGAGGCTGCCGTCCCGGTTTAATAGGCGTAGTCGGATCAAAAGAGGCAGGGTCTGAAAAATAAGCCTACCGTTCTCATGCCTATCATGATGGGACCTTTTCGCTTGCCGAGCTGCGGATCCTCGTTATCCATTTTCAATGCATTAATCGTGCGAGAGAACCTGGCGCGTGCGCCCGGCCATCGCGAAAAGAAAAGCCGTGCGTCGCGCCGCACGGCGGCTTTCATCGAGCGGTTGTCTTGGGGTAGAATGTGATTCAAGGATTGATAAAATGGCCGCTTCGCCTATTGATTGGCCTTGTAAAAAAAGGTTTCGGACGTATTAAAGGCTGTCGGATGTCCCGACAGCCGTTTTTTAATGCATCAAGCCCGCTTGGCTTTCCAAGCGGGCGGTTTGGGCGCTGTGTCAAGGTTATGTCAAGAACGGCAAGAACAAAACGAAGATGGCAAAAAGGACGAACATCATCGGGTGCAGCTCTTTGATGCGGCCTTTGACGGCCATCAGGACGGGATAGATGACAAAGCCCAAGGCGATTCCGTTCGTAATGCTGTAGGTGAGCGGCATGGTGATGATAGTGATGAACGCCGGAATGGCGATTTCAAGTTCGTCCCATTTGATTTTTCCCATCGCGGACGCCATCAGAACGCCGACGATGATAAGGGCGGGCGCGGTCACTTCATTCGTGACGACGGACAAAAGCGGCGAGAAGAAAAGGGCCAGCAAAAAGAGCGCCGCGGTGACGATCGAGGCAAAGCCGGTGCGCCCGCCGGCCGCCACCCCGGCCGACGATTCGATGTAAGCGGATGTCGGAGAGGTGCCGAGAATGCCGCCGACGACAAAAGCTGCGGATGAGGCACGCAGCGCTTTTCCCGATTCGGGCAGCCGATTGTTTTTTATGAAACCGGCCTGGTGGGCGACCGCCATGATGGTGCCGGCGGTGTCAAAAAAGCCGACCAAAAGGAACGTCAGAACGACGAAGACGAGATGGCCCGTATGAATATCCGAAAGATGGATGACGGCTTCGCCGAATGTCGGCGCGAGGCTCGGAACGCCGGAGACAAGTTTTTCGGGCAACGGGATCAGTCCCGTGATCATCCCGGCGATCGCGGTGATCGCCATGCCGTAAAAAATGGCGCCGTGCACCTTTCGAACCATGAACGCCATCGTCATGACGGTGCCGAAGACGGCCAGCAAGACGTGCGGATCCCTCAAATCGCCGAGCGAGACGAAGGTGTCTTTATTGGCGACGATCAGGCCGGCGTTCTTCAGGCCGATGAACGCGATGAGCAGGCCGATGCCGCTGGCCGTGGCATATTTTAAATCCTCCGGAATCGCGTCTAAAATGATGTCGCGCAGTTTGAACAGCGTGATGATGAAAAAGAGAATGCCGGCGATCGTCACGCCTGCCAGGGCGGTCTGCCACGAGACGCCGTGGCCGAGGACGACTGAATAGGCAAAATAAGCGTTGATGCCCATGCCCGGTGCGATGGCGATCGGGTATTTGGCGAGCAGCCCCATCAGGAGCGTGCCGAAGGCGGTGACCAGCGCCGTCGCCGTAAACACGGCGCCCCGATCCATGTGAGCGGCGCTAAGAATGGCGGGATTGACAAAGAGGATGTAGACCATGGATAGAAACGTCGTCACTCCCGCGATCGTTTCGATCATGAAGTTGGTTTGGCGGCGTTCAAAGTCAAAGTAACGCGCAAACGGATTGGGCTGCTTCATGATTGGACCCCCAAGTTTTTCATTATTATTCGTATTTGATGACAACACTATTATTATATAGAGCTAATTATTTATAAGCAACCCTTAAACCGAACAATAATTAAGTTTATCACTTATAATGTTCATATATTTAGTTCGTTGCCGTGCGGGACGCCGGGTGCTCGCGATGAGAAGCGAACGTTTAAACGAAGAATGGAAGAATGAAAAAAGCCGGCCCCCTGTCATGGACAGGGGACCGGCTTCGGTTGTTTTTGGTTTAATGATTGTCCGTTGATGTTTCCTGTTGTCCTTGACCGTAGTTCGGCAGGGAAGAAGGCGGCATATCTTTGTCTTGGACTTCGCGGCGGTAATCGATTTTATCTTTGTCGACCGGAACGAATCCTTTCGGTTTGTAGAAACGGAGCAGGTCGCTGTAGACGACTTTATCGGACAGTTCCAGTTCTTTCTTGGCGATTTTATCGTACGGCGCGCATTGTTTTTTATCGACGGCTTCACCCGTCGCGTTGTCGTAGCATTTGCCCTTGACGTAGGTGTAATGAGTTGTGACGAAATCCCCGTTCCGGAAAGGAACGATGTCACGATGGTGCGGCGACAGCAAGTCGGAACCGAATTCGATGTAATTCTTCGTGTCGATGCCGAGCAAGTGGAGCAGCGTCGGCCGCACGTCGATTTCGCCGCCGTAAGTATCGATCGGTTTTCCGGGGCTTTTGAGCTGGGGCACGTGAATGAACAACGGCACCCGTTGCAGCTGGGCGTTAACAAACGGCGTGATCTCGGTGCCCAGCACTTTGCTCATCGCCTTGTTATGATTTTCGGATATGCCATAATGGTCGCCGTACATGATGATAATGGTTTTGTCGTACAAGCCGCTCGCTTTCAGATCGTTAAAGAATTGTTCAATCGCTTCGTCCAAGTAGTGAGCGGTTTGGAAGTACCGATTGACGACGCCGTCACCGAAATCGCCCGGCGGAAAATCGATGTCCTCTTTATCCAAGCGGAAATCGAAGTGGTTCGACAGCGTGATAAATTTTGTGTAGAACGGCTGTTTCAAACCTTTTAAGAGCGGCATCGATTCTTTGAAGAACGGTTTATCTTCCATGCCGTAGTTGATCACGTGATCCGGCTGCATGTCGTAGTAACGGGCGTCAAAGAATTTGTCAAAACCGAGCGATTTGTACATGACGTCGCGGTTCCAGAACGATTTATAGTTGCCGTGGAAGACCGCGGACGTATACCCGCGAGATTTGAGAATCGCCGGCGTCGCTTCGTACGTGTTTTCCGCCTTGGTGTAGAAGACGGAGCCTTGCGGCAGCGGGAACAACGAGTTTTCCATCATGAATTCGGCGTCAGACGTTTTGCCTTGACCGGTTTGATGGAAGAAGTTTTTAAAGTAGAACGTATGGTCATCCGTCGTCAAGGAGTGCAGGAACGGCATGACATACTCGTTCGTTCCCGGCATTTTATAGTCGATCAGAAAGTTTTGCAAGGATTCGAGCGAGATGAAAATGACGTTATCACCTTTTGCCTTGCCGAAGTATTTCGGGTTGGGCTCGGTGTAATTCGCTTTCGTGTAGTTCAACACGTCGGTCACGTCGTTGCTGTCAGCCATGGCGCGCTGGGCGGACGACCGGACGTTTTGAATGATGTCGTAGATCGTGTAGTTGTAGGCGCCCAGATACTTGACGAGATAGTTGCGGTCAAAGGCGCGTTTTAAAAGCTGCGGACGGTCGGCTTCAGCCAGTCCGAGGTTGACCGCAAAAAACACGACGGCCGCCGCGAAAACGGTGCCCACCTTGCGCCAAGCCAGGCGTTCGTGGGGTTTGACGACGCGGAAAACGACCAAGGCGATCAACAGCAAAATGTCGGCGAAATAAAGAACGTCGTGGGGTTTCATCAGCGCTGCCGCACTGCCGCTCACTTCGCCGAAGTTTTTCGTTTGGAAGATGAGCGGGACGGTCAGGAAATCGTTAAAGAACCGGTAAAACACGACGTTCGCATAAAGGACTATGGTCAAGATCAGATCGATGATGATCGTTACGATATACTGTTTGCGTCCTTTAAAAAGCAGCCCGATGCCCAAGAAAAAGAGGGCGGAACTGATCGGGTTGAAAAAAAGCAAAAAGCGTTGCATGTCGTTTTGAATGCCTAGATTAAACTCGGTGAGATAGGAACCGTAGGATTTCAGCCAAAACAAAACGACCGCGATAAAGAAAAAGGTCATTTTACCGTTCATTATCTTTTTGCCTAAGTTTAAAAGATTCATAGGTTTCTCCTCCTTAAAAGCCAACAAAGGCACGCACGAGAAAACCGTCATCCAAACCCAATGTTTTTCATTCATCCATCTATTGTAGCCTGATATCATAAAAAGTCAATTCGAATCGTCTGCCAAATTATGACCGTTTATGACTTTAATATAAAAAGTGTTGGGGACAGCTCGTGATGATGAATCGTTTTCGGCAGGGGAAAAACCGGTAGTTATTAAAAAGGAAGAGAGGGGATGTGTGCATTCCCCTCTTTCGTCAAGCTTTCCACCAATCGTCAAACATCGACACCGGCAAGGCTCTTTTGTGGCGGGTCATCAGATATTGCCGTTCGATTTTCTCGGCGACGGCGTCATCCACCGGTTTGCCTTCGAGATAATCGTCAATGGCTTCGTAGGTGAGGCCGAGTTCCGCTTCGTCGGGTTGTTGCGGTCTTTCGTCGAGGAGATCGGCCGTCGGCGTTTTCATGTAAATCCGTTCCGGACAGCCGAGCGCTTTGAGCAAAGCTTTGCCCTGACGTTTCGTCAAACCGGCGAGCGGGAGAATATCGGCGCCTCCGTCGCCGTATTTGGTAAAGAAACCGGTGACGGCTTCTGCGGCGTGATCGGTCCCGATGACGAGCAGCTGATTTTCGCCGGCATAGGCGTACCACGCCACCATGCGGATGCGCGCTTTGGCGTTCCCTTTTTGATAGTCGCTCAATGGAGTGGCATGCGCCCGGTCGAATGTTTCTTTAAAATGGTCCACCGTCTCTTGAATGTTGAACGTATAGCAGACGTCGGGCCGAATAAAGTCGAGAACGGCTTCGGCATCCGCTTCATCCTTCTGAGATCCGTAGGGAAGCCGGAGCGCGACAAAGCGATAGCCTCCGCCGTGCTCCGCGTTGAGCTCATCGACGGCCAGTTGCGCGAGTTTGCCCGCCAGTGTCGAATCCTGGCCGAGGCTCAAGCCGAGCACGAAACCTTTGGCGCCGGTCTTTACCGCGTAAGCCTTCAGAAAGTCGATGCGCTTCCGGATTTCTTTTTCAGGATCGATGGACGGTTGAACATGTAAAGCTTCCATTATTTCTTTTTGCAACGCTCTCACTTTAATCCGCTCCAATCCCGTTAAACGTATCCAAGACGTTCCGCCGGTGCGGAAGCCTCTCCTCTCATTATAATTCATTTTCGTTTTCGGGACACGGGGGTGTCACGGGGGACTGTCCCCCGATGCTTTAAAGCATAAAAGTGGAAAACCCCATGAAATGAAGGGATTTTAATACAAAAGTATTATCTAAAAAATACTTCATAAGTACTAATTTTCGGGGACTGTCCCCCGCTTCCCCGTTTGACAATCTAAATAATTAGATTGATATAATAAATTAGATCGTGAAACCGGTTTTATCGATGATTTGGGACTGACCCAAAAGAAGAAAGGAGCCGAATTCATGGAGTCGAAGGAAGATTTTATAAAAATAACCGCCGAGCAACAAAAAATCTTGGCGAATTCCACACGGATCAAACTGCTGCACTTGTTGCGGAAAAAGGCGCTCACGGCCAAGCAGGCCGCCGACCGCCTAAAAAAGACCGCGGGCAGCGTGCATTACCACATCCGCAAACTGCATGAAGCCGGCCTGTTGGAATTGGTGGAAACCCGGGCCAACGGCGGGGTTTTGGAAAAGTATTACCGCGCCAAGACGACCCGTTTTGTTGCCAACCCTGGCGTTGAACCGCCGAACGGAAAACGCGCCGGATATATCGGCACGCACTTGGCGCTGACCAAAGAACAAAAAGAACAGTTCATCGCGGAGATCACCCAGCTGTTCGAGCGGTGGGAGATCATGATGGAATCGACGCACGAAGATGCTGAAGAGATTTCCGTGGATTGCATATTGACCAAAGTGGAAAAAGAGGAGGAATAACGCGTGGCGGTATCGGTTGGGCAGGGAAAGCAATGGGTGACGGGCTTTTTGTTGGCGGCGTTGGGGATTTCTAGCCTCGGCGATTTCATTTATTTGGTCGCTCTCAATTTGACCGTGCTGGAGCGCACGCATTCGGCCGCCGCGGTGTCGGCGCTGTGGGCGATTCCGCCGGCCGCGGCGATTCTCACGCGGCTCTGGTCGGGCTCGGTCGTCGATCGCGTCGACAAAAAAAGCGTGTTGGTTGCCAACGACATCGCGCGCGGTGTCCTCGTGCTCAGCTTGCCGTTCCTTCACAATCTTTATGTCATGTACGCGGTCATCTTTCTCCTCGGCGTTTGCGACACGCTGTATAGAACGGCGTTCAACCCGTATTTGACGAAGCTTATCCCCGCGGAGCAATGGAAGCGGACGAATTCCCTGCTCGGTATGACGCAGACGGGCGCGATCGTCGTCGGCCCGGCGCTGGCCGGTGCGTTGCTCGCTTTCAGCTCGCCGGGCATCGCCCTTGGTCTCAACGGGATTTCCTTCCTTCTCTCGGGGCTGATCTTCATCTTCTTTTTGCCGAAGGTGGTCATCGAAGCGAAGACCGATACCGCTTCCGGACGACCAAACATCTGGCGGACGATTCTCGCCGACTGGCGGGCGGTGTTTGCCTTTGCCAAAGAAAATGCCTATTTTATCTTTATTTATTTGCTTTGCCAATTGGCGACCGTGATCGGCATGTCGCTCGATTCTCAAGAAGTCGTCTTCGCCGAGCGGGTGCTCGGCCTCGATGCCAGCGGATACAGCCTGCTCGTGTCGTGCTGCGGTGTCGGTTATGTGCTCGGCGCGCTGTTTGTCGCGGTGTTTGCCAAGCGCCTCCCGCTCAAGCTCTTGATCGGTTCCGTTGTTCTGACCAGTGTCGGTTTTATCGTTTATGCCTATGCAGGCGGCTTTTGGGCCGCGGCGTTCGGCTTCGCCGTCCTCGGGTTTTTTCAGTCCTGCACGTCCACGGGTTTTCAGACGTTTTATCAAATGCAAGTGCCGGTGGAAAAGATGGGGCGGATCAGCGGGGTGTTCGGGCTCTTTCAAAGCGCGTCCGTCGTTCTGTGCACCATTTTGGTCGGCGTGTTGGCGGATCTCTGGGGCATTGATGTGTTGGTGAAGAGCGTGGTGTGGCTGCACATGGCGATCACCGCGTCCATCTTTATCACGGCGCTTTGGCCGACCCAAGCGCACCGCTTCGTGGAACATCATGAAGCGACCGCCGCCGCGGAGAACGGGCGCGCGTTGTCCTGAAAAAGGCCGACGGCGAAGGGGCGTCTTCATGGCGTGATCCCCATGGGCGCGGCGCTGGACTTTCCGGAAGGCGCATCAAGCAGCGGCGGATTCGCGAAATGAATATCAGAAAAATGGCATGTGCGCGAAAAAAGAACCGGCACCCAAGCCATGAGGCTGAGGTGCCGGTTCGCCGGCTGCCCGATGTTAATTGTTCGGGGTCAGGGACAGCCCGAGGCCGGCGGCGACGCGTTCGCCGTATTCCGGATCGGCTTTGCGGAAATGTTCGATTTGGCGGCGTTTGATTTCTTCTTTGACCGGTTTCATATCGTTGACGATGTTTTGGATGAGGCGCTCCCGTTCCTCTTCGCTCAAGAGGCGGTAGAGGTCGCCGGCTTGGGTGTAGTGGTCGTCGTGGTCGTACGGCACGCTGTCGGCGATGCCGGACACTTCGAAGGCGTCTTGTTTGGCGTCCGGATCCTCGACCGGTCCGCCGAAGCTGTTCGGTTCATAGTTGACGGCGCTGCCGCCATTGTCGTCGAAGCGCATGAATCCGTCGCGTTGATAATTGTTCACTTCGACGAGCGGACGGTTGATCGGCAAGAGTTGGTAGTTCGCGCCGATGCGGTACCGGTGGGTGTCTGAATAGGCGAAAATGCGCCCTTGCAGCATTTTGTCCGGCGAAAAACCGATGCCCGGGACGATGTTGGCCGGCGAAAACGCCGCTTGTTCGACTTCGGCGAAATAGTTTTTCGGGTTGCGGTTGAGCACCATGCGCCCGACTTCGATGAGCGGGTAGTCTTTTTGCGACCATACCTTCGTGACGTCAAAAGGATCGAAACGGTACGTTTTCGCGTCTTCCAACGGCATGATTTGCACGTAGAGGCGCCAGGCCGGATAATTGCCGCTTTCGATGGCCTCGAATAGATCGCGCGTCGCATAGTCGGGATCAACGCCAGCGATCTTCGCCGCTTCTTCCGCCGTCAAGTTTTCGATGCCTTGTTCGGTTTTGAAATGGTATTTGATCCACACCGATTCGCCTTTGGCATTCGTCCACTTGAAGGTATGGCTGCCGTAGCCGTGCATGTGGCGATACGACTTCGGAATGCCGCGGTCCGAATAGAGAATCGTCACTTGGTGGAGCGATTCGGGCGACAAAGAGAAAAAGTCCCAAACGGCGTTCGGATCTCTCAGGTTTGTTTGCGGATTGCGCTTTTGGCTATGGATGAAATCGGGGAACTTGATGGCGTCACGGATAAAGAAGACAGGCGTGTTGTTGCCGACGATGTCGTAGTTGCCGTCTTCGGTGTAAAAGCGGACGGCGAAACCGCGCGGGTCGCGGACGGTGTCGGCCGACCCTTTTTCACCGGCGACCGTGGAGAAGCGGACAAACACCGGCGTGCGTTTGCCGACTTCGGACAAAAACTTGGCTTTCGTCCATTTCGTCACGTCGTTCGTCACTTCGAAATAGCCGTGCGCACCGGCGCCTTTGGCGTGCACGACGCGTTCCGGCACGCGCTCGCGGTTGAAGTGGGCGAGTTTTTCGACGAGATGGAAGTCTTGCAGCAAGGTCGGCCCGCGGGAACCGGCGGTTATGGAGTTTTGGTTGTCACCAACCGGGATCCCCGCACCGGTTGTCAAAGTTTTTTTGTTCGCCATGTGGCCAATCACCCCTCCGTTTTTAATGTCAGTTTAAGAGTATAATATTTTTTTATTAAAAGTCAATAGTTAATGATAATAATTATCGACAACATCGGGCGCGTTTTTGGTGTTTTTGGACAATAACAGCTAGTTTTTCACGTTTTTCGCAGTTTATTTTTTCCGACGGGCAAGCGCACATTATTTGAATGAGAATGAACGCTCTTTATTGAAAACGGAAGGTGGGTTGCAGTCGGAACGCACTCGGTCGGGGTCGGGCTGCGGTGCAGGACGGAGACCGCGCCTGCGCCATTCCTGCCAGTGCCGTTCGCCTTCGTCTGAAAGTATGGTAAAATGAAGTAAAAACTGAGGACTTGAGGTGGCCATCCGATGCATAAAGACTTGGTGACCATTTTTGGTTATACCGTGCAAACGCACGCCGTCATATCCGTCATTGCCATTCTCATCGGTTTCGGCGTCGCGTTGACCATGACAAAAAACACGATTTACCATGAGCATTTATACAATTATATTTTTTGGGCGTTGATCGGCGCCATCATCGGGGCGCGCCTATGGCACGTCTTTATTTTTCAAGCGCCTTACTACATCCATCATCCCGCTGAAATCATTGCGATCTGGCGCGGCGGGATTTCGATTCTCGGCGCCATCGTCGGCGGCGCCGTCGCATTGATCCTTTACACATATAAGTATCGCCTTGATTTTTGGGAGCTGGCCGATTATCTGGCGCCGCCGATGGTTCTCGGCATGGGCATCGGCCGCATCGCGTGCTTTTTCGGCGGCGATGCGTTCGGGAAACCGACGTATTCCGATTTCGGCATCGTTTTTCCCGAAGGCACGATCGCCCATGAATATTACGGCTCCGAACCGCTCTGGCCCGCGGTATTGTGGGAGAGCCAGGGAGATATCGTCATCTTTGGCTTGCTTTTTTATCTGTTGGGGAAAAATTTGCCCAAAGGCTGGATCGTGGCTTTATTTCTTTTCCTGTACGGCTCGCTGCGCTTCGGGCTCGAGTATTTGCGCGGCGATTCGCCGGCCTATGCGCTCGGACTGACCGGCGGACAATGGACGGCGCTCGGTTTCATCGCCGCCGCCATGATCATGGCTATTTACCTCATTTTCAGGCGTCCGCGTCGGAAGCCGGCTGCCGATCAGGAAGTTCGTCAAAAATGAGCGGAGCGGGAGAAGCGCACCCGTACCGACCGTACGAACGCCCATGAGTCGGCGGTGTCGCTTTTTTCACTCGTTGCGTCCCGACGTATTTCCTTTGCGATGATCAAAATACGGAGCGCCTTCCTTTTCCCGGAAGGCGCTCCGTTCATTTTTACATCCGATAAGCGGCAGGAGGAGCGCGGGCGGATGACGTTTTGCCCATGCCGACGCCTTGAAGAACGGCGACGCCGGTCTCACGGCGTCCGCCATCCAGCTTCTGCAAACGCCTGGCCGCGTTTATCGCTTTGGAACAGATGACTGCTTGTCGTTTTATCAGGTCGCATGTTGCTCCCTTCACAATCGATCTCATGCGCGGCTCAGGAACGGCATTCCCCAATCAAGGGTTACGGCCCACGTATCGTCTCTTTATAAACCCGTTTTTCGAAACAACGGCCCATGGCACCAGAGGAGTTTCTTCCCAAATCTTTCACTAAGTCGTCAAGGCATTTTCACATCTGTGACGACGGTCACACCCTGCTGTCGCTTAATATACTATTAGATGCGGCGATGCGGCGTTATAAATTGATAGAAATTGATCCATAATGGGAAGGGAGGGTTGGCGATGAAACGTTGGGCGCCGGTCATTGTCTTTATGTTAATCCTATGTTTGCCGAAAGGGGCTTGGGCCCACGCCAGCTTGGTGTCGTCCAATCCTCCGCCGAACGCCCATGTGACCCGGGCGCCGGACGAAGTGCGCTTGACGTTCAACGAGCGCATCGAGGACCGTTTTTATTTTATAAAGGTATTTGATCAAAAAGGCGCGGAAGTAAGCCGAGGAAAGACGCAGCTTTCGCGGGATCATACAACCCTCCGCGTCAAATTGCCGAAGTTGCCGGACGGTGTTTATACGGTCAGTTATCGGGTGATCTCCGCGGACGGTCACCCCGTCGCCGCTTCCTACTTGGTCACGGTCGGCAAGGCGCGGGAAGAGACGGCGGCGGCCCCAAGCGGCCATCTGCACGACGTATCGCTCCAACGAACCGTCTTTTACGGTTTATACTATCTCACGTTGTTGGCCTTGGCCGGATGGACGGGGCTGATGCGGCTCTTTCCCGACACCCTTTCATTTGCCCGGAAGAACGGGTATCGAACGCTCAGCCGGTTTTTCCTGCTGATTTGCGCATTGACCGGTGTATCGGAGCTTTACGACGGCGTCGGGGGATTTCACTTCGGCGTGTGGCCGGCCTTCCTGCTCGAAACCGATGCCGGGAGGTTGGTGCTTCTCCGTTTGCTGCTTGCGGCGTCAGGCGTTTTCTTATTGGGAAAAAACCGTTGGGCGGATCTATCGTGGACATTGGCCATTCTTTTGGTCGAAGCGGTTTCAGGCCATGCCGCCGCCTTTCATCCGCAGGCGTTGACGATCTCCCTTGATTATGTGCACTTGCTGGCGGGCGCGTTCTGGGCCGGAGGGTTGGCGGTGGCGGCGCTGCATTGGAAGCGCGCCAAACAGCGGATCTTCGCCGAATTTTTACCCGTGTTTTCGACGGGCGCCTTCATCAGCCTCGTCGTGTTGATCGTGTCCGGGCTCGTTTCGACCGTATTTTATTTGCCCGATCCGTCGGAGATTTTAGCGAGCGGATGGGGGATCGATTTGCTCATTAAAATGGGGCTTGTCGTCTTCGTCGTGGTCGTCGCGGCTTTCCTGCGACGGGCCATGGCCAAACGAGCGCCGGAGGGGGCGGCCAAATGGCTGATCGCCGATTTCGTGCTGATGACCGCCATTATGTTCGTTGTCGGCGCCCTGACGTATTCCAACCCGTTTCCGACGAATCAGCCGCTGGATTGGAAAGCGAAAGCGGACGGTTTTCAGGCGGAGACGACGATTACACCCAATATGCCAGGGATCGCCAATACGGTGAGACTGAGCGTAACAAGCGCCAATCATGCGCTTGAAGACGTTCAGCTTGTTTTGGAAGATAAAGGAGATCCGGAGGTCGCCCCGCTCACCATTCCATTGAAAAAACAGGATGTCAAACGCGTCAAAGGCAAAACGGTTACTGTTTATGAAGCGACCGGACAATTTTTCCTTAAACCGGGACGCTATCGATTAAACCTTTATCTCGTCGATGATCGCGATAATGAAAGCGTCGTAACCCGGGAAATGAAACTATATGACGTTTTGACGCCATAAATCTCAATGGCGATGATTGAAACTATACTTTAAGGAGTTGAAAAGCATGAAAAACATGAAAAAATGGTTAACGATCATCCCTGCGCTGTTTGCCGCCGCCTTCTTGTTCGCCGGTGTGGCGAGCGCGCACGTCACGGTCAGCCCGAATCAAGTTCCCGCTGATTCCTATCAGAAATTCACGGTGAAGGTCCCGACCGAAAAGAATGTGCCGACCGTTAAAGTGAAAGTGGAAATTCCAAAAGATGTGGACATCGCGTCGTTCGAACCGGTTCCGGGTTGGAAGTATCAAGTCGAAAAGGATGCAAATGGAAAAATAACGAGCGTGACATGGACGGCGGAAGGACAAGGCCTCCTGCCGGAACAGTTCGGCGAGTTTAACATGATGGGCAAGGTGGCCGCCAACGCCAAATCCTTGGCGTGGAAAGCTTACCAAACGTACAAAGACGGCAGCGTGGTCAAATGGATCGGCCCCGAAGGTTCGGATTACCCGGCCTCGGTGACTCAAGTCACCGCTGCGGGGACAGGAGAAGCGACCGCCGATCACCACCATGCATCAATGAATGCGACGGATCAGACGGACAGCGATCAAAATCCTTGGGCTCTTTACTTGGCGATTCTTGCGGTTGTGATCAGCACGATTGCCTTGATCGTCAACTTCGTCGGAAAAGAGAAAAAAGCGTAAGACAAAGCCAGCCGGTTCTCATCGATGGAACCGGCTTGTCTTTTTTACTATAGGAAAGCCGTCGATCCTTCCGTGGATTGAGGACAAGCGGGCGGGCGACCGCCAGCGATCGGCTTTCAAGAAGCGTGCGGGGTGTCCGCTAGCGGGATCATGCCGTTCAGGTTCAATCGATGCGTTGAATGACCGCCCGCCAATGGCGGCCGCTTTTTTCATGGAAAAATGACGACGCCTGTTAAAACCGCATCACTCCGTCGCCCTGCGGTTCATGTTGGATCGAGCCCGCCGCTATTTAAAGATGCGTGCCTTGCTCGTCAACGGGTTGGCGTTCGTCGAAGGTTGAGACGGCGGTTGCTCGCACGCATTCGCCGAATCAAGCCATCGACGGGTCGGAGGCGGAGGTGAGATGATTTTTAAAGCGTTCGCGCAGGGCCCGTTTTAAAAATTTGCCGACGGAAGTTTTGGGGATTTCATCCAGGAAGATGATGTCATCGGGCAGCCACCATTTGGCAAACTGGGGCCGCAAATAATCGAGCAAATCTTCTTTGCTCGTCGTCGCTTGATACGGTTCCTTCAAGACGACGCAAGCGATGGGGCGTTCTTGCCATTTCGGATGGGGGACGGCGATGACGGCGGCTTCAAAGACAGCTTCGTGGGCCATGAGCGCGTTTTCCAGATCGACGGAGGAAATCCACTCCCCGCCGCTTTTGACGAGATCTTTGGCGCGGTCGACGATTTTGACAAAGCCTTCCTCGTCGATCGTCGCGATGTCGCCGGTGTGCAGCCAGCCGTCGGTAAACGCTTCGCGGCTGCGCTCATCTTTATAGTATTCGTCCGCCACCCATGGCCCGCGGAGCCAGAGCTCGCCCATTTCCTTGCCGTTCCATGCCGCCTCCCCGTTCTCGCCGACGAGCTTTGCTTGCAGTCCCGGTACGATCAAGCCTTGCGTCGCGCGAATCTCCCATTTTTCCTCTTCGGGAAGATCATTTTGATAGCTTTTCAGCCGGGCGACGGAAACGAGGGGAGAGGTTTCCGTCAATCCGTAGGCGTGGATAAAAGGAATGCCGAGTTTTTCTTCGTACAGGCGGATCAAGCCTTTCGGGGCGGCCGCACCGCCGCAGATGACGGCGCGCAGGCTGTCCGTTTTGTGCGGCCTTTCTTGAAGTTCTTTCGCCAAACCGAGCCAGACGGTCGGCACGCCGGAGGCCGTCGTCACTTTTTCGGCTTCGATCAGTTCGGCAATCACTTTTGGCGTGACGTTCGGACCGGGCAAGACGAGAGTGGAACCAAAATAGGTGCATGCATAGGGCGTTCCCCATGCATTGACGTGAAACATCGGAACGATCGGCAGACACACATCGGCCTCGGACAACCCTAACGTGTCGACCAAGCCCAAGGTCAGGGCGTGAAGCACTGAGCTGCGGTGCGTATAGACGACGCCTTTCGGCAAGCCGGTCGTGGCGGACGTGTAGCACATGCCGGATGGTTCGTTTTCATCGAGATCTTGGGGGAAGCGATATCGCCGATCGCCGGCCGCAATCAGTGATTCATAGGCGTAGACGGGGGCCAGCGCCGTTTCCGGCACTTCCGCTTCATCGCCAAGAATGACGAACGCCCGGACGGTGTAAAGCTCATCTTTGATGGCTTCGATGAGCGGAAGAAATTGGCGGTCGACGAGAAGCACTTTATCTTCGGCGTGGTTGATGATGTAACTTAAGTGATCTTTTGGAAGCCTGATGTTGATGGTATGAAGCACCGCTCCCATGCATGGCACCGCAAAATACGCTTCCAGATGACGATGGTCGTTCCAAGCCAGCGTGCCGACGCGGTCGCCGCGCTTCACGCCCAGCTCGGCGAGGGCGCTCGCCAACGCCCGCGTCCGTTCCCCGATCTCTTTATAAGTGTAGCGCTGAATCCCCGAAGCGGTCCGGGAAACGACCGTTTTTTTCGGAAAAATGGTTTCGGCCCTTTCAAGCACCGATGTGAGCACCAGCGGCACGTTCATCATCATCGCACATTCCCCCTTATCATATTTGAAAGCGGTTTCCTTTGGATTGATCTTAAATTATTCTGACAAGTATGTCAAAATGTTTTTCGCTGCTGAAGCGCCTGTAGGGGCATGCCGCCCGGGGCGCACATTAAATGCCCGGCGGACGGCTAAGCTATGATTGAAAGGTTCGGGTGATCAGAGTGATTCGGACGCTCCTCATGACGCAGGATGGCCGGCTGCTGGCGAATCGGCCGCTCGAAGACTTGGAAAAAACGAAGGTAAGCTGGTACTGGGTGGATTTCGATCGCCCCGATGCCCGTGAAATGGCTTTATTAGAAAAACGTTATCCGTTCGTCGGTTTTGCCGTCGGCCGGCATCTGGCCTATCTGCGCCATCCGAAAATCAAGGTGTTCGAAGATCATCATTACCTCATCATGCACGCGATTGAAGCGGACAAAATGGTGGTCAAAGAGCTGGATCTGTTTATCGGCGCCGGTTTTCTCATTACTTATCACAAAGAAAAATTGAATTTTTTAGCGGAGATCGAGCGGATGATCAAACATGAAGAAACAGGCGTCGAAACCCCGATGGACGTCGTCCGCTTGATGATCAATGAACTCGTCTCGGACTATTATCCGATCGTCGCGGCCTGCGGTGACCGGATTTTGGCGATCGAAGAGAACCGCCATCACCGCCCGAAGGGAACGATGATTGAAGAAATGTTTGCCATCCGCCGCCAGTTGCTCAAGCTCAGCTATTCCATCGTCCCGATGAAAGATCTGATGTTCTCCATCCTCGAATCCGACAAGTTCGTAAAGGGCGCCAAGAATTATTATTTTTTCCATAATGTGTATGACCACTTGTTCCGGCTTTCCGAATTGATCGAAGCCAATGAAAAAGCGATTGAGATTTTGCGCGACAACTATATGACAATCAATGCTTATCGAACCAACCACATCACGAAAACGCTGACCGTCATCGGCACGATTTTCATTCCGCTCACCTTTCTCGCCGGCGTTTACGGCATGAATTTTCGCCACATTCCGGGCCTTGGCGGCCGGTACAGTTTCCACATCATCGTTTTGGTGATGTGCCTCATCGGTTGGACGCTGTACGCGTGGTTTCGCAGAAAGGGTTGGTTCGATATCGATTGACGATTTACGAGTGCAGCCCATCGATTTATAAGCATATATATGCTTTTAGGTGATGGGCGTGAGGGGGACTCTCCGGCGCATGCGGTTGAAAAGGTCGAAGAAAAGCCTGCGGCTTCGGCCTTTCGGCGTCTTTATGATGGCATTGGTGCTCTTTGTCGTTGCGACCTGGTTGGGGCTCACATTCATTGATCAAAAAATGAAGCCGGTTTTAATGGAAATGGCGCAAAACGAGGCGGAACAGGCCGTGATGTATGCGATCAACTACGGTTTACACGACATCAAACTTGAGAAATTGAAAAAAGCGATCGACTTTAACCGCGACGATATTATGGAGGAAAATAAACGATTTTTTCTTAAAACGTACGACAAGGAGGGCCGGGTCACCGACATCAATTTTGACACCGCGGCGATCCGGGCGTACCAGTATGAAAAAACCAAGCGTATCCAATCGTTTTTACAGCTCGTCGAGAACGGGAAAATTTCGATTGAACACGGGAAGGAGCGCATCATCCGCATCAATAAAAAACCGATAGGCGTTTCGGCGTCCATCCCTTTGGGACAAGTGACGGAAACGGCGCTTTTCGGCAGCCTGGGGCCGAATATACCGGTTCATTTCGAGCTGATGAGCGACGTCAAAACAAACGTGACTCCGAAGATAAAAGAAACCGGGATCAATAGCGTGCAAATCCAGCTGATCATCCACGTCTGGGTGCACGTGCGCATCGTCATGCCCTTTTCCACCAAGCCAAGCATCCTGGAACAAGACATTCCGATCACCGAGGATTTCTACAGGGGCGAGACGCCGAAATACATGAACGGGAACGGCGGCAGATGACGTTCCAAAGAACGCGAGGTTGCGCAAGAGGCTATTAAGTTCCGGGGCGTTCGGGATTTTTCAGGATTCGATCGCTCCGAGTCCCGCCTGAACGGTTGCATGGGGACCCGTTTCGGCGGGACTTTTTTTATGCCGACTTGAAGCCGAAGCGAACGTTCCCCATCGTAAGGCAGAAGCAGCGCGTATCAACGGCCGGGCGTTGAAGCATATTAATCGTAAAAAGCGAAAGGGGCGGATGCGGGTGGCCGTGAAGGGGAGAACGGGATTCGGTTCGACGGTCGTCATCTTCGGGGCGATCATTCTTATGGCGATATTAAGCCTCGTCATATTGATGTTTGACTAAAAAGCGCGGCGCGCGTCGAATGGATTGCGACGCCGGGAAAAGCTCCGCCGTTCGACCGGGCGGATCGCGTCAAGGGAATAGATTTTTCCGGAGGTTGGCAAACTATGAACGGATGATCCTTAGGGGGGATTTCAGTGACTGATATGAAGTGGCCGGAGACACCGGAGCCGTATTGGAGAAAAGCATTCCCTGCCAAACCATTCCAACCGTTAAAGGAAGACATCACAGCGGATGTCGCCGTCGTCGGCGGCGGGATCACGGGGATCACCGCCGCTTATCTGCTCGCCCGCGAAGGCGTCGACGTCGTCTTGCTGGAAGCCGATCGGCTGTTGAACGGAACGACCGGGCATACGACTGCGAAGCTGACCGCCCAGCACGGATTGTTTTACGACGAATTGATCCAACATATGGGCAAGCGGGCGGCGCGCTTATACTATGAAGCGAATCGGGACGCCATAGCTTTTGTGCAAGATACCGCATCCGATCTCGGCATCGATTGCGAGTTCACCGAACAGGATGCCGTCGTCTATGCGACGACCGAACGGACCGCGGCACTCGTTGAAAAAGAGGCCAAAGCCTATGAAACACTCGGGATCGAAGGCGAACGTCTAGGGGAGATTCCCTTTGACCTCCCCGTTAAAAACGCGATCGTCATGAAAGATCAAGCGCAATTTCATCCCATCAAATTTTTGGGGCGATTAGTCGAAGAGCTCACCGCCAAAGGGGTGCGGATTTTTGAAGGGACGACCGCCGTTGACGTGGAAAAAGGCCACCAACCGACGGTCATCACCCGCGATGGCTTTCGCGTGACTTGCCGCAAAGTGCTGGCTTGCTCCCATTTTCCGTTTTATGAGTGGCAAGGGCTGTATTTCACGCGGATGTACGCGGAGCGGGCGTATATCCTCGCGGTCAAGGCGGCTAAAGCCTATCCCGGAGGCATGTACATCAATGCCGAATCTCCTTCCCGGTCGCTCCGGTCGCTGAAAATCGGCGGCGAAGAGGTCGTATTGGTCGCCGGCGAAAACCATAAAACCGGGCAAGGTCGGGACACTTGGGAACATTACAAGGCGCTCGCCGATTTTGCCGAGCGGGTTGTCGGGGCGGAAAACATCCTTTACCGATGGTCGGCGCAAGATCTTTATACGTTGGACAAAATCCCTTACATCGGCCCGATCACGTCGGGTTACCCCGATGTGCTGGTCGCGACGGGCTATAAAAAGTGGGGCATGACGTCCGGCATCCTGGCCGCCCATTTGATGCGCGACAACGTTTTAAATCGGAAGAATCCTTATCAATCACTGTTTTCCCCCTCCCGTTTTTCCATCGATCCGAGCTTGAAGAAGTTCCTTCTTGTTAATGGAGACGTGGCCAAACATCTCATTCAAGGCAAGTTGGAAGTGCCGACGGCAACGCCGAACCATTTGGCAAACGGCGAAGGCGGGATCGTTTCCTATAAAGGGAAACGGGCGGGCGCTTACAGAGATGACGATGGCCGGCTCCATATCGTCGACGCGACGTGCACGCACCTCGGCTGTGAATTGCAATGGAACCGCGGGGATCGGACGTGGGATTGCCCGTGCCACGGCTCGCGCTTCTCAACGGACGGCGACATCATCGAAGGCCCGGCTGAACAGCCGTTGACCAAAATGGAGGGATGAAGCCGCCTGAGTTGTGAAGGGGCTTTGGCGTTGTGGCAAGGCTGAAATGGGGATACGGAGGGATGCGGAGTGTGCGCAGCGCACAAGCACAACGAACTGGAACAGATCTTGGATCAATGGGTCGGGCATCGGATTCTGATTACGAAAGAAGAAAAAGACGACATCGATCAAACCGTCATCGATTTGAAAGCTTATCAGCACAAGGTCTACGAACATTCGGGCGACGGTTATTTGCCGAAAGCGGTCTATCAATTGGTCGGCGACGGCCGAACGGTGGACGGCGGAGCGCCGTTGCCGTACGACGCCTTCGATATTCCCGTGGACGATGCCCGTGAGCTCCTTTGTGATCCGGAAGGCGTTTTTCTGAGAACCGATCGCGCGTTATATACGCTAACGCCTTTATATCACTGAACTTGAATGAACGGGAATCCGCCGGATGCCGACGGGTTCTTTTTTTACGGTTCATAAAAGGCGTATGAAATTGTCGAAACATCACGTAAAAAAATCGAAAGCAAACCGGGCTTTCTGTTATATAATAAAAATATAATTTTTTAATCTGTAATATTACAGTAAAGCGGGAGGGTGAGCAGTGATGAATCAGGCCGAACAAGTGGAAAAACTGAAAGAAAGCTGGAACACCGAGCGTTGGAAAGGGGTCAAGCGCCCGTACAGCGCGGAAGACGTCGTGAAACTGCGGGGATCGGTGCTCGTGGAACACACGCTGGCCCGGCGCGGGGCTAAGCGGTTTTGGCGGCTCCTTCAACAAGAAGACTATGTCGCCGCGCTCGGAGCTTTAACCGGCAATCAGGCGGTCCAACAGGTGAAAGCCGGTTTGCAAGCGATTTACGTCAGCGGTTGGCAAGTGGCAGCCGACGCGAATCTTGCCGGACAAATGTATCCCGATCAAAGTTTATATCCCGCCAACAGCGTGCCCCACGTGGTTCAACGCATCAATCAAGCCTTGGCGCGGGCCGATCAAATCGACAGCGTCGAAGGCAAAACGGCGATCGATTGGTTTGTGCCGATCGTGGCCGACGCCGAAGCCGGATTCGGCGGCGCGCTGAACGTTTTTGAGCTCGTCAAAGCGATGATCGAAGCGGGCGCCGCCGCCGTTCATCTTGAAGATCAGCTGTCCTCCGAGAAAAAGTGCGGGCATCTCGGAGGGAAGGTGCTCTTGCCGACGCAAGAAGCGATCCGGCATCTCATTGCGGCTCGGCTGGCGGCCGATGTTTTGGACGTTCCGACCGTCCTCATCGCCCGGACGGACGCTCGTGCCGCGCAATTGATCACGAGCGACATCGATCCGGCCGATCATGAATTTTTGACGGGTGAACGATCGGCGGAAGGTTTTTATTACACGAAGCCCGGACTGGAACAAGCGATTGCCCGGGGGCTCGCTTATGCGCCTTACGCGGACCTCATCTGGTGTGAGACGTCGGAGCCCGATCTGGATGAGGCGAAAAGATTTGCGGAAGCGATCCATGCCCAATATCCGGACAAATGGCTGGCCTATAACTGCTCACCCTCCTTTAATTGGAAAAGGAAACTTGATGATGCCACGATCGCGAAATTCCAGCGGGAACTTGCCGCCATGGGCTATAAGTTTCAGTTCGTCACGCTTGCCGGGTTCCACACCCTCAATCACAGCATGTTCGAATTGGCCAGCGCCTATCGCGATCGCGGCATGGCCGCCTATGCCGATTTTCAACAAGCGGAATTACGCAGCGAAGCGCGGGGATATACGGCGACGAAACATCAGCGCGAGGTCGGAACGGGGTACTTCGATGAAGTGGCGCAAATCGTCTCGGGCGGAAACAGCTCGACGACGGCGCTGAAAGGGTCGACGGAAGAGGAACAATTCGTCTGAGGCGCCGATGCGGATGGCCAAGAAGCACGCGGCGAACACGTGGTCGGAAGACTTGTTGATTCTGTGAAATCATCCGTGGGGATGGTTGCAGAAAAGATGAACGCCACGCAATCCAAACGCGTCCGTCACGATCCGGTGGCGGGCGCTTGATTTTACATAGGGCTTGCTTTTTCTCGCCGGGAAAAATTTTTTTAAAGAAATTGAAGCAACCCCCTTGAAAGTCAAAAAAGGTCAAACTATAATAGGAAGTGAAAGAAAGGTCAAAGATAGTCAAACAAGAGGAGGCTTTGGCCATGGTGCTCTGCTGCAGATGTTAGTGTATGAGGCAGGGTTTTTATAAAACTTAAAAGGTCAAAGAAAGTCAAAGTCAAGTCGGAATGATCAGATTGTAAATATATGAAGGGGGCTGTCGGATATGCGTTGTGACAACTGCCACAAAAACGAAGCGGTCGTGGAAATGGACGTGCAAATCAATGATCGCCGTGAACATCTGAATCTCTGTGAGGCGTGCTACCAACAGTTCCGCGCCCAAGCGAATCCGTTCCACTTCGGCGGGGAGACGCCCTTTGATGAATTCTTCAAAAACTTCTTCGCCGCTCCGGCGGGGATGGTTTTCGGCGGCGGTCCCCAAGTGAAGACGCAAACGGCCGCCCCGAACCGCGGCGGCGGACTTCTTGATCAATTGGGCAAAAACTTGACGGATCGCGCACGCGCGGGCAAGATCGATCCGGTCATAGGGCGCGAGAAAGAAATTGAACGCGTCATTGAAACGTTGAATCGCCGCAACAAAAACAACCCGGTCTTGATCGGCGAGCCCGGCGTCGGCAAGACCGCGATCGCCGAAGGCCTCGCCCTTCGCATCGCTTCGGCGGATGTTCCGGCCAAGCTGTTGAACAAAGAAATTTATGTCATCGACGTCGCTTCGCTCGTCGCCGGCACGAGCTACCGCGGCCAATTCGAAGAGCGGATGAAACAACTCGTCGATGAGCTGGAACAGCGGAAAAACGTCATCGTCTTCATCGACGAAATCCATCAGCTCGTCGGCGCGGGTTCCGCCGAAGGCTCCTCCGATGCCGGCAATATTTTAAAACCGGCGTTGGCGCGCGGCGACATCCAAGTGATCGGCGCGACGACGTTGGACGAATACCGGAAGATCGAAAAAGATGCCGCTTTGGAACGGCGCTTCCAGCCGATCATGGTGAACGAGCCGACCGTCGAAGAAACGGTGGAAATTTTGAAAGGGCTGCGCAAAAACTACGAAACCTATCACGGCGTCCAATACACCGACGCCGCGTTGCAAGCTTGCGCGGCGCTGTCGCACCGCTACATTCAAGATCGCTATTTGCCCGATAAAGCGATCGATCTCATGGACGAAGCCGGTTCGAAGGTCAACTTGAAACAAGTCGTCCCGAACCCGGAAATCATTAAAGAGCGGCTTGAACGCATCGCGCGGGAAAAACAACAAGCGACGCAAAGGGAAGATTATGAACGCGCCGCCAAGCTCCGCGATGAAGAGGCCGCTTTGAAGGACAAGCTTGCCAATGCCAAACACGGCGGTGAAAAAGCCGTCGTCGACGTCGACGTCATCGAAGCGCTCGTCGAAGAAAAAACCGGCATTCCCGTCGGCAAGCTGCAACGCGAAGAACAAGAAAAGATGAAACATCTGGAGGAACGCCTGAACGCGAAAGTGATCGGCCAACGCGAAGCCGTCGCGAAAGTGGCGAAAGCCATCCGCCGCAACCGCGCCGGTTTCAGAAGAAAAAATCGGCCGATCGGCTCCTTCCTCTTCGTCGGTCCGACCGGTGTCGGCAAAACCGAGCTGTCCAAGACGCTTGCCGAGGAATTGTTTGGCGACCGCCAAGCCATGATTCGCTTGGACATGAGCGAATACATGGAAAAACATTCGGTCTCCAAAATCATCGGCGCGCCGCCCGGATACGTCGGCCACGAAGAGGCCGGCCAACTGACCGAACAAGTGCGCCGGAAACCGTACAGCATCATCTTGCTCGATGAAGTCGAGAAGGCGCACCCCGACGTCTTGAACTTGTTCCTGCAAATCATGGAAGACGGCCGTTTGACGGACAGCCAAGGGCGCACGGTCAGCTTCAAGGACACCGTCATCATCATGACGTCCAACGCCGGCCAAAGCGTGAAAAAGATCACCGTCGGATTCGGCAAGGACGGAAAGCAAGCGGACGGGTCCGAGGTCATCGAAAGCTTGACCGAATACTTCCGTCCGGAATTCCTGAACCGTTTTGACGCGATCGTCGCCTTCCGTTCCTTGGCTAAAGACGATCTCGTCCAAATCGTCGATCTGATGCTGAAGGATGTCTTCGAAGCGGCCGAAGCGCAAGGCGTCAAAGTGACGGTGACGGATGAAGCGAAGAAAAAACTCGCCGAACTCGGCTACCATCCGACCTTCGGCGCCCGTCCGCTGCGCCGCGTCATCGAAGAAAAAGTCGAGGATGCCATCGCCGACCTCGTGCTGGACGCGGAAGGCGTCACGGCGGTGACCGTAACCGTCGAAAACGGAGAACTGGCCGTCCGGCGGGCATGAGGCGCCAATCAACTAGGTGCGTGGCGTAAAAAGATCATTTATTCATTGACCGGGATGTTCCCGGTCTTTTTTTGCGCCTGTTTTTGCGGATGGCGATCGCGTTTCGGCTTGCAGAAGGCCGCAGTGCTGCCCCTTGTCGTGAAACACTCGGAGCGGGTGAACCGGCCAAGGGGAAGCGGGCGGTTGAAGCGCGGAGCGATGTTCGAACGCTTTCAATTTTTTTCAATCATATCAAGAACTTTCAATATATAATGTTTATAGATACCGGTATTTTTAGGGAGGTTTAGGCGTGAATCTCCTCCTGCCGTATGTTTTCCCGTTCATCATCGGCGTGTTCATCTGCGTGATGGTCGGCCTGTTGCAATACCGTCGTCCCGACGGTAATTTGATCCATATTTTGGCTGTTTGTTTTCTGGTTGGCGGCATCTATTGCTTGATCACCGCGGATGAAATTTTGTACGTTTATATGACCATTGTTTTTATTTTCTCGTCGGCGACCGCCGCCGCCGTGAAATTGCTGTTGTTCATTAAAAAATACGTCAAAAACCAAAGGCGACGAGATTCCGGATAAAGGGGAAGATCGCAATGAGATGGAGGCGTGACGCGGCCCTCGTCGCTTGGATGCCCCCGTTCGCTGTTAGAAAGGGGGATGGGCAAAGCGGTCCCGGAACGGCGTGCCCCCTGTCCGCGGCGGACGTCTGTGCCGTGGTATACAAAAAAATTCAACGCCTACTGTTTTAAAAGTATAATGAGGATGTTGGCGTCCGAAAAAAGTATTTTTCGGTTCGTCCACATGGGGAAACGGGATGACGAGATGCTCTTGAGGAGGTTATGAGGTGAATAACCACGACATCGATTATAAGATTTATGGCGATGACATGCAATTCGTCGAGATTGAGCTCGATCCCGATGAAACGACGATCGCCGAAGCCGGCAATCTCATGATGATGGAAGACGGCATTGAAATGGAAACGATTTTCGGCGACGGCAGCGAACAAAAGGGATTCATGAACAAGCTGCTCGGCGCGGGCAAGCGCCTGTTGACTGGCGAAAGCTTGTTCATGACCGCTTTTACAAACCGGGGCGTAGGCAAAAAGCACGTCTCGTTCGCCGCACCGTATCCCGGTAAAATTATTCCGTTGGATTTGAGCGAGCTCGGCGGCACCGTCATTTGTCAAAAGGATTCTTTTTTGTGCGCGGCCAAGGGCGTATCGGTCGGCATCGAGTTTCAGCGCAAACTCGGCACCGGCTTTTTTGGCGGCGAAGGATTTATTATGGAAAAATTGGAAGGCGACGGGCTCGCCTTCGTCCACGCCGGCGGCACGATCAAAGCGGTCTCGCTGGCCGTTGGGGAAAAACTGCGCATCGATACGGGGTGCCTCGTGGCGATGACGCGCGATGTCGAGTACACCATTGAATACGTCGGCGGCATTAAAACCGCATTGTTCGGCGGCGAAGGGCTGTTCTTCGCGACGCTGACGGGCCCGGGCACCGTTTGGGTTCAATCGTTGCCGTTCAGCCGTTTGGCGAGCCGGGTCTTCAGCGCCGCGCCGCAAATCCCGGGCGGACGCAGCCGCGATGAAGGCAGCCTCCTCGGAGGAGTCTGGGGGCTTTTTGATGGTGACGATTGAGGTCCGGACATCGGACGATCGCCGGTCAATCGGGGGAAGCCCTTTTTCCGACATTATTGCCGAGCAAGGTTAAACAAAGGATTTCGGGGTTCGGCGTTGGCGACGAGCGCCTAAGGCTCTTGTCGGACGCGCGCTCTCGCCGTTCACGTCGTTCCTTTTTTACAAACGCCCTTCCGATCTGGCGCCGCCGGCGGGAGGGCTTTTTTTTGGCGAAATCGGCCGCCGCGGTCGACAAGACGGCGAAGGCCGGCGGTGGCCGGGTTGCGGACAAATGAATGGCGGGGCATTCGCCGACGAAGCGCGGTCATCCGGCGCGTGAAATTTATGAAAAACTTTTGCGGAAACACGCGGGATGTATTAATCTGTTACTGTGGGTTTTGGACGCTTCATCAGTTGTTAGGTTTTGAAGATCCGTCAATCGTTCCAATACATTGCCGCGCTGATCACCGATCAGGGATGGCGGATGGGTCCGGGATTACCGCCAGAAAAGGCGAACGCCGCCGGACATTGCCGAATCCGAACGGCTTTTTCACCATCCTCCATCCGGCGGCATACGGCCAAATTCAAAGTCAGGGAGAGATCCGTCCATGAGTGATGCGAAAGACCTGTATGATGTGACGATCATCGGCGGCGGGCCGACCGGCCTGTTCACCGCTTTTTACAGCGGACTGCGGCAAATGAAGACGAAGATCATCGAAAGCTTGCCGCAATTGGGCGGCCAGCTGTCCGCTTTATATCCGGAAAAATACATTCTCGACGTCGCGGGGTTTCCGAAAATCCGCGCGCAGGAACTCGTCGACCGGCTCGTCGAACAGGCGAACCAATTTCATCCGACCATTGTGCTGAATCAATCCGTCGAGACGCTTGAGAAAAGCGAAGACGGCACGTTCATCCTCACGACCGCGACGGGGGAAAAACATTACACGAAAACCGTCATCATTACGGCGGGTGTCGGCGCTTTCCGGCCGCGCCGGCTTGAATTGGAAAACGAAAAACAATATGAGGGCAAAACCCTTCACTATTTCGTAAATGACCTCAATCGGTTCGCCGGGCGCAAAGTCGTCATTTCCGGCGGCGGCGATTCCGCGGTCGACTGGGCGAACATGCTTGAACCGATCGCGGAAAAGGTGACGATTGTCCATCGCCGCGATCAGTTCCGCGCCCATGAACAAAGCGTGGAACAGATGAAAAACTCGAGCGTGACGATTAAAACCCCTTATGTCATCAGCGAATTGATCGGCGACGGGGAAAACATTGAACGCGTTGTGATCAAAAACCCGCGCGGCGAGGCGAGGGAAACGATCGAGGCCGACGATGTCATCGTCAGCCACGGGTTTGTCTCCGCGCTCGGGCCGATCAAGAATTGGGGCTTAGAAATCGACAAAAATTCCATCGTCGTGAACACCAAGATGGAAACCAACATTGCCGGCGTGTACGCCGCGGGCGACGTGACGTCCTATCCCGGCAAGGTGAAATTGATCGCCACCGGGTTCGGCGAAGGGCCGACGGCGGTGAACAACGCGAAGACGTACATCGACCCAAGCGCCCGCACTCAGCCGATGCACAGCACATCGATGACGATTTGAATCGCGACGGGTATGAAACAAACGGAGCGTCGGCGCTGAAATAAATATTCGAACAATCGACGGGCTCGTCCTTTCACAAAGCGGTGAAAGGACGGGCCCGTCATCGTTTTGTCGCCGCATCTGATGATAGGAAAGCAAGATCGCACGTTCTATCGAGACCGCCGCCGGTCGATTTCGCTTGATGATGCCGCGCTCGCTTCATGCTTCATGCGGAACGAATGGCCTTTTTTTGCTGGCGCCGCTTTTTTATTGGCACGAAATTCCGGATGGCCCTCATTCCCCGAAACGCGCCAGCCGATGATAAAAAGCTTTTAAAAACGCATACAACATCGCTTCCGATGGGGCGGGATCGCGGTGTTTCGGAATGATGACGCCGACGGTCCGGTAGACGTCGGGTTCCGTGATCGCTTTTTTCACCAAGTTCGGCGCGAGATCGCTTAGGGCGTCCTCAGGCAGAAGCGCCACCCCGAAACCCGCGGCGACCAACGCTTTGATGGTGTTGACGTCTTCGCCTTGAAAGGCGAAGCGCGGGCGGAATCCGGCCGCTTCACACGCTTTAAGGACGTCATCGTGGAGAGGCAGGCCGCGCCGGAACGAGAGAAAAGGTTCCGTCCTCAGCTGACTGAGCGACAACACCCTTTCCTCGGCGAGCGGATGGTCGGCCGGCAACACCGCGACGAGCCGCTCCCGATAAAAGATTTCACCCCGCACGGACTCATGATCGGTCGGCACCGGGGCGCAAAAGGCGATATCCAGCCGCCCGCCGTCGATCGCCGCGAGCAAATCCGCGAGCGCGCCTTGTATAAGTTGAAAGCCGATGGCGGGGTGTTCCTCTCGGAATTGGGAGAGAGCGATGGGCAGCGACGGTGCCGACACGCCCGTCGCCAACCCGATGTTCACCGTTCCGCGCTCCGGATCGAGATATTCTTCGATTTTTTTCTTGCCTTGTTCGATTTCCGCCACCGCGCGCTCGGCGTAACGCAGGAACCGGCGGCCGATGGCCGTGAGCTTCACGTTGCGGCCTTCCCGGGTGAATAAAGCGACGCCGAGTTCCGCTTCCAATAAGGCGAGTTGCCGGCTGACCGCGGATTGGGCGACGTGCAAGCGGTGAGCCGCCTCCGTGACGTGTTCATGTTTAGCCACTTCAATAAAGTAGAGGATTTGCCGCCACTCCATCCCGATTCCTCGCTTTCATATCAATACGAGATGATTTATATCTAAATAATATATTGTTTAGATTGATTGATTGCAAGTATAATAAAAATCCACCGCAATGTTCGTATTATTCGAAACCGAAGGAGGGGATGAACGATGAAACCAAGAGGCCTGTACCATCCGGCATATGAGCACGATGCATGCGGCATCGGATTTGTCGCCCAAATCGACGGCACGCGCTCGCGGGCCATCGTCGACCAGTCGCTCCATTTGCTCGAGCGTTTGGAGCATCGAGCGGGATTTGCGAACGGAACGGGCGACGGTGCCGGCATCCTCACGGAAATTCCCGATGACCTTCTTCGGCAATCCGTGCCGTTTGACCTGCCCGCATTTGGTGACTATGCCGTCGGCATGGTCTTTCTTCCGGATTCCGAACGCTTGGAAACGTTGATCATAGAGGCATTCGAACACGAGGCGCAACGGCTGGCGCTCGGCGTCATCGGCTGGCGCGACGTCCCCGTCGATGCGGCCGTCCTCGGCCCGGCGGCGGCGAAAACAAAACCGCGCATCAAACAAGTTTTCATCGGAAAGCAAGACGAAGCGGACGAGCGGACGTTTGACCGCCGATTGTACGTCTTAAGGAGAGGGATCGAAAAGCGGTTCGCATCCGATCCAGGCGTTTACGTCGCGAGCCTTTCTTCCCGTACGATCGTTTATAAAGGTCTGCTGCGGCCGGCGGAACTTCCGGTTTTTTACGCGGATTTGGCAAATCCCGCTTATCGGTCGGCCTTCGGGCTCGTTCATTCGCGCTTCAGCACGAACACCTTCCCGACTTGGGAGCGGGCGCATCCTTATCGAACCCTCATCCATAACGGGGAGATCAACACGCTGAAAGGCAACATCCATGCGATGAAAAGCCGCGAGCGCCTGCTGAATACGGACGTTTTCGGCGTACCGGCGGATGCGCTCATCCCGATCATCAACGAGGCGGGCAGCGACTCGGCGGCGCTGGACAACGTCTTGGAATTTTTGCTGCTCAGCGGCGTCCATCCCGCCCACGCGGCCATGATGCTCGTGCCCGAACCTTGGGAAAACGATCCGATGGACCCGGACGTGAAGGCTTTTTACGAGTATCACAGCGCCTTGATGGAGCCGTGGGACGGCCCGATGGCGGTCGCTTTCACCGACGGACGGTTTATTGCCGCCGGGCTCGATCGCAACGGTTTGCGTCCGGCCCGTTACGTCGTCACGACGGACGGCCGCCTCGTTTTTTCATCGGAATTCGGCGCCCTCGACGTTCAGCCCGAAGAGATCGAGTCCAAACGCCACCTTAAAGCCGGCGAATGGCTCTTCATCGACCTCGAAGCCGGCCGGATCGTACCAGATGAAGAATTGAAACGGCGCTGTGCCACGGCTTATCCCTACCGCAAATGGGTGGAAGAAAACGTCATCGATCTCCGTCCTGAACGGAGCGAAACGCCGGCGGACAAAGAAGGGGAGGAGGCGCCCGACCTTTCCATGGCAAACGGGAATGAGGCGGGTCGCTCTCATGATGCCGGCCGGCTGAACGAGGCTTCTGAATCCGGCGCCCGCCCCGTCCAATTCGACGCGGATACAAGCAATGGCCGCGAATCGGTGACTTCGGAGCTGTTCATGCGGCAAAAACTGTTCGGCTACACGTATGAAGAGGTGCACAAGTCCATCAAGCCGATGGCGGAAAGCGGCAAAGAACCGGTGGCGTCGATGGGGATGGACGCGCCGGTCGCCGTCTTATCCGAGCGTCCGCAGCTCCTTTATAACTATTTCAAGCAATGGTTCGCCCAAGTGACGAATCCGCCGATCGATGCGATTCGGGAAAAGGGCATCACGTCCACGCTGACGTGGCTCGGACCGACCGGCGATCTCTTGCAGCCGGGGCCGGAAAACGTCCGCCGCATCAAACTCGCCTCTCCGCTGCTCGATGACGCGCTGTTCCGACGGCTGCAAGCCGTCCCCGGATTTAAGGCGTGCCGGCTCGACGCCGTGTTTTCCGCCGATGATGAACACCAATTGGAAAAAGCGTTGTCCGCTCTCTTTAATCAAGCGGAGGAAGCCGTCGCCGCGGGCGCCGCGCTCCTCATTTTGTCCGACCGCTCGACGACGGCAAATCAGGCGCCGATCCCGATGCTGCTCGCCATCTCCGGCCTGCACCATCATTTCATGCGCCGGGGCATCCGGACGAAGGTGAGCTTGATCGCCGACACGGGAGAAGCGCGGGACAGCCACCACGTCGCCGCGTTGATCGGTTATGGCGCCGATGCCGTCTATCCGTATTTAGCGATTGAATCGGTCCGGCGGTTGGTCCGGGACGGCCACATCGAGGGCCTCTCTGAGGAACAAGCCGTCCGCAACTATTTGAAAGCCTTGATCGACGGCGTCGTGAAGATCATGTCGAAGCTCGGCATTTCCACCGTACAGAGTTATCGAGGGGCGCAAACCTTTGACGCGCTCGGGATTTCCGAAGAGGTCATCGACCGTTATTTTACCGGCACGCCTTCGCCGATCGGCGGTTTATCCTTGGCGGATATTGCCCGGGAAACGTTGAGCCGTTTCCGGGCGGCGTTTCGATCGGACGGGAAAGCGGCCGCATTGGATTCGGGCAGCGTTTTGCAATGGCGAAACGGCGGGGAATATCATCGCGTTAATCCGAAGACCGTCTACCTTTTGCAACAAGCGGTCCGCCGCAATGATCCCGATCTTTACCGGCAGTTCTGCGAAGCGGCCGACCAGGAAGAAGCCGTCAATATAAGGAACCTTTTCACCATTGAAAGCGGACGGCCGCCCGTGCCGCTGGAAGAAGTGGAACCGGCGGAAGCGATCTTGAAGCGGTTTAAGACCGGCGCGATGTCTTACGGCGCCCTGAGCCAGGAAGCGCATGAAGCGCTGGCGATCGCGATGAACCGAATCGGCGGAAAATCCAACAGCGGCGAAGGCGGTGAAGATCCCCGGCGCTACCGTCCCGACGAAAACGGCGACTCGCGGCGCAGCGCCATTAAGCAGGTGGCCTCGGGACGCTTCGGCGTGACGAGCCTTTATTTGGCGGAAGCGGATGAAATCCAAATCAAAATGGCTCAAGGCGCCAAGCCCGGTGAAGGCGGGCAGCTGCCCGCGGAAAAGGTTTATCCTTGGATCGCCGAAGTGCGCGGGTCGACGCCCGGCGTCGGGCTTATTTCGCCGCCGCCCCACCATGATATCTATTCCATCGAAGATCTCGCCCAACTCATTTATGACTTGAAACAAGCCAATCCGAAAGCCCGCATCAGCGTGAAATTGACGGCGAAATCGGGCGTCGGCACGATCGCCGCCGGCGTGGCGAAAGCGAACGCGGACGTCATCCTGATCAGCGGTTATGACGGCGGCACGGGAGCGGCGGCGCGCACGAGCATCCAGCACGCGGGCCTGCCTTGGGAGCTTGGCCTCGCCGAAGCCCACCAAACGCTGCTGCTTAACGGGCTGCGCGACCGTGTGACGCTGGAAGCGGACGGAAAATTGCTGACCGGACGCGACGTGATCGTCGCCGCCTGTCTGGGCGCGGAGGAATACGGATTTTCCACCGCGCCGCTCGTCGCCCTCGGCTGCGTGATGATGCGGGTTTGTCATAAAGACACTTGCCCGGTCGGCATCGCGACGCAAAATCCCGAGCTGCGCCAACGCATGGCCGGCGAGCCGGAACATGTCGTCAACTACATGCGCTTTGTGGCGGAAGACGTTCGTCAGTGGCTCGCGGCTCTCGGTTATCGTTCGCTCGATGAATTGATCGGCGCCACGCATTTGCTTAAGCCGGGCGAACCCGTTCGAATGAATTGGAAAGCGAAGCGCCTGGATTTTTCCAAATTGCTCTCTGCGCCATCTGAATTAGAAGGGGACGTGCGGCGAAAAGCGGCGGCCCCCCATCCGCCGCGCGAAGCCTCTTTTGACGCCAAGGTGTTGCTCCCCGCCGCCAAACCGGCGCTGGAACGCGGCGAAACGGTACACCTCCGCACGGTATTGAAAAACACCGATCGCGCCGTCGGCACGCGCCTCGGCCATGAAGTGTCGGCCGCGCACGGCGAAAACGGGCTGCCGGACGGCGCCGTCACTGCCGAATTCAGCGGTTCGGCGGGGCAAAGCTTCGGGGCGTTTGTGCCAAAAGGCTTGACGTTTATCTTGAACGGCGATGCCAACGATTACGTCGGAAAGGGGCTTTCCGGCGGCCGGCTCGTCATTAAACCGCCCGCGGAGACGCCACGGCCCCAAGGCGAAGCAATCATCGGCAACGTCGCTTTTTACGGCGCCACCTCCGGCGAGTCTTACATCCGCGGCGCTGCGGGTGCCCGCTTTGCCGTCCGCAACAGCGGCGCGTGTCTCGTCGTGGAGGGCGTCGGCGATCACGGCTGCGAATACATGACCGGGGGAACGGTGGTCATCCTCGGGCCGATCGGGAAAAACTTCGCCGCCGGCATGTCGGGGGGCGTCGCTTACTTGTGGCCGGACGGGAACCCCTATGAAGTCATGGATCGCGTCAATCGCGAAATGGTTGTCCTCGAGGCTTTGAATGACGAGCAAGAGATCCGCAACGTGCGCAGCCTGGTGGAACAACATTGGAAGTGGACGGACAGCCCGAGGGCGCGCAAGATTTTGGAACGTTGGGAGACATGTGCCGCGCGCTTCATTAAAGTGGTGCCGATTGAATACAAAAAGATGACGATGCGCATCGCCGAACTGTTGGCCGAGGGACATGACGAGCCACAAGCGAAGTGGCTTGCCTTTCAAATGTTAAAAAGCGGGGCCGATCGCCCGGAGAGCAAACGACCGGTCACGAGTTTGCAAGGCGTTTAACCCGAGAGCAAGAACGTTCGCCGAAGGTTGACCCATATAAAAAAGCCGAATGATCAAAACGCCCGATAAAAGTTGGCAAAGAAACGGCATCCACGCGTTGCCGCCATTGCTGCAAGACGATCGGCGTGCGGTTTATTTGCGCGGTCCGGTATGAGAGTCTGGGAAAAGAAGCCGTTTAAAACGTCGATGCCTTTGAAGGAGGGATGCGCATGGGTGATCCGCTCGCTTTTTTGACGATTCCGAGACGAGAAAACGGAGAGAGACAAGCGGCCGAAAGGGTGAACGATTGGGGCGAATACGTCGTACCGCTGGCGGATGAGGCGCTCCGCAAACAAGCCGCCCGCTGCATGGATTGCGCCACCCCGTATTGCCAAATCGGGGCGGAATGGAACGGGGCGACGAGCGGTTGCCCGCTTTACAATCTGATCCCGGAATGGAATGAGCTCGTTCGGCGCGGCCATTGGCGGGAGGCGTATGAGCGGCTGATCAAGACCAACAACTTTCCGGAATTTACGAGCCGGGCTTGCCCGGCGCCGTGCGAAGGGTCGTGCACGGCCGCGCTTCCCGCCGCGCCGGTGGCGATTAAAAGCATCGAAAGGGCGATCATCGACCGCGCGTTTGCTGAAGGCTGGGTGACGGCGATCCGGCCGGCCCGCCGCAACGGCTTCAAAGTCGCGGTCGTCGGATCGGGCCCCGCGGGCCTCGCCTGTGCGGATGAGCTGAATCAAATGGGTTACTGCGTGACCGTCTTTGAACGCGCCGATCGTCCCGGCGGCTTGCTCATGTACGGGATTCCGAATATGAAATTGGAAAAATCCGTCGTTGAGCGGCGCATCCAATTGTTGGCCGAAGAAGGCATCGCGTTCGTCACCGGCACCGAGGTCGGCCGAGATCTCGCCTTTCGGGAAGTGCGGAAGCGCTTTGACGCCGTCGTGCTTTGCATCGGCAGCGGAAAAACGCGCGATCTGGCCATCGAAGGCCGTGATCTGCAAGGCGTCCATCAAGCGATGGATTATTTGACCGCGAGCACAAAGGCCTTGCTTTCCGGCCAACCGCCGGCCATCGATGCCCGCGGCAAGCGGGTGATCGTCATCGGCGGCGGGGACACCGGGGCCGACTGCGTGGCGGTCGCCCTCAGGCAAAAATGCCAAAGCGTCATTCAATTCTCGCGGCGCGGCCGCCTTCCGGATCAACGTCCGTCCGACAATCCTTGGCCCGAAGCGCCGAAAGTGTTCAAGCTCGATTACGGTTATGAGGAAGCGGTCGCGACGTTCGGTTGCGATCCGCGAACATACAACGTCCTTCCGGTGCGCTTTGTCGGGAAAAACGATCGCGTGACCGGGCTGGTCACGGTGGATGTGGCGTTCGACGACCGCGGCCGGCTGCGGGAACTCCCCGGCACGGAACGCACATGGCCGGCCGACCTCGTTCTGCTCGCCGTCGGTTTTTCCGGCGTCGAGGATCATCTGTTTGCACATACCGGCGTCGCCAAATCGCCGCAAGGAACGATCGCCGCATCTCGGAAGACGTATCAAACCGATATTCCCGGCGTCTTCGCCGCCGGGGACGCCAGGAGAGGGGCCAGCCTCATCGTTTGGGCGATGCGCGAAGGCCGGGACGCCGCCGCTGCCGTTGACCGCTATTTGCAGGAGAAGAAAGACTAAGCAAATGAGAAAAACTTTATCGTGCGCCCGGCGGCGCACTTTCTTTTTTCAAAGAGACTAAGTGGGGCTTCCCTTGCTGGACTCCTCGAAGCGATTCCGCCGCTTTCCGAACGCCCGCCGTCAAAAGCGGAAGCCGGTGGGCAGCGCGTTCGAGGCCGTGTTTATCGGGCATGGATAATTTCATAGCCAAATCATGGTTGACCGATACAATATATTGTGCTAATGTCATTTCAGACAACCATATATTGATGCCACGCGTTAAAAGGTGTCCGTTCGGACTTAATAGGGAATCCGGTGCAAATCCGGAGCTGTCCCCGCAACTGTGAATGCGGACGAAACGAAGCGCCACTGTACAGGTTGCTCTTCGGGGTGCCTGTATGGGAAGGGTCGGAGTAGGATGAAGCATGAGCCAGTAGACCTGCCTTTTAACGAACGTTTCAATGCTTCGGGGGGTGAGCCATTGAAACGGCGGAGAGTCGGCAGCGACCAACGGCCTGCGCGGATGGAGATGACCTTTTGGACGGTTTTTCGACTTTTCAAACGCGCGTTGGCCGGCGCGCCGAAGGGATGCTTGGTGCCTGCATTTTGCTACCGCCGTTTCACGCTCATCGCGAAGATGGGCGTTTTTTTATTGGTTGTCGAAGATCAGCATCCATCCAAAAAACATGGGAGGCGGAAGCATGCAAGGTTCTGTCGTTGCGGACAGCCAAGGCAAAACGAGCCGTTATGATGAGCAGCAGCTTATCAAAGTGATTGATGAAGCTTTCGAAGGATTGGATTTGAAGTCGAAGGATGAATTTGTCCAAAAAATTCTCCGGACGGTCGCAGCGGGGAAGACGACGACCGCCCAAGAGATTGAGAGGATGCTTGAATTGGAGGCCGCCGCGTTTATCACGGCCGAGGAGCCGGATTACACGTTCGTCGCCGCCCGTTTCTTGTTAAATCGTCTTTATCAAGAGATAGCCGAAAAGCGCGGATGCGCGGTCCGTCATGTCTATTCCGATTTTTACGGCCTGGTGAAAGCCTTGACGGACAAGGCGCTCTATTCCCGGGAGATCATGGACCGTTATTCCAAGGCGGAGATCGAAGCCGCCGGCAAATTCATCGATCCGGAAAAAGACAAACTGTTTCACTACGTCGGGCTGCGGACCATGATCGATCGCTATTTGACCAAAGACCATGACCATAACGTTTTGGAATTGCCCCAGGAGCGCTTCTTGGTCATTGCGATGGTGCTCATGCAAAACGAATCGAAAGAAAAGCGCTTGGCTCTCGTCAAAGAAGCGTACTGGGCTTTATCCAATCTCTATATGACCGTCGCCACACCGACGTTGGCCAACGCGGGAAAAACCCATGGCCAGCTGTCTTCGTGTTTCATTGACACCGTCGAAGACAGCCTGCGCGGCATTTACGACAACAATACGGACGTCGCCACATTAAGCAAAAACGGCGGCGGCATCGGCGTTTACATGGGCAAAGTCCGCGCGCGCGGGAGCGACATCAAAAAATTCAAGGGCGTCTCATCCGGCGTCATTCCATGGATCAAAGGGTTAAATAACACGGCCGTATCCGTCGACCAGCTCGGCCAGCGCCAAGGGGCCATCGCCGTTTATCTCGATGTTTGGCACAAGGATATCATCCCGTTCTTGGAACTGCGTTTAAACAACGGGGATGAGCGGTACCGCGCCCACGACGTGTTTACCGGCGTATGCATTCCCGACCTCTTTATGGAAAAAGTTCGTGACCGCGAGGATTGGCATTTGTTTGATCCACATGAAGTCCGACGCGTCATGGGCTTTGCGCTTGAAGACTTTTACGATGAAGAAAAGGGCGATGGCGAGTTTCGCAGGCGCTATCAGATGTGCGTGGACCATCCCGAACTGTCGCGGACGACGGTGCCCGCCATCGAAATTTTCAAGAAGATCATGGCGTCCCAGCTGGAGACCGGCACGCCGTATATGTTCTACCGCGATACGGCCAACCGCATGAACCCCAATAAACACAAAGGCATCATTTATTCAAGCAACTTGTGCACGGAAATCGCCCAAAACATGTCGCCGACGACCGTCGTGCAAGAGGAATTGGTTTTGGAAGACGGCGAATCGCGCATCATCATCGTCAAAAAACCCGGCGACTTTGTCGTCTGCAATCTGTCTTCGATCAACTTGGGCCGGGCGGTCGGCAAGGCGGAAGGGGAGTACGGCGTTCTGGACCGGCTCATCCCCATCCAAGTGCGCATGCTGGATAACGTCATCGATTTGAACGATATCGAAGTGCTGCAGGCGAAGTATACGAATCAGCGGTACCGGGCCGTCGGCCTCGGCACGTTCGGCTGGCACCATTTGCTCGCGTTAAAGAACATACGCTGGGAAAGCGAAGAGGCCGTGGCCTATGCCGATCGCTTATATGAATACATCGCCTATAAAACCATCGAAGCTTCCAAGGATTTGGCCAAAGAGAAGGGCAAGTATCCGCTGTTTGCCGGAAGCGAATGGGCGACCGGAGAATATTTCATCCGGCGCGGTTATATCGACCGGAACGGAAAGAACTTGGGCGCTTTGGATTGGGCGTCTTTGGCCGAAGAGGTGCGCGAACACGGCCTGCGCAACGGGTATCTGATGGCGGTGGCGCCGAATTCGACGACCGCTTTGATCGGCGGGAGCACGGCGAGCGTCGATCCCGTTTATCGCAAAATTTACTCGGAAGAAAAGAAGAATTACAAGATCACGGTCACCGCGCCCGACCTCAATCCCACCACATGGTGGCTGTACAAGCATTCGGTGGATATCGAGCAGGAATGGTCGATCCGGCAAAACGCCGCGCGGCAGCGCCATATCGACCAATCCATATCGTTTAACATCTATGTCTACCATAACGTGAAAGCCAAAAAGCTGCTTGAGCTCCATCTGAAAGCCTGGGAAAACGGGCTCAAATCGACCTATTACGTCCGGAGCACGACGTTTGACCAAGAAGATTGCGAGAGCTGCCAGTCATAAAAAGGGGTGGACGTGATGGGCATCGCCATCATTTATGCTTCGCGATCCGGCAACACCAAAGAAACGGCGGAACTCATTCAAGACGAATGCGAAAAGTACATCGGGAACCGGGTGCCGTTGGTGCCGGTCACCGATTTACGGGCCGTGGAAGAAGTGTGCCAACACAGCACGCTTCTTTTCTTCGGCACTTACACCTGGGGAAAAGGAAAATTGCCGGATATCGCGCGCAAGGCACTCAGGTTCATGATCAAGGAAAACGATTTTGCCTTGCCGCCTGTCGCGGTCTTCGGCACCGGTGAAACCATTTTTACTTATTACTGCCGGGCGGTCGATGAAGCGGCCTACCATCTCGCGCATAAAACGGAAGTTCTCGGGACGATGAAAATCGAATTGGCGCCGAGAGGGCCAAAGGCGATCAACGTGGTCAGGCAATTCACGAGGGCCATCATTGACGATTGGATGGAGGGATATAAAAGTGGCATTAAAGAAAATCAAAATACTGGAACCTGAAAATCCGAATAAACCGACAGCGATCGTCAACGGTCAAGCGAGCGGCATCGTAAACTGGAACGATCTGAAATATCCGCATTTCTATGACCACTATAAAAAGCTGCTCTCGCAATTTTGGACGCCGTTTGAAATCAATATGAGCAAAGACGTCATTCAACTGGCGCGCGGCGAGCTGGATCCGGCCGAAGTCGAAGCCTACTTTTTAATCACCGCGCTGCTCACAACGTTCGATTCGATCCAAGCGCGCTGGATCTCTTTCGCCGCTCCGTATATTACGGACACGTCGGTCGCCCACTTGCTCTACTACATATGCCGCGATGAGGTGGTTCATAATCAGAGCTATTCGTATTTGCTCGCCTCGGTGACCGACAACGAGACGCAAATGAAGACGTTTGAGCATGCGCGCACGCATCCCAAAATTTTAAAGCGGAACGAACGCGTCCTGGAAATCTATGAAAAATTTAAAGAGAACCCGACACCCCGCCATTTGGCGGAAACGCTGGTGGCGTCGAACTGCAACGAGGGCATCTTCTTCTACTCGGGTTTTGCCTATTTCTATCATCTTGCAAGAAATCAGAAAATGTTGGCGACCTCGACGATGATCCGCTACATCCAACGGGATGAGATGCTCCACAACCGCATCGGGTCGGATATCCTCAGGGCGCTTCTGGGGGAAAATCCGGAAATCGATGCCGACGGATCGTTTTCCGCGTTCATGTACGACTTTGTCAAATACAGCGTGGAGGCCGAAATCGAATGGTCCAAGTATATCTTAAAAGATATTAAAAACCTTGATCTGCTCGAATTGGAGGGCTATCTCAAGTATTTGGGAAACAAGCGCTCCCGTTTGATGGGCGGCGACATCGTATTTGAAGGGTACGAGGACAACCCGTGCCGCTGGATCCAAATCTATTCGGACGAAACGTTGGACAGCGATAAAACAGACTTCTTCGAGCAGAAGTCGCGAAACTACACCAAAATTACGGACGAAAACGGTTTTGATGAGCTTTAATGGTCCGATTTTCGGCCGCCGCTCAGGCAACCGTTCGAAACGAAGCGCGAAAGGCGGACGTTCAAGAAGAAAGGGGCGGATTCGCGGCGATCGACGGGCAGGAATCCCGGGGGAAGTACGAATTTTATACTATGGAAGACCCCGTTTTCACACAAGGTTTCATGGCTTTGTCAACAACATCGGCAAATTGTCAAATGTTTTTCAAATTTCGTTCGCGATTCTCTCGTTTATGTTAAATAAAATGTAACCCAACCGGAGATCGGACGTATGTATTGATGAAAATCGCGCCGGCGGAATGTTCGCCATTCCGACCATTCTTGAAAGGGGGGACGAACGCATGCCGAAATGGTTGCGGAAAACGCTGATCACGCTCGTGACGGTCTTGACGCTCGGCACCGTCGTCCCCACTTTTAACGTTCATCAGGAATCCAAGAAGCCGGATTCCGGGGAACAGCGTCCGAAGGCGAGCCGCGGTGAATTTCTTGCAACGACGGGCCATGAAGCCATCGCTGTAGAGACCGTTGAGGAGCGGGTTTCGGAATGGCCCGAGATTGCCGCCCTTTGCCAAACGCGTGCGGAAATGCTTGAGCAATTGGAACGGTACGCGGCGAAAGAAGCGACCGCACAAGGCTTTGAAAAATTCGGCCCGGCGATCGCCGAAGAAATCGGAGCGGTTTACGTTGAAGATATCGTTCCGCGTTTTGCCGATGCCGTCGCGTCCCTCGGCGCGACCGTCGACGATGAGACGCTCCGGCATTTGATGGTCAGCCGCCATCCGGCGGGCGGAACGGGCGAGCGCATCCTGCATTTTTACGACGGCCGGACGGGCGAAGAATTGATTAAATTCCACGTGCGCCGCGACCATCCCCCGCAAGAAGGATATTGGTTTAACTTCCATTACCATACCTATCAGGACGGTTTTCAAGAACATCACGAAATCGCCAAGGTTTATTGGGACAAAAACATGCCGCCCAAATGGATGGCGTGACGGCATGAGCATGACCGGATGCCCAAAGCCTTCTCCCGCTCCGGACGGGGGAAGGCTTTTTTTTGCTGGGTCCGGTTCTTTCCAGGCCGCAGCGTCTTCGCGTTTTCCATCCGCGGTTCATTTTAGGATGAAAAAATGTTATAAAAAACATTGTTTTTTTGACAAGAGTATGATAAATTAAGAAATGTCATTGTCAAGAATGGCCGCCTGCCGGGTTGGCCGTGGCGATGATGAAAACCGGAAGGGATAAATTGCTACGATAGGAGTTATCATCCATGGAAAACCTTGTCCAAATTGTGGTGAATCAAGGCTGAAAAAAATCCACGCGATGTTCGTCGTGGGTTTGATTTCGTGCGCCTTTTCATCACCGGACGGGGTGGACCATGATCCGACATAGAACCGTTTTCAAGAGGTCTATGGTGGGCGTGGTTTGTGCCCATCACGGCCTCTTTTTCTTTGTCAAACGGCAAGCGGCCGTTTGCATTCCTTGGACGGCCGTCGCTCATGCGAGGATGGGCATTAGCCGAGAGGCGGCAGCCACTCCCGGTTTGCGGTGGAAAAGGCGGATCTTAGAAGGGAGACATCATTAATGAAGTGGAAAGATTGGGATTTGAACCTGAAGATCCGGCTGATCGGCGAAGGCGCGACCAACCTTTTGTTTTGGATGTTTTTCCCGTTCATGTCCATTTATTTTTCAGATGCCTTCGGCAAAGGAACCGCCGGCGCGCTTCTCGTCCTCTCGCAAGTGATCGGCGTTGTCGTCGGCTTGTTCGGCGGGTATGCGGCCGATCATTACGGCCGGAAAAAAATGATGGTGATCGCCGCTTACGGCCAGGCGTTCTGTTTCATCCCGTTTGCGCTCGGCACGTCGCCGTGGCTGGATTCCGCTCTGTTGACGTACATTGGTTTTTCTTTGCTCGGCTTTTTCGGAAGCTTATACTGGCCGGCCAGCCAAGCGATGATCGCGGACGTCGTCGATGAAAAACATCGGAGCGCCATCTTCGCCGTGTTTTACACGGCGGTGAACATTGCGGTCGTCATCGGCCCGGTGTTGGGCGGCATCTTTTTCTTTAGCTATCGGTTTCCGTTTTTGTTGACGTGCGGCGGCGTCGCGCTCGTGCTCGCCGTCGTCCTGCACCGGTATCTCCGGGAAACGGCGCCCGCGGTCGAACGGGCACATGATGCGAATGCCGGCTGGATCCAATACGCCGTGCAGCAACTGCATGACTATCAAGTGATTACAAAAGACGTCATTTTTTTGCTGTTTATCGTGGCGGGTATTTTGGTGGCTCAAACCTTTATGCAACTCGATCTGCTTATGGCGGTGTACGTGACCGACAAACTGCCGGAGCAAACGTTGTTCACAATCGGCGACTGGTCGTTTTCGCTCAACGGGAAGGAAGCCTTCAGCTGGGTCGTCTCGGAAAACGGGCTGCTCGTCGCCCTTTTCACCGTCTTCATGACGAAATGGATGACCCGATATAAAGAACGTAACGTTTTCGTCATGTCCGCCGTTTTTTACGGCGTGGGCATCTTCATTTACGGGCATACATTGAACATTTGGATATTGTTTTTCGCCGGCGCCATTTTTACGGCCGCGGAGCTCATGGTCGCCGGCCTGCAAAACGATTTCATTTCGAAACTCGCTCCCGAGCACATGCGCGGCCAATATTTCGCGGCGGCGAGCCTCCGGTACAGTATCGGCCGGACGATCGCCCCGCTGGCGATTCCGATGACGGCCTGGATCGGCTATTCCTGGACGTTTACGCTTCTGGCGATCGTCGCCTTTGTCGGCGCCGCTCTTTATGCCCTTATGTTCGAGTTGTTTGAGCGAAAGAAACGGGAGACCGGAGAATGGAAAGACGCCCGGTCTTCCTAATGGCTCATGAAAACATCGCGGAGGCGGCCTCTGCGATGTTTTTTTCATTTATATAAAGTTGTGCTTTTCGGCGCGCGTCGGTTCCGCGCGTTGGATGGGTCCCTTTTTGCCGCCAAGACGGTCAACGGGCTTTGGGACTTCCCGTCCTTGACGTGTGGCTCCCGCGTGCCGCCGCGCAAAAATAACAATAAAAAGAGGCGCTTCCTTTTTATAAAAAAGAACGCCGCGGGCGGCTGCGTTGATTTTATTAAAACTGCTTCACATCATCCCGGCATTTAACCAAGCGGATGCCCGGCCATCTTAAAGGCGGTCACGCTTCGCCCTGGATCGCCGCGTCCTGCCGGCGTTTTCCTGCTTTGAACAGATTGTCGAAACGACGGCCGTTGCCGCGCCTTTGCCAAACAATGGAGCGAGCCGTTTGTTTCCAGGACGTGATTCGTATGGAGGAATATGCTCAAAAAACCTTGGAGAGCCCAATAACCATCAATATTTCCACAACATCCGCCATTCCTTGCCGTCCTTTGCCACGAAGATATCCGTTTCGATCGTCATGAGACCGAAGACGCCGTTGAAGGTTTCGGCGACTTTCAGCCTGTAGACGTTTTTTAAAGGACGGGCTTTGGCGGACATCCGCCAGCTGGCGAGATGGTCGACGTCTTCAATGCGATACGTGAACGTCTTCGCGCCGAGATCTTCGATGAAGACTTTCGTGCGCTTTTGAATGTATTCGGCCTGGGTGAATTTCTTTTTCATTTCCGAATGAAAAAGCGTCCACGCGCTGCCGTAATCGCCCGTCTGCTCATATTGGTAAAATTCGTTCACGATCTCGACCGCTTCCCGGCGCGGCCAATGGCTGTACCAATACAGAGCGGCGGCAGCCAAAACGATAACCACCAGCAAATACAAGATCGCATGGAAAGGTGCGCCGCGGTTCCGCCGTATCATGATTCCATGCCCCTTTCCGCCACCAACGAACCGCTGTCCATCTCCGAACGAGCGATGCCAGGCGATGGGTCGTTGATTGTCTGCTCGTATTAGCAAAGAAAGGTTTGTTACATATTTATGCGACGAGCCGGAGGGAGATAACGGATCAGGCGGCGGCACCGAGTTTTTTGGATCATCTAGGCGAAGGGGGAGGGCGAAAGGCGGTAAGATAAAGGGCGGCACACCGTCCGCCCCGTTTCGGATGAGATCGTCGAAAGGCCTGCGGCTTCATCCGAACAACAGATCGAGGATGTTCGAAAGCTCGCTTCTTTGGCCTTTCAGCACGTCCGAATGGTAAATCTCCGTATACCCGCAATGGGTGCACGAAACAAAGAGGTAATAGTTGTTTTGGATGTCGAACATTTTGCTCAATCCGGTGCCGGTCATGGCGAGTTCCTTCGTCCAGCATTCACTGTGCCCGCACTTTGAACATACAAATCGCGCCCGAATTTCGTCTTCAACGTGGCTCACGGAGGCCGTCCCCTTTCTTTTCAACCATTTTGTAAAACCGGTCCGCCGCCGCTCGGCTGATACACCTGCGCCGTTCAGCCGCAAGCCAACCGCCGCCGGCAAAGCCGGCATTTGCCGCAAACCGCTTCTCAGCCAATGGCAGCGCCGCGTCGATGCCGCTTCGGTTTTATACCATTGATACGAAGGAGGGAGGCGGCGGGTTTCATCAAGGCGTTCGCATCATCGGAACGCCCCGCTTTCTGCACAAAACAAGCGCTTCCGCAGACGGGAAGCGCTTGTTGGCTCAGTCTTCCTTATCTTGATACAGCCGTTTGAGTTCCTCGATGACCGGGGGATCGGTCAACGTCGTCGTATCCCCGAGGACGCGGCCTTCCGCGATGTCGCGGAGCAGGCGGCGCATGATTTTTCCGCTGCGCGTCTTCGGCAGTTCCGCGGTGTAAATGATTTCTTCCGGACGCGCGAGTTTGCCGATTTGTTCGACGACCGTTTCTTTGAGTTCGGCCGTCATGGCGGCGGACGGTTCGTTGCCTTCCTTCAGAATGACGAAAGCGGTGATCGCTTGCCCCTTCACATCGTCGCTGCGGCCGATGACGGCGGCTTCGGCGACCGACGGATGGCTGACGAGCGCGCTTTCCACTTCCATTGTGCCGATGCGGTGGCCGGAGACGTTGATGACATCGTCAATGCGCCCGAGTATCCAGATGTAGCCGTCTTCGTCGCGATGCGCGGCGTCGCCCGGCAAATACCACTCGGGAAACTTGCCGAAGTAAGTGTTGCGGAACCGTTCGTCGTCGCCCCAAATCGTTCGCAGCATGGAAGGCCACGGATGTTTGATGACGAGATTGCCCCCGCCGTTTTCCACCGTCCGCCCGTCGTCATCGACGACGTCGACGAGGATGCCGGGAAGCGGTTTGGTTGCCGAACCCGGCTTGGTCGGCGTTAAACCGGGGAGCGGAGCGATCATGGCGCAGCCCGTTTCGGTTTGCCACCACGTGTCGACGATCGGCGTTTTTTCCCTGCCGACATACTTGTGAAACCACATCCACGCTTCCGGGTTGATTGGTTCGCCGACGGTGGCGAGCAGGCGCAGCGAGCTGAGATCGTGTTTTTCGATGTAGGACGGGCCCCATTTCATGAAAGTGCGAATCAATGTCGGGGCGGTGTAGAAGATGGTGACGCCGTATTTCTCGACAATTTTCCAGAATCGGTCGCGCTCCGGATAATCCGGTGCGCCTTCATAGATGACCACGGTCGCGCCGGCCGAGAGCGGACCGTAGACGAGATAAGTATGGCCGGTGACCCAACCGATGTCCGCCGTGCACCAGAAGATGTCTTCTTCTTTGAGATCGAAAACGCTGCGCAAAGAGGTGTTCACGCCAACCATGTAACCGCCCGTCGTGTGGACGATGCCCTTCGGTTTTCCGGTCGTGCCCGATGTATACAACAAGTACAAAATGTCTTCGGCATCCATTTCTTCGGCCGGGAAGGGCTCTTTGGAAGCCTTTTCGATTTCTTCGTGCCAGTAGAGGTCGCGGCCGGCGACCATTTTGGCACCGGATGCCTCGCCGACGATTCGGACAACCAGCACTTTTTCGACCGAGCTGCCTTCGAGGGCTTCGTCGGCGTACGCTTTCAAAGGCACTTGGCTGCCGCGGCGCCATCCGGCGTCAGCCGTAATGAGGAGCTTGGCGTCGGAATCATCGATGCGGTCGCGCAGCGCTTTGGACGAGAAACCGGCGAAGACGACCGTGTGAATCGCGCCGATCTTCGCGCAAGCGAGCAGGGCGATCGGCAGTTCCGGCACCATCGGCAGATAGACGGCGACGCGATCGCCTTTTTTGACGCCGAGGTTTTTCAACATGTGCGCGGCCTTATCGACTTCGCGGCCGAGCATTTCATATGTGAAAACCTTGCTGTCGCCGTTTTCGCTTTCCCAAATGATGGCGGCTTTGTTTTTGCGCGGGCCTTGGCGATGGCGGTCGACGCAATTGTAAGCGGCGTTCAGCTTGCCGCCGAGAAACCATTTGGCGTGCGGTGGATTCCATTCCAACACTTTATCGTAAGGTTTGAACCAGGTGATGTGCTTGGCTTGTTCCGCCCAATAGCCCTCCGGATCTTTGGCGGCGCGTTCATAAATGTCCGGATCGTTAAAGTTGGCTTGCTTGGTGAAAGCGGGATCCGGGTGAAACACACGGTTTTCCTTCAACAAGGTGTCAAGTTGCTTCGCTTCATTGACCACTTGTATCACCATCCTTGCGCGTTGTATCCGAATGAAGTCGGAGTTGGATAACGCTTACAATATTAAATATAACAAATTTGTGACCATTTTTGAATAAAGATTTTTTGAGGAATGATGAGAATGGTAGAAAATTACGGTCATAATCGGACTCAATGCTTGAATTTCGAGCGGGCGATCGGTCAAAATCTTTAGCGAAGATTTTGGAACCTGACATAAAATATTACGCATGACATGTACACGGCCGGGGAAGTCACAGCCTTTTCGCAATTTAGGGATAAGGTCAATCGTTCCGACCCATGTGCTCCGATATTCGGTTCGATCATTCTTTCGGTTTTCGTTCGTTCATACCGTTCAGCACCAATGTGCTTGACTCACCTCTGCATCCATCAATGCTTCAGACGTAACTTTCAGCCCTTCCTGTAAAAAGTCGACATCCCCTTTTAAGCCAACTTTTCGAATCCATTCCAACAGGGTAAACTTGTCAATAGAAACCATCGAGTTACACTTCTTACTATTGATTTGCTTGTCACTTTTTGTAAATTGCACTCGATGGCTTCTTTGTTAATAATGAGATTAAAATTTACATCGGCTACTTTAGCCTTTAACTTTGCCATGCCGGATCAGAACAAAAATTCTTTTTCTTAGAAATGATTCGATAAACTTCCGTTTTCTCAAAATTCGACATAAATATGGATGAAAATGTAAATAGCGATGCATAAAATAAGGGATGGCAACACAAAAGGCAAAAGACTGCGTCGATGGTATAGATTTTTAGCAGAGTTATCGTAAATGACGTACAACAAATAAAAAGATGACAAAAGGTAAGGAGAATGGCGATGGATACTTCGTGGCTCAAGCCGATTTCGGAAGTAAAGTATTTAGCGGCTGACAATGCCTATCGTTATCGCGCGATTTTGCGCTATTTTTACACACAGCACGAACGGATGCGTCAATACTTGTTTCCGGAAGAGGTGTATGCTTTTTTAAAGCAGCATGATGAATTCCGCGATTATACGGAAGACGATTTGCAACAAGACTTGGATCAGCTTGTCAAGTGGAAAAACTTAATTGCGAGACAGGAGACGGCGTACATTCGCACGATTGAGGAGTTTAAAAAGAAACGGTTTCGCTATCAGTGTAGCCCGTACACGGTCGAAATCGAGCGCATGATCCGCACGCTCGAGCAGCTTGGCGATTCGTTTGGCGGCTCACTAGAGAAAACGCGCTTTGACCGCTTGTATACCTCGCTTGTGCGCATCGAAACGATTATCAAAAACGAATTTTCGGAAAAACAAGATGAGATGAACCAAGTATGGGAAGAAACGTTTGATTATTTCAAAAAAATTATTCAAAACTCCGCCGACTATATCGCTTATTTAAACAGCGAAAACATGGAAGAACAAATGATGTCGGATGCGTTCCTCGTATACAAGGAAAAGTTCACGACATATTTGCGAGATTTTATCGTTGCCCTGCAAAAAACATCGATGCAGATTGAAAAGCTGCTTGAAGATTTGCCGGAAGAAAAGGTGCGCCAGTTTGTCCACTTTGTCGTTGAATACCAAATGACGATTCCGCGCTGGGAAGATCTTTCGCTTACAAGAGAGCAAATGGTGGAAGAACGGATGGAAACGTGGCGCAGCTTAAAAGAATGGTTTTTAGGGCGGAACGGTCATGACAGTGAATTGGCGTTTTTACAAAAACAAACAAATGAAGCGATCCGACGTATCACAAGGGTCGTGCAGCGGCTTGGTGAGCGGCACCACCATCTTCGTAGCCGCAAAAACGACTATTTATATTTGGCACAATGGTTTGCGCGCCTTGATTCGATCGAAGAAGCGCATAAATTGTCAGCGGTTGTGTTTGGCTGTTTTCATACGAAACATGTCGTGACGGACAACGATGCGACGGAAGATATGTATCGCGACATTTGGGAGGAAGCGCCGAGCGAATGGACGGTGAAGCCGCGCGTCCGCCATTACCAGGAAAAGAAAAAGCCGCAGGCCATCGTGGACAATGAAGACAAAAAGAAACAAACAATGTGGGAGTTTTTGCAGCAAAAACAGCGTGAAGAAGAAGAGCTCAAACAGCTGGTTCAGGACGGCAAAATTATTTTGCGAGAATTGCCGGTCGTCGCTTCCCATGTTCGCAAAACGTTATTAAACTGGATTGCCAAAGCGATGTCGCGCGAAGACCGCGTTGTCAAAACGGAAATGGGCTGGAAAGTGAAAATTGTGCAAAAGGATGAGGAGCTCATTCCAATATATTCAGAGGATGGAACGATGATCATGCCAAATTATGAAATTCTTTTTTTAGAAAACGAGGAGGTGCCAGCCGGTGGAGCGCGACTTTGATGAAAAGGCGAAAGCAGCGCTAACCGCGCTATTCGAACGCTTTTGGATTGTCCGCGAACATGATCCGGAATTGTTTCAGCTCGTTCGTGAACGTGAAAACGCCATTAAGCGTTATGTGCTAGACAAATTCGGCTACCGCCTCATTGTCCACCGGTATTTCGCCAAATTAGAAAAAATACCGGCCGAACCGGAGGCATGGATGGGCATTGAGTCGTTTCAAGAGCCGCTCGATTACGTGCTGTTTTGCTGTTTGATGGCCTATTTGGAAGGGAAGGACGTCGAAGAAAAGTTTTTATTGTCCGATGTGTGCGAGGAAATAAAAACAATGAATCCTGGAGAAGTTCCGCTTGACTGGACGAATTATCAGCAGCGTCGCGCGCTGATTCGCGTCTTGAAAACCGCCGAGCAGCTTGGCGTTGTCAAGCGGGTCGACGGCGAAATTGAAGGGTTCGCCCAGCGCGAAGATCATGAAGCGCTTTACGAAGTTCCGGTGCTTGCCCGTTATTTTATGCGATCTTATCCGAAAGATTTGCTCCAGTTTACAACGGTCGAACAATTGCTGGAAGAGGAATGGAAAACGTCCCCGGAAGATTATCGGCGCCATCGCATTTTCCGGCAGCTGTTTTTATCGCCGGTCATCTACCGCCGGCAAAAGGATGATCCCGATTTCTATTACTTGCGCAACTTCCGCCACCGATTGCGTGTAGATATTGAAGCGCATAGCGATTTCCGTTACGAATTGTACAAAAACGCCGCACTGCTCACCTTTCCGGAACGGGAAGCCGTTTATACATTGTTCCCTGATCAAAAAGGAACATCCGATATTATTCTTCATTTGTCGGCAATCATTCGTAACCATCTTTCCGATTATCCGCCTGATGAATACGGAAACATTCGCATGACGCGCGCCGATTTTCAGCAGCTGCTTACATGCTGTAAAGAGCAGTACGGTGAAGGATGGGGAAAAACGTACCGCGACATGACTCCCGCCCAACTGGCCTCCGTGCTTTTGGAAGTAATGAAACAATGGAAAATGGCCGATATCGAACAAGAAACGGAAATGATTATACTATATCCGCTGCTCGGACGTATTGTCGGACATTATCCTTCTGATTTTGTTAAGAAAGGAATAGATGATAATGACGAATAAATGGCTGCTCCATCGCGCAGGGCTATTAAACTTTTGGTATTACGATGAAGAATATTTTCATTTTGCAGACGGCAGGTTGTTTCTCCGCGGCAGCAACGGCTCGGGGAAATCGGTGACGATGCAAAGCTTGATTCCCGTTTTGCTAGACGGGAAGAAAACTCCCGACCGGCTCGATCCGTTCGGGTCTCGCGCACGGCGCATGGAAGATTATTTGCTTGGCGAAAGGGAATTGGTCGATCGTGACGAACGGACAGGCTATTTGTTTTTGGAATATAAACGAAAGCATAGCGACCATTATATCACAACCGGAATCGGTTTAAGGGCGAAACGGCAAAAAGGGATGGATTTTTGGGGATTTGTCATTTTTGACAACCGCCGCATTGGCAAAGATATATGTTTATATAAAAAAGAAAAAACAGGGGAAAAATTCCCGCTTACGAAACGGGAACTCATTACCCTGCTTGGTGACGGCGGCACGGTTGTCGATACGCAAAAAGAATACATGGAGCTGGTCAATAAGCATATATTCCGTTTCGAATCGCTCGAAGCGTTTCAAGAGCTGATCGAGCTTTTGATTCAGCTGCGCAGTCCAAAACTATCGAAAGATTTTAAGCCGACCGTCATTTATGAAATTCTCGAAAGCTCGCTGCCGCCATTGACTGATGAGGAATTACGCCATTTATCGGAGACGATCGAAAACATGGATCAGGCAAAGCAGCAGCTGGAACAGCTTGAACGGGATGAAACGTCGCTGCGCCGCCTTTGCCAGCACTATCAGCAATATAACGAATACATGATATGGGAAAAAGCGAACGAATGGCTAAAAACGGTTAAGCAAGAAGAGGCGTTGACGGAAGAACAAGAACAATGCTGGCGAGATCAGCAGCAATCCACCGCTCGGCTTGAAGAGCTCAAAGCGGAAATAAAAAACTTGCAAAACGAGCAAGCGGTGCTGCGCAAACGGGAGCTGGATTTAGCGAGCCACGAAGTATTTCGCGCCGAAGAAAAATATCGGGAAACGAAACAGCGGTTTTCCGATGGGCGAATGCAAATAGAGAAAAAAGAGCGGCAACTCGATGAAAAGCAGCGTCAAGAGAGAAAATGGAAGCAGGAAATTGCCGCTGCCGAGCAAGAACTCGATCAGTCCGAACGGGCGATGGAGGAACAACTGGAGGAATTGCGCTATAGTGCGGAAGAAACCGCGTTTGCCGCCCACGATTTAAATGAGGCGGATTTTGCGCGCCATCGGGGCAATGCGTTTGATTTCGCCCTTTGGCGCAAAGAAGCGGAAGCCCATGAAAAACGGCTGGAGGAAATCGTATCGCTTTGGGCGCGCCATGACAATCTAAAGCTCCGCTATGAGGATGCTTATCATGAGCTTGGCGAGCAGCAGCGCCTGTTAGACGATCTGCATCATGAGGCGAAAAAATGGGCCGAGCTTTTGGAAAGCGAAAAATCAAGCTTTCAAGAGGCGGTATTTGCCTGGAAGGAAACGTATCCGGACCTTCCTGTCGAGGAGGAAACGATGCGGTCTTTCCTCCGCTATTTGCATGAATTGTATGAACGCTACCATTTTGAAGATGTTAAAAAATTGTTTGCCGATCGCTATTATGAAGCGCTAGAGCGGCGAAAAGCAGAAAAATTGAGATGGGAGCACGAAATCGGATTAGTCCAACAAGAAATCGCTGAAACCGAAGAAGAGCTGCGCCGTTGGAAAACAGAAAAAGATCCTGAGTTGGAACATGATGAACAAACGGCGCAGGCGCGTGCTGCTTTGCGGACGCAAGGAGTGGCGTACGTGCCGTTTTACGCCAGCGTCGAGTTTTATGACCATGTGCCGGAAGCGGTGCGCGAACGCATCGAATCATCGCTGTACCATGCCGGAGTGCTTGACGCGCTTGTGACTGAAACCGACGTACCGATTGTTCACGACCGCATTTTGCGGCCAAACCCGGTGGAACTGGCACACACGCTTGCCGACTATTTGCGGCCAGACATCGATGAACGCGCCGGCGTCTCGGCCGCGCGCGTCGAGTCCGTTCTCCGCAGCATTATCATTGCCGATGAAGCGGAAGAAGGGCATTTTGTGATCAATGAGTCAGGGAGCTACTCGTTCGGGCTGCTAAAAGGCCATGCTCCGCAACGGGAGCAGGCGCTGTTTATCGGGCGAAACGTCCGCAAACGCTGGCGTCTCGCCAAAATTGCGGAATTTGAAGCAAAATTGGAGCATCTTCACCATCTTCTCGGACAAAAACTGGAGCAGCTTGCCGATGTGGAAGCGAAAATCGCCGCGCTGCACGAAGCGATGGAATCTTTTCCATCCGACCGCGATGTGCGCACCGCTTTTGACGAATGGGATCGAAAACAGCGCGCTATTGCAAGCAAGCAACAAGAAGTCGAACAAAAAAGCGAAAAGTTGAATCAGCTCGTCCGTGCCTGGCAGGAAATCAAGCAGACGCTTCGCGAACAAACCGAGGGGCTCGATCTAGAGTGGACAAAAGCGCGTTATGAAGAAGCGCGGCAGGCGATGAAAGAGTATGTGCGGCACTTAACGAAATTAGAGCTCGAGCACCGCACGTACCTCCATCGTGCCCAAGCCTTGCGTTATCATCAAGACCAGCTTGCGGCCGTTCAAGAGGAAATCGATGAAATAAAAGGGGACCTCAGCATTTTGGAGGGCAGCCAACAGCGCATCCTATTGGAACTGCAGCATATGGAACAAACGTTAAGACAGATGGGGGCAGATGACCTTCGCGCGGAAATTTCCCGCGTGCGGGACCGTCTCGAATGGGTGAACCAGACGCTGCCGGACAAGTTGAATGAGAAAGCGCGCATTGAGCAAGCGCTGCAATCCATCGAGCGCCAACAACGAGGGCTCGAACGAAAGCTGCGGTTTACCCGTATACTTCTAGCCGCCTGGCAGCGTTCATTTACCGCGGAATTAGAGCTTGGGTTCGTGGAAGTGACGGAAAAAGAAAGTTTGCGGGAACAAGCAAAAGAGATCGTCCGCCGTTATGGATCAAGCGGAAAGGAGCAAACCCGTTCCGCGGTGATGACGAAATTAAGCTACGCGTTTTTCCAAGAAGGAGCCAATTTGGTCGAATACCGTTTAACAAAAGAATCGATCGTGATAGAAGAAGATCCGTTCGCCGCAGTCGGGATGGACGAACAGATGGAAATAAGGGCAAAAGATTGGCGGGAAAAGCGGGACAGAGAAGTGTTGCTTCTTGATTACAAAGGAGAGCGCGTCACGCCGTTTTACGTGCTAAAAGAAATGGAAAAAGAGATCATGCTGCAGCGTGAGTACATTAACGAGCGCGACCGTGAATTGTATGAAGACATTTTGTTAAAAACGGTCGGCCGCATTTTGCGCAGCCGCATTCAGCGCGCTGAACGCTGGGTGAAAGAAATGAACGCGCTCATGCAAAAGCGCAACGCTTCCATGGGCCTGCTGCTGTCGATTCAATGGAAGCCAAAAACAGCGGAAACCGAAGAAGAGATGGATACGAAAGAACTGGTGGAATTGCTGCGGATGAATTCAAGGCTGTTGCGCGAGGAAGATTTGCAGCGGGTAACGATGCATTTCCGTTCGAAAATTAACCGTGCGCGTGAAATGTTAGAAGAAAAAGGGCAAGGCAACACGCTCCATCAAGTCATCAAAGAGGTGCTCGATTATCGGAAGTGGTTCACCTTCACCCTCTATTATCAAAAAACGAACGAACCAAGACGGGAGCTGACGAACCAGCGCTTTTATCAGTTTAGCGGCGGAGAAAAAGCGATGGCGATGTACATTCCGCTCTTTGCCGCCGCTTACGCTCGCTATCAGGAAGCGAGCGAGGATGCGCCGTATATTATTTCTCTTGATGAAGCGTTCGCCGGTGTCGATGAAAACAATATTCGCGACATGTTTGAGCTTGTCGAAACGCTCGGCTTTAATTACATCATGAATTCGCAGGCGCTGTGGGGCGATTACGACACCGTGCCGTCGCTCTCCATTTGTGAACTCGTGCGCCCAAAAAACGCTTCGCATGTGACGGTCATCCGCTACTACTGGAACGGAACAGCCAAGCGGCTTGTGACTGATCGGGACGAACAAGAAATGGCGGTGAAACAATGACGCGGCCATCGGAACCGGCGGTGGAAGCGGCGCGATTTTTTCGCAACGAGGCGGGCTTCCGCCGCCTTTTTTGCGAAATGAGAAAGAAATACGAATCGCTTGGTCGCGTCGGCGGCACGATTTCTCTCGTTTCTTTTACGAAAGATGAAAAAGAAGCAGTTGCGGCGTTTTTTGGGAAGGAAATGACGCGCGTTTCCCTGACAGCGTTTGCCAAGCAGCTGGAAAAGACAAGGTTTGCCGGTGTTACGTTGGAAGAATTGTTAACCCATTATTTTGGTGCACCGCTCATCGCAAACAAAGAAAGGCGGGAAGCGGAACAACAGGAAAAAGCGGCATTTTTCCAGCGGCTGATCGCCGCCTATCCGAGCGGGGCGGAATGGCTTGCGGCAGCGCTGGAGAACCCGAACGAATACCGTCTTCTTCATCAAGCCTACGCTCAGCAGCGCGAAGAGCTGTGTACTTCACTTTGCGCGGTTTGCGAAGCGTTGCGCCAGCTTCCTGAAAAAGGGGTATACGAACGCCTGCCGTTATTCGCGCAAAAAGTAACCGGAGATCCGCACGCATTTGATTTGCACACGTTTCAAGGAAAGCTGCTACTATCCGCGTTGGAATTTTACTCAAGGAAAAAATATCAGCTTTCGTCAGTAGAAGAAGTCAATGAATTATTGCAATCGTTCGGCATATTGCGCGAGGACATACTCAATTTCGTGACGTGTGCGGGGATTTTGGCAGAAACAGAAAACGGCGTTCATCCCGTGTTTGCCGCCGCGAGTGAAACGAATATGCCGCTGAATGTGCCGTTAAGGGAGATTGTTAAGTTGAAGCGAGCACATCCTTCCAAAGGAACCATCGTTTTTGTCGTAGAAAACGCCGGCGTTTTTTCTGAACTGTTGGACGAAGCGATGCCGCTTGTCAGCACAAACGGCCAACTGAATCTAGCGACGATGCTGCTCCTTGACTTGCTCGCCGAGTCGGGTGCTCGCCTTTACTATTCAGGCGACTTTGATCCGGAAGGACTGAAAATGGCGGACCGGCTTGCCGGGCGATATGGAAAAAAACTTTTTCTTTGGCATTTCACACGCGAAGACTATTTCGCCTCGATGCCGAGCGTTTCGCTTTCTGAGGAGCGGCTGGCAAGACTCCAATCCGTATCATCTAGAATGCTGCAACCTGTCAAGATGGAAATGGAGCAGTTAAAAAAAGCAGGATACCAAGAGGCAATTTTGCTGATGCTTAGGACAGATATGAAAAGACGAACTGATCTGGGAAGACAAGCAAGGACATAAATGCGTTTTTGTCTTTTCCATCCATTGGCTTGGAATAGAAAAACGGCTGAAAACGAAAGAGTAAGAAACTCGTTCGGTGAAGGAAGAAACTCCGGCGATGAATAGGATAACCTCTTTGCCGTGTCAAGGAGGACACGGAATACCCGGAAGCGAGGATATGCCGAGAAAGCTCCTTGACACGCTTGTTCCTTGACAACATATGAGTTTGTCCGGCAAGGCTGCCGGCAGGGAGGTTTGCCGGGCCTAACCACCAGGCGTCAAAATTTCAAGTTCATGGTATTTATCATAGGGGAATATACAAAAATTTGGATTTGACCCGATAACCGTCATGAGGCGAACACATGACTTGAAAGATAGTGGCGGATGTCCTCCAACAGGCGGGCTCCATCGGTAAATATATCGGCCATGATCGCCGCGAGCTCCGCTTCGGAAAGTCGACAAAAGATCTCGACCGCGGCCGGAGAAAATTGAGTGCCGCTGTTTTTGCGAATTTCTTCAAGCGCTTGCCGCACGGTTAAGACGTCGTTGTAGGCCCTTTTGGAGGTCATCGCGTCAAAAGCATCGACGATCGAAAACAAAAACGCGTAATCCGGCAGAAGATCGCGCCGGATGCGGGCATAACCGTTTCCGTCCCAACGTTCATGGTGGTATAAAGCAATGTCCAGGCATTCGCGGATCGGTATCGCTTCTTTTAAATAAAGGTAGCTTTTCAGCGGATGGGTCTTTATCAAACGCCATTCGTCATCCGTGAGCGGGTCTTTTTTGTCGAGGATGGATGTCGGGATGTCCAATTTCCCGATGTCATGGAGGAGAGCGCCCAAAAAGAGCGGTTTTTCTAAGCCGGGAAAACAAGACGTCTCGCGCAATAAATGACGAAAGAGCCAGGAAACCCGCAAACTGTGACTAAAGGTGTCGGCGTGGTAGCTTCTTAACTTTTCCAACAAAACAGAGGCGGTGTTCGAAAGCCCGTCCATGCCCATCTTGCATCAATCCTCTCGATAAAATTGAGTGATCAGTTCCCAGCGGTTTCTTACTCCTAGCTTTTTATAAATGTTTTTGAGATGGGCTTTTACCGTATTGTTTGAGATCTTAAATTTATTGGAAATCTCTTTGTTGGAAAGGCCGTGGATAATTTCGCGCAAGATTTCAAATTCCCTTGAGGTTAGTTTTTTTTTACATTTGTCCAGGGCTCCCATTCGACTGGGGCCCCTGTCAATCGCGCAAATTCCCTAATCAGGCGGCTGACGACGCGCCGGCGCTCTTCGCTGAAAATGGATTCCTGCGCGTCGCGTTTCTGCGCCCATTTCAGACAAAATAAGATGCTTTGAATCTCCTCATCTTCCAATTGCACGCCTTGAATGATCTTCAATAATGTCTTCCTCCTCCTGAAAATGCGACATGTTTTGACATCTTGATAAAACTATCAATTCATTTCCCGCATGGCTATTCCCCTTAGGTTGGTATAATTCACCCTTTATGGTGATTCAATCCGTCATAAGTCTGTGTTATACATCAACTAGTACTAAATAACTAAGTCTAAATGCCTATTTTGACGAACCGTGTCGGGCGGTGAATATTCTCGAAAGCGGGGGACAGGCTTATGGCGGTCGTTTCGTTAAAAGAGGTTAAAGCGGGAGATGTCGTCGCTACGGATTTGTATGCCAATAAGGTGCTCATATTGAAAGCCGGGACGGCTTTGACCGCGGAGAACATCAGGCGGTTAAAAAAATGGGGAATCGAACACATCGATATCTTGACGGTGCAAGACAAGACCATTTCCCGTCCCGACAAGGCCGGCATTGAAAAACCGTTGGGGATCAGGCGTCTTTTCTATGAATCGCTATACAAAGTGGCCTCCGAAAAGAGGTACGGCTACGCTCTCCATAATATGGAGGATTTTAGCTACGTCGAGTCGCTTTTTTATAAGATCATGGCGGACGAAGCGATCGCCCGGTTGGTAAAGGCGCTCAAGCAGTGGAATGAGGATTCTTATTTGCATTCCTTCGACGTCTTTATTCTCGGTGCGCTGTTGTCCAAACATCTTCAGATGCCCGATCCGCTTTTCTTCGTCACCTGCTGTTTGTTGCATGATATCGGCAAATTAAAAGTCCCGATCGGCATTTTACAAAAAGAAGGCGAATTGACGGACAGGGAAAAGCTTCTGTTAAAATATCAAATTTTAAACAGCGATGACGTGTTTCGCCAGTTGTCGGGAGTGGAAGCCATCAAAGGGTTTACGCAGGCGCACCATCGGCGCCTGGATGCCGGAAAACTGAAAAACGGGGAAGCCGGTGATTGGGTGACGCTCGATTTGTTGATGATCGCCGACGTTTATTCGGCGCTGACCCTTGATCGGCCCTATCGGGAAGCGTACTCGTCTTTCCAAGCGCTTGAGATATTGACCAAGGATGACCAAAAACCGCTCGATCGCTCGTTTCTGATCGATTTTATGGAAATGCTCAACATTTACCCTAAAAACGCGATCGTTCGCCTATCTAATGGCCAGACGGCCCGGGTGGTTCAAGTGACCGATGAACTGCCGGGCATGCCGCGTTTAAAACTTTTCGGCTCCGGGAAAGAAATCGAGATTCCCCCCAATCTTTCAACGGGCATTGCGTCATTTGTACAATTCGGCCATTTGCAAAAAACGATGGACGTCAAAAGCGGATGAGCTTGTCAACTTGACAGCGCGGAAGCCCCTGGATGGGGCCTACCTGGTCATAAGGGACCGCCGGGATCGGCGGTCTTTTTTGCCATGAGAGGTGTCTTCCGCCGCGTCAGCGAACCTTTGTGGATCAAAATGGACACGGGCGTTTTTCCTTGTGCTTTTTCATCGGATGTGCTATATTCCTGTTTGAACAAATGACTTTTTTGGTTTTTTGGTCAGCCGAGAGGGTGGTCCCCATCGACAAGCGGACAAGAATCCTAGCCGCCGCGGAGCGCTCCTTCATGCTTTTTGGCTACAAGGGAACGACGATGGAGCAAGTGGCGAAAATGGCGAACGTGGCCAAAGGCACGATTTATCTCTTTTTCAAAAACAAGGAAGACCTCTTTGGCGAGATTGTCCAGAAATTCATTGCGATGATGCGCCAACGCGCCGAGGCGGCCATTGATCCGAACGATACGTTCTTTAATAACCTGCAGCGGGTTTTGTACGACGTGTTATCGTTCCGCAAAGAGCATCAATTGGCGCTCAAATTGACGCAAGAAGTCAGGGATATTGGAACGGATGCCGCTCGGGCGGCGCTGGACGAATTTGAAAATGCCGTCATATCGTTTATTGAACAATTCATCACCAAAGCGATCAATAATGGAAAAATTACGCCTTGCCATCCGCGATTGACCGCATTTGTTATGTTTAAACTGTACATCGCGCTTGTCTTCGAATGGGAAACGAAATATGGACAGCCGTTGTCGGAACAAGAAATCGCGGAGCTGTTTGACCGATATCTTGTGCATGGCTTGCAACCGCGACAAGCGGAGGAACGGTGACGGCGTAAAAAACAACGGCATGGATTGGACGGCACAGCCGTGGCGCGTTAGGTCGCAAAATCGGTAAGCAGAAAAGGGCGACACAGACCGTGGCGTGCCGTTTTTCAATGCAAAGACCGCATCCATTGCGCGAGAAGGCCATACAATGGTAGAAGTAAAGAAAAAAGCATGGAAAAAAGAGCCCTTTTTTATGGCGAAAAATGACCGATTGACCAAAACAGTCAATGGTTTTATCCAAGACCGCGTCTGAGGCGTTGACCGGACAACCCCAGATGTATCGGAGTGTGAAGTACTTTATTATGATAAAGGGCGGGTGAATCAGATGTTCGAACTGTTTTTATCGGAATGCCGTTCTTATTTTCGGGATAAAAAACATTATGTTTTTATCGCGGGGATTGCGCTCATCCCCATCATTTATGCCGGCATGTTCATCTGGGCGTTTTGGAATCCTTACGACCATACGGAACATTTGCCGGTCGCTGTCGTGAATGAAGACTGCGGCGCTAAACTGGCCGGAGAAAAGATCAACTTGGGGAAAGACCTCGTCGATGATTTAAAACACAACGACGGTTTTGACTGGCATTTCGTCTCCCAAAAAGAGGCGGAAAAAGGGTTCGACCGCAACCGTTACTATATGACGATCACCATTCCGAAAGATTTTTCCGAACAGGTCACAACGGTGATGGAAAAAACGCCTGAACGCGCGCGCCTTTATTACAAGTTAAACAGCGGCTACAACTACATCGCCTCCATCATCACCGACACCGGTGCGAGGAAAATCAAAGAAAAATTAGATCACGAAATCACGAAAAGTTTTACGGAGAACTTGTTCGATAAAATTGACGAGCTTTCGAGCGGTTTGAAAAAGGCCGCCGACGGTGCCGGCGACTTGAATGACGGCGCCAAGAAAGAGCTTGACGGTTTGACCGCATTAAAATCCAATCTGAAAAAGCTGGGAGATGCCGGGATCGAACTGGAAGAAGGCGCCGACGCGCTCGCCGCGGGAGCGGGCGACTTGAAAGACGGTTTGGATCAGGCCGAAGCCGGCACGCAGACCCTTTATGATGCGACCAAAAATAATGCCGCGAAGGTGCAACGTTTGGCTGACGGCGCCGGTGACCTGGCGAAAAACATCCATGCGTTAAACAGCGGCATCGAGAAGATGGTCAACGGCAATCAAGAAATGGTCGACCAATTAAACGGCAAACCATTGAGCGACGCCGTCAAACAGCTGTCCGCCGGCCTTAATCAAGAATACGACGGCCTCCGCGACTTGAACGAAAAATTGCAAGCCGCGGATGATGAGACGGCACAGCTCCAATCGTTTTTGAACGGCCTCCAACAGCTCTTTACCGCGATCGATCAATACAACAACTCGCTCCCACCGGAGCAGCAAAATAAATTTCAGGGTGTTATGGATTTAAAAAATGCTCTGGCACAAGCGTTGAACGCAAACACCGGAAACAATGATTTCATCGGACAACTGGATGACCTCAAAAGCGGGGTCCAACAACTGACGGACGGTCAAAAACAGTTGGTGGCCGGCTTTCATGAGCTGGATGTGAACTTGCAAAAACTCGCCGCCGGCCTCACCGCCTTGCAGGAAAACATTCAAAAGCTCCCGCAGGCAACGGGGCAATTGGCGGCCGGCGCCGATCAGCTCGCCAAAGGCGCCGATGCGTTGAACGGCGAGTGGGGCACGCTCGTTGCGAGCATCGGCAAGGTGAACGAGGCGCAGCACCAATTGGCGGAAGGCGCCGGCACCTTGGAGAAAAACCTCGCGGCTCTAAAAGACGGGTTGAAAAAGATGAATCACGGGCAAGAGCAAATCGCGGACGGATCCGGACAACTCGCCAGCGGGATGAAAGACATTCAAGGCGGCGCCGATGAACTGGACAAAAAACTTCATGATGCCTACGGAAAAACCGCGGATGGCCATCGCGCCAACGACAACGCCGCCATGTTTGCCGAGCCGGTAAAAGCCCATAAAGATGCCGGACCGGTCGACAAATACGGCGTCGGCTTTACGCCGTATTTCCTGTCGCTCGGCTTGTACGTCGGCGCCTTGCTGCTTTCGGTCATTTACGACATGAAAGAACCGGCGATCCGGCCGAAAAACGGGGTGGTTTGGGCGTTCGGCAAATACTTGTTCCTCATCAGCGTCGGTTTGGCGCAGGCGCTTATTGCCGATGCGATCCTGTTGGGCGTCCTCGGCGTCGACGTTTCGAATCCGCTCGCTTTTATCGCATTCAGCATTTTGACGAGCTGGACCTTTATGGCGATCGTCCAGTTTCTCGTCTCGGCGCTCGGCGATCGCGGCCGGTTCCTTGCCATCATCATTCTGGTGTTGCAATTGACGACGACGGGAGGCACCTATCCGATCGAATTGTTGCCGCCGGCCCTTTACAATGTCCATCACTGGCTGCCGATGAATTATAGCATCGCCGGTTTCCGAAACATTGTCGCCGGCCATCAAACCGACTTGCTTTGGCATAACGTCCTCGTTCTCGCCGTGTTTTTGGTCCTGATGGTCGCCGCGACGACGTTGCTCTTGACGGCGCTTCACAATAAACAGAAAAAGCAGCTCGACGCAGCGGCCGAAGAGGCCACGGCTTGACGGACGCAAAGCCTTCAGCCTAAACGAAGCCCGCCCCCCCGATCGGGGAAGCGGGCGAAATTTTTTGCGCTGGGCGGTTTTATGCCGCCGGTCCGCCGCCGCTTGTTGGAGCGCGGCCGTTCATCATGCAAACGGTGCGCCCATGCTTAATGCATGCGATGGCGTCATGCGGATCTTCACCATGGCCCGTTCTCCAGCCGAACGTTTAACCTTTACTGGATGTTGCCGCCGTGCGGGAATTGGGTCGCCGCATATTGGGAAAATTTTTGATACGCCTGTTGAAGTTTTTGTTGATCCTCGGCTTCGACGCTGTACCAGCCTTTTCTGAACATCAAATTGTAAAGATTTCTCTGGCATTCCTCGGTCTCTTGATAGAGGGTCACCACCTCTTGGTGCAAGGCGTCGTGGCTCATTTCGTGGCTGGCGGTAGCATAAGCGATCGTCAGATACTTTTCCGTCATTAGACAGTCGTTGACAAAATCGCGGTCATTCATGGCCGGCGTTTGGGGCACATTCGTTTTTGGATTTTTGATCGGTTGCGTCATGATTCCATCCCCCTGTTCATCGGGCTTTGCGCCGTTTGCAGATGTTGGGCAAGATGGTTCAACAGCTTTTGGTAATGGCGCTCGTGCAAGGTGCAGACGGCGTGCAGGGCGTTTTTCACTTCTTGATCTTGCGCTTGGTTCGCAAAAAAATGGGTTTTTTTCATCGCGTTCAAATTCCACGACATCATGTCTTGCAAATACAAAAGGTCCTTTGTGCTGATGATGAATGGCGGCTTCTGCATATACGTTTGGCCGCTTGCTTGTTGTTGCGGTTGTCGATTCATGGCGAACCTCCTCATTTTTATTTCTAGCATTTGCGTTCGCACGCTTCGATATTCAACGGGCGGCAAAGCATCCGCCTTCACGTTGGGGCGAAATGGTAATATTCAAATAACGCGATAAAGCTCGATTTGTGCTAGAATAAAGATACAAATTGGAAGCGTTTTATGGAGGGGCATTAGATGGAACAACTCATGCGCAACTTCTTTTTGTTTTTGGCAAATAACAAAAAATTGACAAAAGCCGCGAAACGCTACGGGCTCCGCTTCGGCGCAAGGCGCTTTGTCGCCGGAGAGACGATCGCGGAAGCAGTCGAGGTCATCCGAAAGCTGAACGCTGAAGGGTTTTCCGTCACCATCGACCATTTGGGGGAATTTGTCGACACGGAAAAAGAAGCCAATGAGATGGCCGACCATTGCATCGAGGCCATTCATGCGATCAGCGACCACGGTCTGGATTCCCAATTGTCCTTAAAGCTGACGTCCATGGGCATGGACATCAGCGACGATCTCGTTTTCCGAAACATGCGCCGGGTCCTCGACACCGCGAAAGAGCGCGGCGTTTTCGTCACGATAGATATGGAAGATTCCGGGCGTTGCCAAAAGACGCTCGACATCTTTACCGAGCTCAAAAAAGAATACGATAACGTCGGGACGGTCATTCAGGCCTATTTGTACCGGTCGCTCGACGATTTGGACGCCTTAAACGCCTATTCTCCAAACTTGCGGCTCGTGAAGGGCGCGTACAAGGAGCCGGAAACGGTCGCCTTCCCGAACAAGCGCGACGTGGATGAAAACTATAAAAAGATGATCAAGAAACATCTCATGAACGGCAATTATACGGCCATCGCGACCCACGATGACGCGATCATCGAATATACCAAGAATTTGGTGAAGGAATTGAACATCCCGAAAGACCAATTTGAGTTTCAAATGTTGTACGGCATCCGGCCCGAACGCCAAAAGGAAATCGTCAAAGAGGGTTACAAGATGCGGATTTACGTGCCCTATGGTTCGGATTGGTATGGCTATTTCATGCGCCGCCTCGCCGAGCGGCCGGCCAACGTCGCATTTGTTTTGAAGGGCATTTTCGGAAAATAAACATATACTCATATTGAAAGAAATCGGCGGAAGTCCACGACGGCTTCCGCTTTTTCTTCATGCCGTCCCGTCGCGTGAAAACTTTTCTAAAACCAATATTGAGAACATTTTAAAGGTGGTGTATATTATTTATTGGAAAATAAATTTTTTTAAACGGTTATGAATGAGTATTCATTCAAGATCTACGGAGGAGGTATCGGCGAGATGGAGACGATCCGCAAGGCAGCGGTTATCGGATCCGGGGTGATGGGATCGTCGATCGCGGCCCATTTGGCCAACGTCGGCATTCCGACCTTGCTGTTGGACATCGTGCCCCGTGAATTGACCGCCGCCGAAAAAGCCAAGGGGCTGTCGCTTGCAGACAAAGCGGTCCGCAACCGGTTGGCACAAGATGCCAAGGGCAAATTGTTGAAACAGAAGCCAGCACCCTTGACCTTGCAGGAAAACGCGGCACTGATCGAAGCGGGCAACCTTGAAGACGATTTGGACCGGCTTGCGGAAGCCGACTGGATCATCGAAGTGGTCGTCGAGAATTTGGAGATCAAGAAAAGCGTGTTGGAAAAAGTCGACGCCCACCGGCGCCCAGGGTCGATCGTCAGCTCCAACACATCGGGGATTTCCATTCACGCGATGGCCGAAGGGCGTTCCGCCGATTTTAAAGCGCACTTTCTCGGCACGCACTTCTTCAATCCGCCCCGCTATTTGAAGCTTCTGGAGATCATTCCGACGCACTATACGGATCCCGACGTCGTTCGCTTCATGAAGGCGTTCGGCGAGGACACGCTCGGAAAAGGCGTCGTCATCTGCAAGGATACGCCGAACTTCATCGCCAACCGCATCGGCGTCTACGGCCTTCAGGTGTCGCTTCGCGAAATGCTGGCGCGCGGATTCACCGTCGGCGAAGTGGATTCCGTGACCGGACCGCTCATCGGCCGCCCGAAAAGCGCGACCTTCCGCACGCTCGATGTCGTCGGCATTGACACGTTCGTGCATGTCGCCGACAACGTCCGCGAAAACGTCGACGACCCGAAGGAAAAAGACGTCTTCGCCGTGGCGGATTTCATTCGTGAGATGGTCGACCGGGGCTGGATCGGCAGCAAATCGGGTCAAGGCTTCTATTGGAAACGGGGAAGCGAAATCCTTCAGCTCGATCCGAAAACGCTGACGTATTCGCCGCGGGAAAAATTGAAAGCGCCTTCCATACAGCAGGCCAAACAGCTGAAAACGACGCGGGAAAAAATCAAATGGTTGGCATACGCGAACGATCGCGCCGGCGAATACATCTGGTCCGTGTTAAAGCCGACCCTTCTGTACACGGCCGAAAAGGTGTACGACATCGCCGACGATCTCCGCGCCGTCGACTTGGCGATGAAGTGGGGGTTTGGCTGGGAGCTTGGCCCGTTTGAAACGTGGGATGCCATCGGCCTTGAAAAATCGGTCCAGCGCATGCGCGACGAGGGCGAAACCATCCCGGCCTGGATCGAGGCGATGATTGAAAGCGGTTTCCAATCGTTCTATAAAGAGGAAAACGGCCGCCTCTATTACTACCATGACGGGAAATACGTCGAGGAAGAGGCGAACCCCAAGGTCATCCATCTCCATCTGCTCAAGGGAGAAAACCGCGTGATCAAGAAAAAACGCGGGGGCCAGCCTCATCGACATCGGCGACGACGTCGCCTGTCTGGAGTTCCATTCGCCGAACAATGCGCTCGGCCCGGATGTCCTGCAGATGATGAATCTGGCCGTCGAGGAAGTTGAAAAGAATTATAAGGGCCTGGTCATCGGCAACCAAGGCAAAAACTTCTGCGTCGGTGCCAACATCGCCTTGATGTTAATGGAAGCGCAAGACGAGAATTTTGACGAATTGGATCTCGTCATTCGCGAATTTCATAAGACGATGCTGCGCCTGAAATATTCCAACCGGCCGATCGTCGCGGCGCCGTTTCAAATGACGCTCGGCGGCGGTGCGGAAGTGAGCCTCGCCTGCAGCGCGATTCAAGCGTCGATGGAAACGTACATCGGGCTCGTCGAAGTCGGCGTCGGCCTCATTCCCGGCGGCGGCGGCAATAAAGAGCTGCTGATCCGCTATCTCGAGCGCCTGCCCGAAGGCGTCCCGGTCGACCTGACCGCCGTCAGCAATCAAGTTTTCAAATTGATCGCGACCGCGCAGGTGTCCACGTCGGCGGACGAGGCGAAAAAACTCGGATACTTGCGGGAGTCGGACGGCATCAGCGTGAACAGGGATCATCTCCTCCACGACGCCAAACAACGCGTCCTGTCGCTTTATCATAACGGCTATCGCCCCCCCGTGCCGCGGAAAATTCCGGTTTCGGGAGAAGCGGGCTATGCCGCGATGGTCATGGGCGCCGAGACGATGCGGTATTCGGGCTACGCCTCCGATCACGACGTCAAGATCGCCAAAAAGCTGGCGTATGTCCTGGCGGGAGGACTCGTTCCCCAAGGCACCGAAGTCGACGAACAATACTTGCTCGATTTGGAAAGAGAGGCGTTTCTCAGCCTCCTCGGCGAACCGAAAACTCAGCAGCGCATGCAGCACATGCTCTTAAAAGGCAAGCCGCTGCGCAATTAATGAAAAGGGGTGAGCACATGAACGAAGCGGTTATCGTCGCCGGCGCGCGCACGCCGGTCGGCAAAGCGCACAAGGGAAGTTTTGCCCACACCCGTCCGGATGACCTCGGCGCGATCGCGGTGAAAGAAACCCTCAGACGTTCGGGTTATGAAGGCGACATCGACGACATCATCATCGGCTGCGCGATTCCGGAAGCCGAGCAAGGCTTGAATGTCGCCCGCCAGATCGGCGCTCTGGCCGGTCTGCCCGAAAGCACGCCCGCGATCACGATCAACCGGTATTGTTCTTCCGGGCTCCAAAGCATCGCTTACGCCGCCGAACGCATCATGGTTGGCCACGCCGAAGCGATCATCGCGGGCGGCACCGAATCGATGAGCCTCGTGCCCATGGGCGGTCACGTCGTGAAACCGAATCGGAAACTCGTGGAAGCGGCGCCGGCCTATTACATGGGGATGGGCCATACGGCCGAGGAAGTGGCGCGCCGTTACGGCATCACGCGCGAAGAACAAGACGCCTTCGCCTTGCGCAGCCACCAAAGGGCGGCCAAGGCGATCGACGAAGGCAAATTTGCCGAAGAAATCGTCCCGGTCGAAGTCGTCAAGCGCTGGGTTGACGACAACAACAAAGTTCATGAAGAAACCGTCACGGTGGCGCAGGATGAAGGCGTTCGCCGCGACACGTCGATGGAGGCGCTCGCGAAACTGAAACCGGTCTTTCATCGGGAAGGCACGGTGACGGCCGGCAATTCGTCGCAGACGAGCGACGGAGCGGCCGCGGTTCTCGTCATGAACAGGGAAAAGGCCGAGGCGGAAGGGTTAAAACCGCTGGCGAAATTCCGGTCCTTCGCCGTCGCCGGCGTCCCGCCGGAAATCATGGGCATCGGCCCGGTAAAGGCGGTGCCGAAAGCGTTGAAGCTCGCCGGATTATCCCTTGAGGATATCGGCGTCATCGAATTGAACGAGGCCTTCGCCTCGCAATCGATTCAAGTCATTCGCGAACTCGGCCTGGATGAAGAGATCGTGAACATCAACGGCGGGGCGATCGCGCTCGGACACCCGCTCGGATGCACGGGAGCAAAGCTGACATTGACGTGCATCTACGAGATGAAGCGCCGGGGCGCGCAATTCGGTCTCGTGACGATGTGCATCGGCGGCGGCATGGGCGCCGCGGGCGTCTTTGAACTCCTTTGAAAATCTATCCATTTGGAGGGATGAAAAATGGGAAGCACGGCGGAACAAGCGGTAAAAGGCGGCTCCTTTCTCGTCGAGGAGATCCGTCCGGACCAAATCTTCGTTCCGGAAGAGATCACCGAAGAACAAGAACTGATGGCTAAAACCGCGGAGGAATTCATCAATAAGGACGTTCTGCCCCATTTGGAACAACTGGAAAAACAAGACCTTGAACTGACTAAAAAGCTGCTGCGCAAAGCCGGCGACTTGGGCCTCCTCGGCGCCGACGTTCCCGAGCCTATGGCGGTCTCGGTCTTGATAAAATCACCTCGTCGCTGATCACGGAAAAATTCGCGCCGGCGCGCTCCTTTTCGCTGAGCTTTGGCGCCCACGTCGGCATCGGCACCCTTCCGATCGTTTTCTTCGGCACGGAAGAACAAAAGAAAAAATATTTGCCGGACTTGGCGACCGGGAGAAAATTTGCCGCTTATGCGCTGACCGAACCCGGTTCGGGATCGGATGCGCTCGGGGCAAAGACGACGGCCAAACTGAACGAAGCCGGCACGCACTATATTCTGAATGGCGAAAAACAATGGATCACCAACTCCGGTTTTGCCGACGTGTTCGTCGTCTATGCGAAGATCGACGGGGAACATTTCACCGCTTTCATCGTCGAACGCGATTTCCCCGGCGTTTCAACCGGCGCCGAAGAAAAGAAAATGGGCATTAAAGCTTCCTCGACGCGGACGCTCATCCTGGAAGACGTTCCGGTGCCCGTGGAAAACGTCCTCGGCGAACCGGGCAAAGGCCACAAGGTCGCGTTCAACATTTTGAACATCGGGCGGTACAAACTCGCCGTCGGCTGCGTCGGCGCCGCCAAAAGGGTTTTGGAAGTCGCCGTCAAATACGCCAATCAAAGAAAACAGTTCCAGCGGCCGATTTCGAGCTTCACGCTCATCCAGAACAAATTGGCCAATATGGCAATCAAGACGTTTGCCGCTGAAACGACGGTTTACCGCACCGTTGGGCTGTTCGCCGACCGTATGGACCGCTTGACGGAAGAGGAGATCAACGACGGCGCAAAAGTCGCCGCCGCGATCGCCGAATACGCAATCGAATGCTCCTTGAACAAGGTCTTCGCCTCCGAAGCGCTCGATTATATCGTCGACGAGGCCGTGCAAATCCACGGCGGCTACGGCTACATGGCCGAATACGAAGTCGAAGCGGCTTATCGCGATTCGCGGATCAACCGCATTTTCGAAGGGACGAACGAAATCAACCGCTTGCTCGTTCCGTCGCAATTGCTCAGGAAAGCGATGAAAGGCGAGCTGCCTTTGATGGAAAAAGCGCAAACCCTTCAAGAAGAGCTCATGTTGATGATTCCCGAGGAGCCGGGGAACGCCCCGCTCGAAAAGGAAAAATATCTGCTCAACAACGCCAGGAAAGTCTTTTTGATGGTCGCCGGTCTTGGCGTGCAAAAATTCGGCAAGGCGTTGGAAAATGAACAAGAACTCCTCGCCAACGTGGCGGATATCGTCAGCGACATCTATGCGATGGATTCGGTCATCCTCCGCACCCAAAAGGCGATCGACAAAAACGGTGTCGAGCCCAACCGTCAAAAATTGTTGATGACCGAAGTCCTTTGCCAAGAGGCGTTCCAACACATCGAAAGCCTGGCGAAAGAAGCGCTGCTCATGATTGAAGAAGGCGATCAGCTGCGCATGATGCTGACGGCGTTGCGCAAGCTGACCCGCTTCACCCCGTCCAATACGACGGCGAAAAAGCGGGAGATCGCCGCGAAGCTGATTGAAGCCGAAACCTACGTCGTGTGAACATTGAATATCCCGCACGTTCCACTCACGCATTGCGCTTTTCGACTCCCCCGCGGGGGGAGTTTTTTTGTTTCGGTCAGCCGTGACCGGTTCAGAGGCGAAACGGGAAACGGATGCAGGAACGGCCGATCTGCTGCCTAGCCTAGACGGCGGACGCTTTCGGAGCGATTCCTCCGGTTTTCGACTTTTTTTATCCGTCCGGGTGCGCATACTTGACCAAATTTTGCTATAATAAAAAAATAGACAGGCTCGCGCTGAACCGATGCGCCTCGGGGCGAACGTCTTTCAGAACACGGTTTAAAGGCGGCCCTTTGCGATAAAAGAAGGGAGAATCGTGAACGTGTTGACATTTTACGGGTATTCGGGTTGCGGAACGTGTCGAAAAGCGAAAAAATGGTTGGATGCCCGCGGCATAGAGTATCATGAAGTGCCGATTCTCGAATCGCCGCCGTCGAAAGTCGAATTGGAAAAATTTTATAAGATCAGCGGCCTGCCATTAAAAAAGTTTTTTAATACGAGCGGAAAAAGGTACCGTGAACTCGGCATGAAAAATAAGGTGGAGACGGCTTCGGAGGACGAGCTTTTAAATTGGCTTGCATCCGACGGCCGCCTCATCAAACGCCCGATCGTGACCGACAACGAAAACGTCACCATCGGGTTCGACGAAACCGCTTTTGAGCGGGTATGGGGGAAATATGCCGAACGGTGATCGGACGGGGGCATGCCCCTCGGTGACACCTTGCACCCGGTGTTTTTCTGAACTAGGATGGATTTGAATGGATGAGACAGGAGGTCATCATTTTGAACGTACCGAAGCACCTGCGTTATACCGAAGAACACGAATGGGTCAAAGTGGAAGACAATAAGGTCAAGATTGGCATCACCGATTTTGCCCAAGACGAATTGGGAGACATCGTCTTCGTCGAATTGCCGGAAGTCGGCGACGAAGTGACGAAGGACGAACCGTTTGGCAGCGTCGAATCGGTCAAAACCGTCTCGGAACTGTACGCCCCGGTCAGCGGGAAAGTCGTCGCCGTCAATGAAGAACTGGCGGATGCTCCTGAACTGGTCAACGAATCTCCGTACGAAAAAGCGTGGATGATCGAAGTCGAACCGAGCGATATCTCGGAAGTGGATACGCTTCTTTCACCCGAAGATTACGAAAAACACATCCAAGAGGATTGAAAGGGAAGCCCGTTGGTTATGCCGACGGGTGCTTTTTTGCGGCGGCGGATCTTCATGCCGGCATTGCCACAAAATACTAATCTCATTACAAATATTAAGAGACGAGCTGTCATTGTTATTAAATTGTATATTTATTAATGGCTTTGCCGTGGTATAAAGAGATTAGGAGAAGTTCGGCCGGATGGCCGGTTCGGTTGCTCAAAATCGAACGCCGAAAGTCCGAACGGAAGATCCCTTCGGAACTTTTGAAAGGTGAGAGGTGAAACCATGACGATGAGCAACGCACCATCTTTAATGACAAAGACAGCTCCTGCTTTTACGCTTGAAGATAAAATTTATCAAATCCAAAACGGTGACGAACGTTTACGGAATAAATTGATCGACAGCTACCAACCGTTTATCAAAAAGGTTGTTTCCAAAGTGTGCAACCGTTTTATCGACCAGTCTATGGATGAATACAGCATCGGCCTTTTCGCTTTCAACGAGGCGATCAATCAATATCAAAAAGGCCAAGGCAGCCGCTTTTTGACGTTTGCCGACATGGTTATCCGCCGCCGCATCATCGATTTTCTCAGAAAGGAAGCGCGCACGGCGAATACCGTTTATTTTGACCAGCCGGAGACCGATGAAGACGGCCAGCAAGAGGAAAGCTACATCGAACAGCAGGCCGCCATTGATTATTATGAGGAACAACAGCAAATCCAAGAGCGCATGGAACAAATTGAATCCTATAAAGAATTGCTGCTCCAATACGGCATTACTTTCAAAGTATTGAGCAAGCAATGCCCGAAGCACATCGATGCCCGCGAGAACGCGAAGCAGATCGCAAGAATTTTGGTAGAAAATGAAAAATTGGCCAACTATTTGTTGGAGAAAAAGCAATTGCCGATCAAAGAGCTGCTTCAATACGTCTCGTGTAGTCGCAAAACGATTGAAAGGAATCGAAAATATATTATAGCCGTCTCGCTCATCTATCTCGGCGGATTTACGGCCCTCAAGCCGTACATTGAACCGGAGACGGTGTAATGAGCGGCCGTATGGCCTCTGTGGAGTAAAGGGAGGGAAGCGATTGATCCGTGGGGTTTTGATATCCAAGCGGGGCCAAAAAGCGGTCGTTTTGACGACGGACGGCGCATTTCAAGATGTGCGGCTGAAGCGAAGCGCCCGCGTTGTCGTCGGCCAGACGGTGCTGGATTACCACATTCAGGCCGGCATCCCGTTTATGCGCAAAGTGACCCTTTCGCTTTCGGCCGCCCTCATCTTATTGTTTTCTTCTTTCGGCTCGATCGGGCCGGGAGGGTTGCGGCACGCGGTGGCTGCTTACGTGAGCTTTGACGTGAACCCGAGCATTGAAGCCGCCATCGATCGAAGGATGCATGTCGTCACGGTGAAAGCGCTTAATAAAGATGCGGAAAACATTCTTAAAGAGTGCCGGAATTTCCGCGGCATGTCACTGAACGCATTCATGTATTATATTTCCAATCGGTTGGCCCGCCATGGTTATTTGACGGACAAGAATGAAGTGGTCGTCAGCACGGCGGTCACCGGTGAAGTGCCCCATTCTGAAAAAAAGGCGTTTCTAACCGCTTTAAACCGAAAGATTGAAAAAATTGCCAACGACCGTTCTTTTAAACGCTCGGCTGAAGCGGTGAAGGTCATCCATACGACGCTTCACCGGCGCAATCAGGCGGCGAAATTCGGTTTAACCGCCGGCAAGTACGTCCTGTATTTAAAGAAGTCGAAAGAGCAGCGCGGCTTGACGATCGACCAAGCGAAAGCGATGAGCGTGAAGGAGCTGCGCAATGAAATCCCCCGGGAAACCGTGAAGAAGAAACCTTCGGTCCATACCGGGAGCCGTTTCAAAGCGCTGTCCATCCGTGAGCAAAGTCTAAAAACGCCGAAGGCAGTCCAAAAAGGAAAATCTTCAGTTATCATGAACCTTGGAAGGCAAAGATGGCGTCACCCGCGCCGGCAACCGAATCACGTCGTGAACATGAAAGAGAAGGAAGAGAAACTTTTCTTAACGAAAAAGCGGGAAAAATCATTCAAGCCGTCCGAAAATGGCATCCGAATCAAGCCGTCCGCTCATGGTCACCACACGGATAATAGGCGTTTGAGAACGGAAAGATGGCCTTTTCATCATCGGCCTGTTTCCGTCGATCGTCACGGTCCGCTTCCAAAGCGGCATCACCATGTGCACACACATGAACACCGATAAAATGGGTTCGATGAGGACTTATTTTATATTTATTCATTATCCGATTGTCTTAAAGGCGAAAACCGTAGGCGTACGGTAGCGCCTTTATTTTTTGTATAGGAACGAGGTGTATGTAGAAAAAATGAAGGATGTTATGCTTAATCCGACGGTTCGAATGGCATGTGTTTTTTTATCCCACACGACTCTTGTGATACATAGGGCGGAAAAAATGAGGTGAAGCGACATGTTGATTGAGGCATCGGAACGGTTTGTTGCGGTTTTATCGCAAAAACCCGCACTTGTGCCGCTGTACAAAAACAAGCGCATGGACGTGGAGATCAACGGCGGCGAGGAACGCGTTTGGATTCGCTTTGACGACGGCCATTGCGAGCGGTTGGTGGCGGCTCCCGAACGCGTTGACGTCACGGTGAACGGAAGCATTGAGGACGTGACGGCGCTCGTCAACGGCAGCGAACGGCTCATGCTCCTCGAAGAAGAAGGCCGTCTTAAAGTCGAGGGACATCTTCGCCATTTATTGGCTTTGGAATCCTTATTCCTTCTGACTGAAAGCGGGGCCGCCGCGAAGTAACGGCGGCGGCCCTTGCCTCGTCTGCGATGGATGAAACCGACCCCTTGCGCTCGTTTGAGAGGGGAATTTTCAATACTTGGTCGGTTCCGCCGATCTTGCTCGGATCACCGCTTCCGGTTTTTTCGGGATCGTCACTCCCGGCCCGATTCCGCTTGTTCTTGCTCGGACAACAGCGGGCCAAGGGCTTCAACGATTTCGTAAAAGGCGGCTTTGTCGCCGAAGCGCTGCACGATGTTGCCGTCCGCGTCGATGATGAACGTCGACGGGACGCACGTGCATCCGTATGCTTCATAGGTTTTCAAACCCTCATCCAACAGGACGGGGAAGGTCAGCTTTTGCTCTTCAATAAAACGAATGCCATCGTCCGGCGCGGCTTCGCGGCCCGTCGCGTTGATCGTCAAAAAGCCGAGGGCGTCTTTGTCCATGGTCCGGTAAAACGCTTCTTTTTGCGGCAAGTCGCGTTGGCAATCCGGGCACCACGATACCCAAAAGGTGAGCAGGACGGGTTTTCCGGCAAAGTCGGACAAGCGGACGGTTTTTCCGGTTCGTGCCTCTTTCAGTGAAAAGTCCGGCGCTTTCATCGCTTTTCGGTGCAAGAGACGGCGGTTGTGCGCCTCTTGCCTGGCCTCCTTTCCTAATAATTCGACGGTGTCGGATTTTCTTCAGCAATCGCCGGCCGGCATCGGGATCATTGCTTCCCGAACCGGGACGGCTTCCCCTCCATTATAGCCGCTATCGCCCGGTCTGTCGTTTTTGGCGATGCCGGCTCCGTTTCTCCCCGTTTGCGGCCTCGCTGTGCCTCGTTTTGCGCTTGGAAAAATTTTTACAGCGGTTCAAGGCGGTTCGACGTTTCCAATAGCATTGAGCCGGCAGGGCGATGGCACGACGCTCCTCCTCACGGTTGACAAGTCCTCCTTTTTCCCGCCAAGGCGCGGTTTTTCCGTCCCGTTTGCAGGAAGGCGCTTTGGGATGGCGCGCAGACGGGATCAAAGTTTATTCTTGACATACCGATGAATCCTTGATAACATTCAAAATAATCATTTTGGAATTTAAGAATTGAATCGTCGTAAAAGTCGCTTATCCAGAGCGGTGGAGGGACTGGCCCGATGAAGCCCGGCAACCTGCTGGTGTGATGACACCGGTAAGGTGCCAATTCCTGCAAGCTTTTCCGGCTTGATAGATAAGGGATTGACGCTGTCTACAATCCTCTGTCTATCAGAGGTTTTTTTCTTGGCGCCAGCGTGAACGCTCACGCGTCGGCAATTCCGACAACTTAATGAAAGTGGAATGAATCTCTTATCCAGAGCGGCGGAGGGACTGGCCCGATGAAGCCCGGCAACCCCGAAGGAACCCCTTCGGATAGGTGCCAATTCCAGCAGGATGCGTGCCATCCTGAAAGATAAGAGCGGTCTAAACCCCTTCTTATCCTTCGGATGGAAGGGGTTTTTTAGTTCCCGGAAAAACCCGGGGACAGCCCTCTTATTTCATTCATTGTGCGGCTTCGGCAACAACGGGTTTCACCCGTTAATACTTTCAAGGGGGATGTTGACATGTCAAAATCATTGGAAAATCAAGGATTTGCCACGGTGAGCGTTCACGGCGGGCAAACGCCCGACCCGGCAACCCATGCCCGAGCGGTGCCGATCTATCAAACGACGTCGTATGTCTTTGACAACACGGAACACGCGCGCAAATTGTTTGGTCTGGAAGAAGCGGGGAATATTTACACGCGCATTATGAACCCGACGACCGAAGTTTTAGAAGAACGCGTCGCCGAACTGGAAGGCGGCATCGGCGCGCTGGCGCTGTCGTCGGGCATGGCGGCGATCGCTTTGTCGATACTCAACATCGCCGGCCCTGGCGATGAAATCGTCGCCTCCACCGATTTGTACGGCGGAACGTATAACTTGTTTGCCGTCACGTTTCCGAAAATCGGCATCCATGTCAAATTCGTCGACGGCACCGATCCCGAAAAATTCAGAGAGGCGATCACGCCGAGAACGAAAGCGATATTCGGGGAGATCATCGGCAATCCGAGCTTGAACGTGCTCGACGTCGAAGCGGTCGCCCAAATCGCGCACGAAGCCGGTCTCCCGCTCATTATCGATAACACGTTCGCCACGCCGTACCTTTGCCAGCCGATCAAATGGGGAGCCGACATCGTCGTCCATTCGTTGACGAAATGGCTCGGCGGGCACGGCACGGCGATCGGCGGCATCGTCGTCGACAGCGGCCATTTCGACTGGGCTTCCGGCCGTTTTCCGGAATTTACCGAACCCGATGCGAGCTATCATGGCCTCCGCTACGCCCAAGATATCGGAGCGGCCGCGTACATCACGAAGCTGCGCGTTCAGTTGCTTCGGGACTTCGGCGCGTGCCTGAGCCCGTTTAACGCCTTCCTTATTCTCCAAGGCATTGAAACGCTGCATTTAAGGATACCGGCGCATCAAAAAAACGCGGAAAAAATCGTTGATTTTCTGCTGGATCACCCGAAGGTGTCATGGGTGTCCTATCCCGGTTTACCGGATCACCCGTCGCATGAATTGGCGAAAAAATATTTGAAAGGCGGCTTTGGCTCCATCGTCAATTTCGGCATCAAAGGAGGGCGGGCGAGCGGCAGCAAGCTGATCGATTCGGTGAGGTTGTGGTCCCACCTCGCCAATGTCGGCGACGCGAAGTCGCTCATCATTCATCCCGCGACGACGACCCATCAGCAGCTCAGCGCCGAAGATCTTGCAAAAACGGGCGTGACGGAAGATTTGGTGCGCTTGTCGGTCGGCATCGAGGACGTCAACGACCTCATCGCCGACTTGGAGCAGGCCTTGGAAAAAGTCGATGAAGCCGCTTCAATCGGTGTGAAAAGTTGAGGGAGGAGCCGTGCGCGTCATCGCAGATAGGGCAGCGTTGCGTCCGATTCACGGCGATGTCGATCTCGGCGCGGTGGCGCTCGAGTCGGGCGCGACCCTTCGGCGTGCGTCGCTGCGCTTCGAGATGGTCGGCAACCCCGATGCGCCCGTCATTCTGGTGTGCCATGCGTTGACCGGCAACCACGAAACGGTGGGATATGCCGGGGACGGCTGGTGGAGCGGGCTCGTCGGCGCCGGACTTCCGATTGACACCGAACGCTATCAAGTCATTACCTTCAATGTTCTCGGCGGCTGCAGCGGCTCAACGGGCCCCGCATCCACCAATCCGGACACGGGAAAGCCGTATCAGACGGATTTTCCTTTTGTCACGGTTCGTGACATAGCCAAGGTGCAGCTGATCGCGCTGAACCGGCTCGGCATCCGCCAAGTCGAGGCGGTCATCGGCGGGTCGCTCGGCGGCATGCTTGCGCTCGAGCTCGGTATTTCAGCGCCGGATCGCTTCAATAAAGTAATTTGCCTGGCGGCGACGCCGTATGTGACGGATTACGCCATGGCCTTCAACGCCATCGGGAGAAAAGCGATCATGGATGACCCGGCGTGGCGCGGCGGGCGTTACGATCCCGAGCGCCCGCCTTCCGCCGGTCTGGAAACCGCGCGCATGGTCGGCATGGTCACATACCGTTCGCAGGCGCTGTTCAATCGGCGCTTCCAAAGAGAAAGGAAAGACGGTTGGGGAAACAGCCATGATGAAACGGCTTTTCAAATCGAATCCTACCTTCGCTATCAAGGGAAAAAACTGGCCCGCCGCTTTGACCCGAACAGTTATCTCTACTTGTTGAAAGCCATGGACAGCCATGACATCGGCCGGGGACGAGGCGGATGGCGCCGGGCGATCAAAGAGCTTAAAGCCCCGCTGCTCGGCATAGGGTTCCGCGGCGATCTCTTGTATCCGCCGGAGATGATCCGGCAAATGGTGGAGGTTCACCGCACCGTCCAGCCGGCCTCCGCCTTTTTTGAAGTGGAGACAGAGTACGGGCATGACGGCTTTTTGACCGAGTTTGAGAAGTGGGGCGGACGGATAAGGGAGTGGTTGAATGGCGATTAATATCGCCTTGCTCGGTTTCGGGACGGTTGGCTCAAGCGTCTGGCGGCTTCTGGCACGGCGTCGGAAAGAAGTTGAAGCGTTGCTCGGGGATGAGGTGCGCATCACGGATGTCGTGATTAAAGATGAGCGAAAGCCCAGGGATTTGCCAAAGACGACGCGCGTTTCCACCGACTTTTCTCAAGTGTTGAACGATCGGGACATCCATGTCGTCATGGAGGCGATCGTCGGCGTCGAACCGGCCTTTTCTTATCTCAAAGAAGCGCTTGAGCGGGGGATTCCGGTCATTACGGCCAATAAGGCGATGTATGCCATCGAGGGGAAAAGGCTGCAGGATACGGCAAGAACCAAAGACGTGCCCATCGGTTATGAAGCGACGGTGGCCGGCGGCGTGCCGATCATCCGGACGATCCGCGATCTCCTGCATGTCAATCGCGTGAGGAGCGTGGAAGGCATTCTCAACGGCACGAGCAATTATATTTTGACGGTCATGCGCGAAAACGGATGCCCTTTTTCCGAGGCGCTCGCTGCGGCGCAGGAAAAGGGCTATGCGGAAGCCGATCCGTCCTATGACATCCAAGGCATGGACGCTTTTTATAAATTGATGATTTTGTGCGGCACCGTCTTCGGGAGCCAGCCGGACTGGTCGGAAGTCGTGTGCCGAGGCATCGACCGCATCCGCTTGTCCGACATACAGGATGCGGAAAGCAAGGGCCAGCGCATCAGGCTGATCGCGGAAGCGCGCCTCACCGATGACGGGAGGATCGCCGCCAAGGTCGAACCGCGTTCGGTCGGCCGCGACCATCCCTTGTACGGCATCGAAGGGGTCGACAATGCGATTGCGCTTGAGACGGATTGGCTCGGTCGTCTCACGTTGATCGGCCCCGGGGCGGGAGGGTTTCCGACGGCAAGCGCAATGATCGAGGATCTCGTCGCCATCGTGGCCAAGCGGCGCGGGACGCTGGCCTTGCCGAGGGGATAAAAGGGATTGGCAGAAAGATGAATTTATATGAAAACAGTTTAAGATGCTAACAAACCAGCGAAAGGCTGGTTTTTTTATTTTTTAAGAACAAAATGAGTGGAGCCGAGGCTGTTACCATGTACAGGGGGATAATTATAAATTAACGCTGCATAAAATCTGCAAGGTTTTCGGGAAACGTACTCGGCTGCATCTGATTTTGAAAGTCCATTCTCGTTTAAATTATAATAATATAGATCATCAAGAAGTAAGAAGTTCGTGTGGTGGACGGGATTAATGGACTCCGCCTTAAACAATATATATTTTGATGTTTTGCCTTGCTTTGGATTAAATATTAGATTAGAATGAGAATAGATTGAGAATATTATTCCGGCCAGGAAGCACAATTTTAAATAACCATGTAAAAAATGGAGGTTATAGGCATATGGCACAACCGACTCTCAAGATTGAAGATCTGCACGTTTCCATCGAGGGTAAAGAAATCGTCAAAGGCTTCAGCCTTGAAATAAAAGGCGGGGAAATTCACGCCGTCATGGGTCCGAATGGTACCGGCAAATCGACGCTCGCGTCGGCGCTCATGGGTCATCCGAAATATGAAATTACCGGCGGTAAAGTCACCTTTGACGGACAAGATCTTTTGGAAATGGAAGTCGACGAACGCGCCCGCGCCGGCTTGTTCCTCGCGATGCAATATCCGAGCGAAATCAGCGGCGTCACGAATGCCGATTTCTTGAGAACGGCCATCAACGCTCGCCGCGGCGAAGGCAATGAAATCCCGGTGATGCAGTTCATCAAAAAGCTCGACGAAAAAATGAAACTGCTCGACATCGACGAAGAATTCGCCAACCGCTACCTCAACGAAGGCTTCTCCGGCGGCGAGAAAAAACGCAATGAAATCCTCCAATTGATGATGCTCGAACCGAAGATCGCGATTTTGGATGAAATCGACTCGGGCCTTGACATCGACGCGCTGAAAATCGTCGCGAAAGGCGTCAACGCCATGCGTTCGCCGGAATTCGGCTGCCTGATCATCACGCACTATCAACGCTTGCTCAACTACATCAAACCGGATAAAGTCCATGTCATGATGCAAGGCCGCATCGTCAAGTCCGGCGGTCCGGAACTCGCCGAACGCCTCGAAGCCGAAGGTTACGACGGTTTGAAAAAAGAGCTCGGCATCGAAGACGATGAAGTCGTCGAGCAAGAAGCGTAATTTCGGACGGACAAAGGAGGAGCAAAATGGCAACTGAAACCAAAGGGCTTCATTACGATGCCTCGTATATAGAGAAGTTTTCTTCCAGCCGCGGCGAACCGGCATGGTTTACCGAAATGAGAAAGCAGGCGCTCGCTCTCGCGGAAGAACTTCCGCTCCCGCAACCGGAAAAAACCCGGATCATCGGCTGGAATTTCACCGAATTCGAGCATGAGCTGGAATCGAAGGCCGTCGATTCGCTCAATGATCTTCCGGAATATATCCACCGCCTGATCGGCAAGGAAGAACAAGCCGGCAACCTGCTGCTCATCCACAACGGCCGATTGGCCTACCAATCCTTGTCGGACGACCTGAAAAGCAAAGGGGTCATTTTCACCGATCTTGAAACCGCCTTGCGCGAGCACGGCGATTTGGTGAAAAAATATTACTTTGCGAAAGCCGCCAAACTCGACGCCAATAAATTGACGGCGCTGAACGCCGCCCTGGTCAACAGCGGTTTGTTCCTGTACGTTCCGAAAAACGTCGAGATCGAAGTGCCGCTGCAAACGGTCTTTTGGCAAGACCATCCCGACGCCGGCCTGATCAATCACGTCATCGTGGTCGCCGATGACAACAGCTCGATCACTTACGTCGAAAACTATTTGTCGACGGAGCATGAAGGCAGCCAAGTTGCCAACATCATTACGGAGGTTTACGTCGGGGACAACGCAACCGTGCGCTTCGGCGGTGTCGATCAGTTCACGAAAGACGTCACGACCTACATCAACCGCCGCAGCTACGTCGGGGCGAACGGGCGCCTGGAATGGGCACTCGGTCAAATGAACGACGGCAACACGCTTTCCGAGACGTTCACTTCCCTTGTCGGCGACGGCGGCGTGACGGACATGAAAGCCGTCAGCATCGGGCACGGGGAGCAAAGACAAAACTTTGAAAACCGCATCCACCATTTCGGCCGAAACACCGAAAGCGACATGCTCATTCACGGCGTGCAGTTGGATAAAGCGCAATCCATCTTTAACGCCATCACGAAAATCGAACACGGCGCTTCGAAATCCGACGGTGAACAAACCCAGCGCGTGCTCATGTTGAGCGAGGGGGCGCGCGGCGACGCCAACCCAATCTTGCTCATCGACGAAAACGACGTCATCGCCGGTCACGCCGCTTCGGTCGGCCGCATCGATCCCATCCACCTTTATTATTTGATGAGCCGCGGCATCTCCCGCAAGGATGCGGAACGCCTGATCGTACACGGCTTCCTGAACCCGGTGGTTTCGCAGCTCCCGATCGAGGGAGTAAAAGACCAATTAACCGAGGTCATTGAAGGGAAAGTTAAGTAATGGATGTCAAAGCCGTTCGGAAACACTTTCCGATCCTAGACCAAAAAGTCAACGGCCATCCGCTCGTTTACTTGGATAGCGCGGCGACGTCGCAAAAGCCGGATGTCGTCATCGAGGCGATGGACAGCTATTACCGGAAAATCAACGCCAACATCCATCGCGGCGTGCATACGCTCGGTTCCTTGGCGACGGACGCTTATGAAGAAGCGCGCGAAAAGGTGCGCCGCTTCATCAACGCGGGCAGCACGGAAGAGGTCATCTTTACGCGCGGGACGACGACGTCGCTGAACACCGTCGCCTACAGCTACGCCCGGGCGTTTCTCAAAGAAGGGGACGAAATCGTCATCACTCCGATGGAGCATCACGCCAATCTCATCCCATGGCAGCAAGCGGCGAAGGCGACGGGGGCCACATTAAAATACATTCCCCTGCAGAAGGACGGGACGATCGACCTTGAAGACGTCCGCAAGACGGTGACCGAGCGGACGAAGATCGTCGCGATGGCGCACGTCTCGAATGTGCTCGGCACCATCAATCCCGTCAAGGAAGTGGCGGCCATCGCCCACGAGAAGGGTGCCGTGATGGTCGTTGACGGCGCGCAAAGCGCGCCGCACATGAAGGTGGACGTGCGGGCGCTTGACGTCGATTTTTACGCGTTTTCCTCCCATAAAATGATCGGCCCGACCGGCATCGGAGTTTTGTACGGCAAAAAGGCGCTGCTCGAGAAGATGGAACCCTTTGAAACCGGCGGCGAGATGATCGATGTGGTCGATCTCTATGAATCGACGTGGAAACAGCTGCCGTGGAAGTTCGAAGCCGGGACGATGCCGATCGCCGAGGCGATCGGATTGGCCGCCGCCATTGATTTTCTCGAACAAATCGGCTTGGAAGCCATCCACGATCATGAAATCCGGTTGGCGAACTATGCGCTTGAACGGCTCTCGGCGATCGACGGTCTGGAAATTTACGGGCCGCGCAAACGGGTCGGCCTCATTACCTTTAACCTGAAAGGCGTGCACGCCCATGATGTCGCCACGGCCTTGGACAATTTGGGCATCGCGGTCCGGGCCGGCCACCACTGCGCGCAGCCGCTGATGAAGTGGCTATGTGTCCCCGCCACTGCACGAGCGAGCTTTTACGTGTATAATACAGAGGAAGACGTCGATCGGCTTTACGAAGGATTACTGAAAACGAAGGAGTTTTTTGCTGATGTCCTTTAGTCAACTGGATCAACTCTACCGCCGCGTCATTATGGACCATTATAAAAATCCCCGCAACAAGGGGACGATTGATGCGGACGGAAAGTTGACCGTGAACATGAACAACCCGACGTGCGGCGACCGCGTCGAGTTGCACATGATCGTGGAAGACAACAAGATCAAGGATGCGAAATTCCTCGGGGAAGGGTGTTCCATCAGCCTGTCTTCCGCTTCGATGATGACCGAGGCGATCAAAGGCTTGACGGTCGAAGAGGCCCTTCATATGTCGGAACTCTTCTCGCGCATGGTTCAAGGCAAGGATTATCACGAAGAGGGCGTCGATTTCGGCGATATTGGAGCCCTGCAAGGGGTCGCAAAGTTTCCCGCCCGCATCAAATGCGCGACGCTGCCGTGGAAAGCGATGGAAAAGCTCTTTTTGAACGAACGGAATGCGGATTGATTATAAGTAGATTGGCTTGAAGAACAAATTTTAAGGAGGGGACTCGCATGGCGAAACAAATGCCGGAAATCGGCGAATACAAATACGGCTTCAGAGATCGGGACATCGCCGTTTATCGCGCGGATCGCGGTTTGACGCGGGAAGTCGTGGAAGAAATTTCGCGCATGAAAAACGAACCGAAATGGATGCTCGAATTCCGCTTGAAAGCCTTGGAGCATTTTTATAAACGCCCGATGCCGCAATGGGGCGGCAACCTGAACGATCTTAATTTTGACGACATCACCTATTACGTCAAGCCGACGGAAAAAACCGGCCGTTCGTGGGACGAAGTTCCGGAAGAAATCAAGCGCACTTTTGACCGGCTCGGGATTCCGGAAGCCGAACAAAAATATCTGGCCGGCGTTTCGGCGCAATACGAATCGGAAGTCGTTTACCACAGCATAAAAGAGGATCTTGAAGCAAAAGGCATCATCTTCAAAGACACCGATTCCGCGCTGCGCGAAAACGAAGAGCTGTTCAAAAAGTATTTCGCGACGGTCATCCCGTATTCCGACAACAAGTTCGCGGCGTTGAACTCCGCGGTTTGGTCGGGCGGTTCGTTCATCTATGTGCCGCCGGGCGTCAAATGCGAAACGCCGCTCCAAGCTTACTTCCGCATCAATTCCGAAAACATGGGCCAATTTGAACGGACGCTCATCATCGTCGACGAAGGCGCATCCGTCCACTACGTGGAAGGCTGCACGGCGCCGATTTATACGACGAATTCGCTGCACGCCGCAGTCGTTGAAATCATCGTGAAAAAAGACGCCTATTGCCGCTACACGACGATCCAAAACTGGGCCAACAACGTTTATAACCTCGTCACGAAGCGGGCGATCGCTTACGAAAACGCGACGATGGAATGGATCGACGGGAACATCGGCTCGAAATTGACGATGAAATATCCGTCCGTCATCTTGGCCGGCGAAGGCGCCCGCGGCAACACGCTGTCGATCGCGATCGCCGGGAAAGGCCAACACCAACACGCCGGGGCCAAAATGGAACACGTGGCGCCGAATACGTCGTCGACGATCGTGTCCAAATCGATTTCGCGCAACGGCGGCAAGGTCACCTATCTCGGCAAAGTCCATTTCGGGCCGAAGGCGACCAATTCGCGGTCGAACGTGGAATGCGACACGTTGATCATGGACAATCAATCGACGTCCGACACCATTCCGTACAACGAAATCTTGAACCCGTACATTTCGTTGGAACACGAAGCGAAGGTTTCCAAGGTGTCCGAAGAGCAGCTCTTCTATTTGATGAGCCGCGGCATTTCCGAACAAGAAGCGACGGAAATGATCGTCATGGGCTTCATCGAACCGTTTACGAAAGAACTGCCGATGGAATACGCCGTTGAAATGAACCGCTTGATCAAATTCGAAATGGAAGGCAGCATCGGTTAAGCCCATCATATCAAGGTTTTTCGCGAAAAACGGGCGAAATGTCCAAGAAATGTCCAACCACAAATGGGTGCCCACCTTTTGGGCACCCATTAATTATTTGTACGAAAATAATTTTCTAGAGATCGGTCCATCATTTTTCGATCTTTTAGCGCCATGTTGGCAGTTCCTTCGCGTTGGCGTGTCCGTGCCTTTCGGACACGTCTTTTATTTTGCTTCTCTAAAAGATGGTCGCATGTGCGTGCTGTTAAAAGTGTGGCGAAAAAAGGACGTCGAGCTTATATGAATAGCGGATAGGAACCAATATTTTAAAATCTTATCAGTCGGTGTTTGAACCGGAAGGCGTGCGGGAAATGCATCGAATGCTTTCAGGTTTCCGTCATTATGCCGCCATTGACATGAAGCACCTGTCCCGTTACATAGGATGAATCAGCGGATGCCAAATAAATGTAGGCGGGTGCCAGTTCGTACGGCTGTCCGGCGCGTTTCATGGGCGTCTCCAAACCAAACGTCTTGACATGCTCGGCCGAAAAGCTGGATACGATGAGCGGGGTCCAAATGGGGCCCGGAGCCACGGCGTTGACGCGTATCCCCTTACCGATCAATTGGAGCGACAAGGAACGGGTGAAGGAGACCACAGCGCCTTTTGTCGCGGAATAATCGACAAGTAACGGGGCACCGGCATAGGCGGTGACGGATGCCGTCGAAATAATCGAGCTCCCCGGTTTCAGATAAGGAAGCGCGGCCTTAGTCATGTAGAAAAGCGGAAAAATGTTGGTGCGGAACGTATCTTCAAGCTGTTCGTCGGAAATATCCAATAAGCTTTCCTGAACGAATTGAACGCCTTGGTTCAAAACAAGTACGTCGATCTTTCCATAATATTCAAGCGTTCTTCTTATCACCTCTTTGGAAAAACCGGAATGCCGCAAATCCCCTTCGATGAGCAGGCAGCGCCGCCCGTAACTTTCCACCATCCGTTTGGTCGCTACGGCATCTTCGCGTTCATACAAGTAAACGATCGCGATATCCGCCTCTTCTTTGGCGAAGCCGATTGCCACGGCGCGGCCGATACCGCTGTCACCACCGGTGATGACAGCGACTTTACCGACTAATTTCCCGCTTCCCTTGTATTCGGGATTGTCGGATATCGGAATCGGGCGCATTAAATATTCCAGACCGGGTTGGACGTTCTGATGCTGGGCCGGAAAAGTAATCGGCACCTGCCGGCAGCGCACTTCATAATCGTAATACGGATACATTGGAACCATGGCGAGTCCTCCTCGTTGCACTTTAGCCCAACAGCAAAATATTCGCCCACTCTCCGGTTGGTGTCGGTCGGTTCCATCTTTTCATCATTCGCGCTGCATTTTTTTAAGGTGATGCCGGAACAAATAAAAATACGCATCCGTACGGCTTGGATGCCAAAGCGTCGAAAATGCAGCGGACACGGAAACGGGAGAAGAGAGTTGTTTTCTTTCAGTTTATTAATAGCCTGAATAACGCGGTTGATGATAGGGGGAATAATAGGGGGTTTGAGGGTAATAAGGAATGCCGTTCTGATTTTTTTCGGTCGATCGATCTTGATCGTGTTGAGCCGGTTCGCGATGACAGTCTTTTGGCGGACCTATAAACATATTGGGGCGAATGGGAGCGGTCGTCCTTTTCCATTCGTTTTCATCGAGGCAATAGGTGTGCGCGATGATATTGGCGGGCGTAAGCTTCAAGAGATCCGAACCTAAAATCACTTCAGGAGTCGGTGCATTAAATATGGCCAGAAGGTGTGTATGATCGCTCGTCGCGACTTCATAATGCCACCAGCCTTGTGGCACGTTGACCACTTGCCCCGGTTTGATCGGATAGTTGTGAATGTGTTTCGTAAACGGGTTCAGCATCGATACCATGGCGGAACCGGATATGCAGTAGACGAGCTCGGCGGCGTTTTGGTGATAGTGAGGCTCGATCACATTGTTGTTGCTTAAGAAAATATCCAATAAAGATATATTTTCCAACGTGTTTAACTGTTGAACGCCTAAGACGTTGATAAAATTGCGGTGATCCTTTGCGACCGACTTGCTTTTGTTGACGTCGAACGTGAACCGGGTATCCGGCGACGTGTAATCCAAATATAAAACCATGCCGCTCCATTCCTTTGTATGAAAGACTTCACAATAGCCTATGCCAACGCGTTGCCGCTGTGCAAGTACAAAGGAACGCTTGAGCGGACAAGCGTGAAGGACGAGCAAACAGGTCGACGGACGTAGAACAAGGGATGAGAAAATAGATATAGAATTTAACCATATAGTAGAAATAACGTACAGAGAAATAGATAGGAGGGTTGAAATGGAACCAATTAGAAAGGTTTATGGCTATGTAACAAGAATAAAGGAAGGTAAACCACAAGTATTAGTTTTCCAACACCCGATCGCAGAGGCAGGGATACAGATACCAAAAGGTACAGTAAAACCAGAGGAAGACACTTATCATGCGATTATTCGAGAAATTGAAGAAGAAACAGGGCTGAAAAATTTTGAAGTTGAGGATTTACTTGCACAAGATTATTGGAAAAATGACGATGGAGCTATTCATCACCGATTTTTTTATAAAATAAATGTATCAAATGTTCCTAATGAATGGGAATACCAACCAACAGGTGGTGAAGAAGAAGAGGGATTAACATTCCGTTTCTTTTGGATTTCATCCAAAGAAGAAGTTGAACTAGTACGGGGGCATGGAGATTATTTAGATCGCATTTTTACTTAAAACTTGTTGAACTAGAAGGGTGCGATAGTCGAACAAGACATACTAAATGCATGGGAACTATCTATATGACAGACATTTTTATTATGCCCTCGAGAACTTCTCAACTTGATAAGTGTTCACAGTGATACGTACAAGCAGTGAGCGGAGCGAAAGCGGCAAATCATTGTTGAGATTTGACGATTGACGCGATATTACGAAGAAGAATGGCATCAAGTCGCCGTTTACAATCTATTCGAGGCAAACATATTGCCGACCGCGCTTGATACCTTCCCAAGCACCATCCCCAGGGGAGGGATGTATCAGAGGTCGTTTTTTGCACGCCGTCTGCGTTAAAATTTTTTAGAGCTTGCTTCCGAAGCGGCCGCCACTCGGAAAACACGCTTACCCCCGCTTGTTTTAGCATATACATGCAATAAGAGCCGTGCACGAGCGGGGGTGGTCTTAGTGGTTAAACGTCGGCGGCTGGGCGGGCGGCGGACCTTGCCGTTTCGCCACGTCTTTGTTTTTTCCGTCGTTCTCTTCATCGCAGTCACCGTGTGGGGCCTCTGGCTGATCAATAACGGCATTAAGCCCGTGTTGTTAAACATGGCCGAGACGAAAGCGAAACAGGTCGCCGTGACCGCCATCAATTACGGCATAAAAAACAACGATCTTCGCGAAATGAAAAAATACTCCAGCGAAGGCGGCGGAACCGATAAACTCATCAATATCAAATACGATAAAAACGGCGAGATCACATCGGTCACCATTGATACGTATGCCGTGACGAAGTTGTTGACAATGACGACCCAAGACATCCAAGAATATTTAAGATTGGTGGAGGATGGGAAGGTGCCCGCCGAGCCCGGCCTCAGCGACGCCGGTTCGAAAAACGGGATCATCGCCTACATACCGCTCGGGCAGGCGGCCAACAACGTTCTCCTTTCCAACCTCGGGCCGAAAATCCCCGTCCGCATCGATCTCATCAGCAACGTGAAGACCAACCTCAAGAGCGACTATCAACATTTGAACATCAACAATACATATATCCAATTGTTCATTCACGTCAAAGTCGACGTCCAGGCCGTCATCCCGTTCGGAACGAAGCCGGTAACGGTCGAACAAAACATTTTCCTCGTGTCCCATTTTATACCTGGTGAAGTTCCGATTTATTGGGGATCGGGCGGCAACAACTCATCCATCGTCTTGCCCGACGAAAAGAGCAAAAAAAGTACGCCGAAAAACCCGTGAACACAAACGGCGTCAATCCGGCCCTTAGGCCGGAAAAACGCGTCAAAACGACCGGTGCCAACGCGCGGAGATGGGCATGATGTTGCCGTGTGCTCCATTCCATGTCTTCCGAGGGCGCGCCGGCCGGCTGCGGAGGCTTTTATTTTAACGGCGCCGCGACAAACGTTCCCAGGTTTTCAAATACGGAAACGGGTCGAAGGAATACTCGGTCTTGCCGTTGTATTTGTACATTCCGTAATGCAAATGGGGCGGAAATTTCCCTTGCGTTCCTTTCGGGCCGTACCCGGAGCTCCCGACGTAACCGACGATTTGCCCGGGCATGACGATGTCCCCTCGCTTCAGCCCTTTGACATATCCGCTGAGGTGGGCGAAATAATGATAAATGTTTTTCGGATCGCGGATGCCCAGGCGCCAACCGCCGTATTGATTCCAACCGATCGTCTCGATGAAGCCGTATGTCGTCGCACGCACCGGCGTGCCGTAATCGGCAAAGATGTCGGTGCCTTCGTGAATGCGCAAACCGCCCCACCCGCGTCTTGCTCCCCATGTCGAACGATAATCATAACGGTAAGAGTTTGGAATGGGAAACGCGCGCTTGTCCAAATCGATGCGGCCGAAGCGGCGGTAGAGCTCGGCGATTTCCGAAATGATCGCCACCGCTTTATCCCGTCGATAATAGTCCCATAAACCGATGTACACGTTCTCCAGTCCGGGACCGTATGCCGCCAAATAGTCGGCCATCGCGTAGAGCGCGTCTTCCAAATTGGCACGCTCGGCTTTGCCGTCGCCGTTGCCGTCTTTTCCAAACCCGTTGAAAAGCGTGATGAAGTAAGGATCGTTGTCATCCGCTTTCGGATTCAGCGCGCCGCTCCACTTTTTTTCGGGGATCTGGATGCCGCCGGGACTCAAAGCGCCGGACTTTTGGATATTCCGTTCATATTGATCGATGGCCGCCAAAATGTACCAGGGCACGCCGGTCACGGTGGCGGTTTTCATATAGAGCGTCTGCCTCGTCTGCTCGCTGCCGGAAGCCGCTTCCGCGGTCACGGCCGAGTACGGGAAAAAAAGCATCAGAGCAAGCGCCAACCCCGCGCGGATCGATGGACGTTTCAATTTGATGGCCTCCCTTCCAACGGTCAATGCCTGAGCTTTGAAAGCGGATGAGCTCCGCCTGAAACGTGGGCATGCCTCCGGAATACCGATGCGTTTTCGAAAGTTAAATCAGAAAGACGGGCGGCGCCTCCAACTCGTTCGTGGGTAAAGCGGATTCGGCTTATTTGTCCATTTCCGGGCTTCGCGGCGAGACGCTGCCTTGGGGCGCTTCCTTCATCCGGTTGATGACGTGTTCCAACCATTGATGAACCCGGGGCGTGTTGGTCGACAAGTCCTTGTAATTGGCGATGTCTTGTTGCGCAAAAGGCAGATCGGAAATATAGACTTTATAATAATTCGGAACGACGGACAAGGCCGTCCGTTTCACTTGTTGGGCCGCTTCTTGACGGTTGTTGTTCGATGTTTTGTAGGCGATGAGCACATATTGATCGGTGACGAGCGTGCCGACGTCATAAATGTCCGGCAGGCTGAGCTCCAATCGCGTGATGATGTCGGCGAGCGCCTGATAATCGGTCTTCGGTAGATGGTCGACCGATAACGCGTATTCGCGTCCGGGTTTCCGCGAATAATGCATGAACCCGAACGCCCCGATGCGCGCGTCGCTCTCGGAATTTTTTTGGATGTTTTTGGACGGCCCTTTATATGTGACATCCTGCGTCGGATCCGGCATCCGGTTGAGCCCTGAAGAATGGTGATTGTTGCGGGTATCCAAACCGCATCCCGACAAGGCTAAAACCGTCATCAAGGCTGCGGCGATCCATCTGCGTTTCATCTTTTATCCCTCCTAGCTTTAGAATGGCCGTTTCTTGTTCGATATTGCTTAGCAAAGACTGGCAAGCCCGCCATTTATGAAGGGGGGACGACAATTTTTGCTGAGTTTTCTTTAATTTGCCCGCTGTGTTAAGATAAGGGCGGGGGGAAAGCGAATGAACGGAAAAACAGGGGTCACTGTCGCCGTCAATCAAAACGTCTATGAACTCGTCGAAGAACGTCACAACGGCTGGAACGAAGAGGCGTTTTTAAAGCGATACAGCGATATCCTGGCCAAATACGATTACATCGTCGGCGACTGGGGTTATGAACAACTGAGATTGCGCGGTTTTTATGAGGACACGAATTTAAAAGTCCCCTTTGACGCGCGCATCGGATCTCTGGATGAATATATACTCGAATATTGCAATTTCGGCTGCGCTTATTTTGTGTTGAAAAAGATTAAGCCTGCCGCAAACAAATAAAAATCCGTAGGGATTGCTAGGCCGACAGCATCGTTCGCAGAATCGGCGGTTCCCGCATTTCTTTTGGTGTCTCTTCTTTAAAGCGAAGGGATCTCTTGCTTGTTTGACAAATCTTCGCCAAATGGCATTGAAAGAACACCCCCTGCACATCAGGGGGTGTCCTCTTCAGACGTGGGTTCGCTCTCCGCGGAAGGGTCAGCGTGCGTCGGATGGGCGCCGGGATATTGGCGGGGGATGTCCGCGTGCAAACGGCGAAATTCATAAGCGAAACCGCTCGTGTATTGCTGGCCGTCTTTCCATGGCGTATGCTTGTTTTCGACCGGACTTTCCGCCCCCATCGGCGAACCGTACGGCCCTTCGGGAAATTCTTGGGATGTGAGAAACGCGTTTTGCGCCACGACATTCGCGAAATCGCTATATTGATCCTCTTTTTTCTTTGCCATTTCAATCATCCCCCTTGTCGATAGGGTGAACCGTCCCGGACGATATTATGCTGAAAGTCCGGAAGGGGACGCCAAAATGGAGTATCCGTCCGCCTTGCGGTAATATAAGGGATGGAAGCATTCAGTTGGTGGTGTCGTTTATGTACTTTGTTGACCGGCAACGGTTAGAGAAAACCTTGCGCCAGATGGAAGCCCATATGGCGCTGTTTCAGAGTCAAAAGCAATGGGAAAGCGCGGTGGAAAAACTTGCGCTGGAACGCCTGGTGCATGTGGTGATCGAAGCGTTTCTAGATGTCGGCAACCAGATGATCGACGGCTTCATCATGCGCGATCCCGGCAGTTTTAACGACATCGTCGACATTTTGATCGATGAAAACGTCGTGCCGAAAGAAAGCGAAACCGGGTTAAAGGCGGTCATCGCTTTGCGCAAAGCCCTCGTTCGCGATTACGCCAATATCGATCACGGCGCGCTCATCGACACGTTCGCGCGTCATTTTGCCGTGTGGTCCGACTTCCCCGGCCAGGTTCGCCGCTACTTGGAAAACGAACTCGGCCCCGTGTCGGCGTTTAAGCCGGATGGGGATGCCCCCTAATCCGCAACCGGCCGCCGATCTTGGCGGCCGGTCGGATTTGGAAGAACGAAATGGGCGAGTGAGAGACAAGCTGGAGGTCATGCAGACATGAAAAAATACAAAGGTTATTTATTTGATTTGGACGGCACGATTTATCGCGGGAACCAGGCCATTCCGGAGGCGGTCCGCTGCATTCGCCGTCTGCGGGAAGCGAACATTCCTTACATCTTTGTGACGAACAACGCGTCGCGCACGAACGTGGATACGGCCCGCAAGCTGGAAGATATGGGCGTTCCGGCAGAGCCGGAAAACGTTTTGACGTCCAGCATGGCGACCGCACAATACCTGAAGGAAAAAATGCCCAACGCGACGATTTTTCCGATCGGTGAAAAAGGGCTGCTGTCCGTCCTTGAAGAATCCGGTTTCCATTTCAGCGAAACATCGCCCGATTGTGTCGTCATCGGTCTGGATCGCAAGCTGACGTATGAAAAATTGACGACGGCTTGTCTTGCGATCCGCGGAGGCGCGACGTTCATCTCCACCAATCCGGACCGGGCCTTTCCGAGCGAACGCGGACTGCTTCCCGGCAACGGCGCCTTGACGGCGGCCATTGCGACGGCGACCGGCGTGGAGCCGATTTACATCGGCAAGCCGGAACCGATCATCATCCGCCAAGCGTTGGAAATCTTAGGGATTGAAGCGAAAGACGCCCTGATGGTTGGCGATAATTACCATACGGACATCTTGGCCGGCATCCGCGCGGGGGTGGACACGCTGCTCGTCGAAACCGGCGTGACGACGGCCGAAGAGCTGGAGCGGATTGACGAGCGTCCGACTTATGTCGCCAAGTCGCTCGATGTGATTTCGGTGTAAGGCGATTTCGTTTCATCGCGGAAAAAGCGATTAATGAGCCTGTCGCCCTGTTTGCTTCGCGCGGAGTGCGGCAATCCGCGTGCCGGATGGAGAGATTGGGGCCGGCAGGGGGGAGTGCTCGCTTAAGAAAATGGGCTTTGTTAAAGCCCATTTTTTGCAAGCGGCTGTGAGAATTTATCCGCATCTACGCGGCCGTTTAAAAGGGATTTCCGCCGGTTACGGCCGGCCGGCGCCGTTCGCATGATGGGCGATCCGACTCGAAGCCGCAGCGGCGATCGCTCCCACGATGTCGTCCAAAAAGGTGTGGCATTCTCCCGTTGTCCGATCATTGAGCCGCTTTAAAATGCCGGGTTTCATTTTGTCGATATACCCGTAGTTCGTCAAACCGATCGATCCGTACACGTTGACGATCGACAGCGCGATGACTTCGTCGACGCCGTATAGGCTTTCATCGCGTCGGATCATTTCCAGGAGCGGTTCGTCCAGACGGCCTGTTTCCGCGAGGCGATCGAGGTGGATGCCGGTCAGGACGGCGTTTTGCACCTCGCGTTTGGCAAGGACGCGCCGGACGTTATCCGTACAGATCTCCAACGTTAAATTTTTTATATAGTCTTTTTGCAGGAAATGGACCAATTCGGCAAGATGGTCGATGGTCACGCCCCGCTCATTGAGCCATTGCAGGGCGTTTATGTGGATGGTTTCCGTCATCTCGGGACAGCCTCCTATTTATTCCCGGTGTGTTTGTCGTTCAAGCGCTGCGGCGATGAAGGATTGCGGGTTTTATTCTTTGTTATAATCGGGTTGGAGATACATCGCACATCAATGCACGAGGTGAACCGCCATGGCTAAACCAACGGTGTTTGTGACTCGCCGCCTGCCAAACGCACTTTTACAACCGCTCAAGGATGCCGTCCATCTCCACATGTGGGAGGAAGAACTCGAACCCGTGCCGCGCGAGACGCTGCTCGAAGCGGCCGCCGCTGCCGACGGCCTTTTGACCATGCTATCGGACCGCATCGACCGCGCGTTGATCGAGCGGGCTCCGCGTCTAAAAGTCGTTGCGAATCTGGCCGTCGGATTCGACAACATCGATCTCGCGGCATGCGAGGAACGCGGCGTGATCGTTTGCAATACCCCCGATGTGCTGACCGAAACGACCGCAGATTTAACGTTTGCCCTGCTCATGGCGACGGCGCGCCGCTTGATCGAAGCGGCGGACTACGTCAAGAACGGGCAGTGGAAAGAATGGGGCCCTTATTTGTTGGCCGGAAAGGACATTCATCATCAAACGATCGGAATTTTCGGGATGGGGCGCATCGGCGCGGCGGTCGCCAAGCGGGCGAAGGGATTTGACATGGATGTCATCTACCATAACCGTTCGCGAAACGAAAAGGCGGAAAAGGAACTGGGCGCCCGCTATGTCGGTTTTGACGAGTTGTTGGAAACCGCCGACTACGTCGTCTCGCTCTTGCCGTTGACGGAGGAGACGCGCGGATTGTTCGGGCGCGCCGCTTTTAAAAAAATGAAAAAGGACGCGATTTTTATCAATGCGGGCCGCGGTGCGGTCGTCGACGAAGACGCCCTCTATGAAGCCTTGGTGCAAGGGGAAATTGCGGCCGCCGGTCTGGATGTGTTTCAACGCGAACCTATCGGCAAAGACCACCCGCTTTTAAAGCTGAAACAGGTGGTCGCCCTTCCCCATATCGGGAGCGCAAGCGTCGCGACGCGGACGAAGATGATCGAGCTTTGCAGGGAAAATTTGCTCAATGTGCTTGTCCGCGGCCAATCCCCGTTGACGCCGGTGACGGCCTCGCGTTGAAGCGCCGGGCCCAACGGGTGCAGCCTTGCGCACGCCGACCGAAGCGCACATAAAAAAGCCGTTCCGTTAAAGGAACGGCTTTTGCATGTGTGGTTTTAAAACACTTGTTCCAATTCTTTAAAACCGGGCACTTCTTCGTGCAGGATGCGTTCAATGCCCGCTTTTAACGTAATCGTCGAGCTCGGGCAGCCCCCGCAGGCTCCCATGAGGCGCACGCGCACGATGCCTTCGTCATCCACGTCGACAAGTTCGACATCTCCGCCGTCGCGAAGCAAAAACGGGCGGAGCTTTTCCAATACTTCTTCCACTTGTTCGCGCATTTCAGACGTCCCCTTTCTCATTCTTATTCTCATTATATAAAATCAGGCGCAAAAAATCGACAACAGAGCATCATACAAGGCATGTTTGGTTTATTCATGTTCTCATCTATTGTAAAATGGAATTAATGATTGAGCAACCTTGACGGTTCAGAGGGGGAGTCGACATGGTCATCACCGTCTACGGCGCCGAAGCCCCGTGCCCGAGCTGTTTGCACGCTCCGAGCTCCAGGGAAACGATGGAATGGATTGAAGCGGCCGTCCGCCGAAAGTTTCCGGATGCGCCGATCCACGTCCGCTATATCGATATTTATGAACCGGAAACGCCGGAGGATGAAGCGTTTTCGCGAAAAATCCTGAACGATGAATATTTTTATCCGCTCGTCGTCGCCCGCGGGCAAGTCATCGGCGAAGGCGACCCGCGTTTGAAAACGATCTTTAAGTTTATCGAAGAAAACTTGACGGAAACCGCTTGAACTGAGCCGCGGGCCCGCCGGCTTGCGGCGGGTTCCGTTGCGCACGCCGGGCCGCCGTCGCTTTGGCGGCTCGGTTCATCACCGCCGAGCTTCTCCTTCCCTTTTTGTCCGACGCCGCGTTTGCTGCCGGTCAAATCGATTGACGGGACGAACGAAGGCAGGTAGTATAGATGAGGACAAGAGGTGAGTCCTATGAATCCCATTATCGAATTTTGCATGAGCAACCTCGCCAGCGGCTCACAGGAAGCCTATGAGATTCTTGAGAAAGACCCGAATCTCGACGTCATCGAGTATACCTGCCTCGACTATTGCGACTTGTGTTACGAAGGGCTCTACGCTCTGGTCAACGGCGAGTATGTCTCAGGCGAAAACGCGGAAGATCTCGTGAATAACATCTATCGGTATCTCGAAGAAAATCCGATGTTTTGATCATAGACGCATGCACCGCTTTGGGCGGTGTTTTTTTACAACCCGTTTGGGATTTAGAAGAGAACGGAGGCTTGCACATGTACCAATTTTCCCACACCTGGCCCTATGAGCGCGTGATGGGGGATCTCTATTTAACCGAATGCCCGTTTTGCGGGAGCCGCGCGGTTCCCTTGCACTTAAAAAAGGAGGCGTTCGAGCGGGCAAAAGAAGGCATCAAAACGGAGGCTGTTTTGCCGTGCTGCCATGAAAAATTGACGATTCTCCGCATCGACGACGATTATCTTTGGACGGATCGCGCGCTCAGGTGAGGCGAGGGAGGTTGGATGCAAGCCGATAAACGCTTGAGTGCATGCTGAGTGGACGCGTCAGGCGGTGGAGGTGCCCGGATCGCCGCTTCGAAAAAATGGATTATACTTGAAAGGGCGTCTTAAAAAAGCGATGGCGAACGGTTCTCGTTGCCGCCGGCGTCGGTAGGTGCAACAACCGTTTGCACGCGCCGTCGGCCGGGCGCCTAAAAACTATATGATTTTCCCGCCGTTTTAAAGAACTGATCGGCCTGCGCGGGGCATTGATCGAAAGGGAGAACGGCGGCATGCACCACAAAAGAAAGGACGATGTGCGTGGGAACGGCGATTCCTTTTATTAAAATGCACGGTCTCGGCAATGCTTATATTTATTTGGATTTGTTTCGCGAGGACATCCGCGTGAGCGATTATGCGGAGCTGGCGCGGCGCGTGGCCGATCCGAATACGGGCATCGGCAGCGACGGGCTCATCCTCATCGCGCCGTCGGAGACCGCGGACGTAAAATGCGGATTTTCAACAAAGACGGGTCGGAAGGAAAAAATTGCGGCAACGGGCTGCGCTGCGTCGCCAAATATGCGTACGAAACGGGCATCGTAAAAACGGAGCGTTTCACGATTGAAACGTTGGGCGGCCCGGTGGCGGCCGAAGTTCATCCGTCGGGCGGAGCGGTTGAGACGGTGACGATCGATATGGGCGCTCCGGCCTTAAGCCGCCGCGCGATTCCGATGGCCGGGGAAGGGGAAGGGCGCGTGATCGATGAAGCGATCGAAGCGGGCGATGCGATTTACCGCGTGACCGCCGTTTCCATGGGCAATCCCCATGCCCTGTTTTTTGTCGAGGACATCGACGAAGCGCCGATCGAAACGGTCGGGCCGCTTTTGGCCGACGGCGGCCACCCGCTGTTCCCGGAGGGCGCCAACGTCGGCTTCATCGAGCCCGTCGGTCCGCGCGAGTTGATCTACCGCGTTTGGGAGCGCGGTTCCGGGATAACGCAAGCGTGCGGAACGGGCGCCTGCGCCGCTGTGGTCGCCGCGGTCTTGAATAATCAAGCCGAAAGAGGGAGCCGGGTGACGGTTCACCTCGCGGGCGGCGATCTCTATATCATGTGGGACGCCGCCAGCGATCACGTTTTCATGACCGGGCCCGCGGAATTCGTCTGCCGCGGAATGTATTTTGCGCCGGCTGATCTGTAACGCGTGCGCCGCCTCCGGCAATATGGAAGGGTAGGCGGGCGGTTCCGAGCGGGCCGTTCGCTTGAGCGCGTCGATTGGCAATGTCTATAATAAAAATAAGAACATGCGAGAGGAGTGTGAAAGCATGATCACGATCACGGAAGCGGCGAACAGCCGCATTAAAGAAATGATGGCGCAAGAAGAAGGCGAAGGCTTGTTTTTGCGCCTTGGCGTGCGGGGCGGCGGTTGTTCGGGGTTGTCCTACGGCATGGGCTTTGACAATGAAATAAAAGAAGGCGACCATAGCTTCGAGTTTGACGGGCTAAAAGTCGTCATCGACAAAGAGAGTTACCCGCTTTTGCAAGGCGTGAAGATCGACTATAAACAAAACCTGATGGGCGGCGGCTTTACGATCGACAACCCGAACGCCATCGTCACGTGCGGCTGCGGCCACTCCTTTAAGACGGCGACCAATCCCGGAACCCCGACGAAATGCTGATCGGCGCAAAGCGGTCTTCTCTTTTTCAGAAGACCGTTTTTTTATGCGCTGAAAACTTTAGAAGACGAGCGCGTTTTGCCCATCCGGAAGGGTCAGTATGAATGCCAAAGAATGAAAAGAAAAAGGAGAATGATGAGGATCCAAAAGACCGGGCTGACGAAGAGGTGTAAAAGCGCGCTGACGAGCGCGAACAAAATCACGCAAGCGATGTAAATGAACAGCACGACAAAAAGGGGATGCATAATCACACTCCATCCGACCGTTTCATTTAGTCTATGATGAGCGGACGGAGAAGGTGCGCGGAAATCATAGACACTTTGGCGGCATCCCGGCGGTATGGCTTTTCGCCGCGATCCGCCCGACCGGACGGATTTCGCTTTTCGGTCGGCCGTTTAGGCTAACCGCGAATGGGCGTTGAACGAAAGGCTGTCTGCAAGGCGCCGTTCATCAACATGAGCGCTCTATCACACTGAAAGGAGAAATCTTAGGGATATCGCCGGCCTTAGCGGGAATGCGGTTGCTTCAACTTGAAGAAAATCGCCCGCAAGCCTTTATAAAATGAGTCGGGTTCGACGACGACGAGGCGCATGCCGGCGCGGCGAACTTGTTTTTTCAAACGCTGAAGTTCAGCACGCTCCAGCGGCCCCGTTTCCCAGTCCAGACAGCGGATGAACAAGCGGTCTTCCGGAAGAAAAATGTCGACGCAAAAAGGGCCGAAGCGCACGTCCAGTTCGACCGGATACCCTTTCATTTCCAACGTTTGAACGATGTATCGCTTGGCGGGCGGCATCAGGGCCGCCGCGTCCGTGCTTTGGCTTTCTTTGTTGATCGGTTGTGTGCGGCCTGATTTTACGGTGATTTTTTTCAACCATTTTTTCATGTTTCCGTCTCGTCCCGTCCTCATGCATTTCAGTCTCTATGCGAGACGCCATGTGCGTTACCAGAAATAAAATAACCAAGCGGCGCGGTCTTTAAACCGAGAAAGTGCATTCCGGAACGGTTGCTCGAGCGTTCCGCCATTTTTTATTGGGAAAATTAGTAATTTATTCATCCGGAAACAAAAATTGACACACATCGGGCGCAAATAATGTGGAATCCGGACGGACAACTTATTCACAAAATCGCACAAAACGGACGATAGAGATGGGGCGACTTTCATTGACAACTGCGTTACGATTTTTTGCAAATAGGCTTGAAAAATGTATAGGAAAGTCCTAATATTGTCTATGGACTGATAGACTGAAGATATTCGTGAAGTTTTTCACAATCTTTCTTCAGGTAACGAGAAATTTATAAAAGGTGGAAGTGATCCAATTGAGCAAGCCGAGAATCCTTATTTTGGGAGCCGGTTACGGCGGAATGATGACCACGACGCAACTGACGAAACGCCTTGGCGTCAATGACGCCCAAATTACATTGGTCAACAAGCACAACTACCATTATCAAACGACATGGCTGCATGAACCGGCGGCGGGGACGCTGCCGGTCGATCGGACGCGGATGTTGATTAAAGACGTGATCAACACGAACCGTGTCGAATTCATTCAAGACACCGTCGTCTCCATTAAGAAAGATGAAAACAAAGTCGTTCTGAAAAACGGCGGTGAAATCGACTACGACTATTTGGTCATCGCGCTCGGATTCGAGTCCGAAACGTTCGGCATCAAAGGTTTGAAAGAAAACGCTTTGGCCATCGAGGACGTCAACTCGGTCCGGCTGATCCGGGAGCACATCGAATATCAATTCTCCCGTTATCACAATATGGAAGAAAAGGACGACAGCCTGCTCACCATCGTCGTGGGCGGCGGCGGCTTTACCGGCGTCGAATTCCTTGGCGAATTGGTCAACCGGCTGCCGGAGCTGTGCCGTGAATATGACATCGACCGGGAAAAAGTGCGCGTGATCAACGTGGAAGGCGCGCCGACTATCTTGCCTATGTTCGACAAAGAATTGGTGGAATATGCGATCCGCCGTTTGGAAAGCAAAGGCGTCGAATTCCGTCTTGGCACGCTCTTGAAAGAATGCAAAGAGGACGGCGTCGTCGTCGGCAAACCCAATAGTGACGAAGTCGAAGAAATCAAAGCCGGCACCGTCGTTTGGACCGGCGGCGTGCGCGGCAACCGCGTGCTGGAAGAATCCGGATTTGAAGTCGCCCGCGGCCGCGTCAACGTCGGCGATGATTTGCGCGTCCCCGGCTATGACAACGTTTTTGTCATCGGCGACTGCGCAAACGTCATGAACCCGGAAACGGGCCGTCCGTATCCGACGACCGCCCAAAATGCGATTCAACAAGCCTACTCGGTGGCGCGCAATATCAAGCATCTGCTTCGCGGCGAACCGACCGAGAAATATGTCTTCCACAATAAAGGGACCGTGGCCTCCCTTGGACACGGCGACGCGATCGGCGTGATTTTCGGCAACATCAAGCTGAAAGGGATGTCGGCCGCCATCATGAAAAAAATTATCGACAACCGTTATTTGTTCTTGCTCGGCGGCATCGGCCTGATGTTGAGAAAAGGCAAATTGAATTTATTCGGTAAGTAATGGCATTCACCATATAAAAAAACGGAGCTTAGGCTCCGTTTTTTTAATGTGCCAACGCTTATGGCTTAAAGAACTTTTTCTAATCTATTAAAGGAAATGACAAAATGATCGCGAAGCGTCAAAAGTTGCCATTTCTCTTGAAATTTTTTATGATCATTTTTAATCAATACGATGTCGGGGAGCTTGCGTCATTTATTTTTCTCCCGCCAAAGCAGGAAATTTAAAAGGGACAAGGAAGGGTGAAGCACATGTCGTTGGAAAGCGTAAAAGCTTATTTTAAACAATGGAATCGTGATGCGGACATAATGGAATTTGACACGCCGAGCGCCACGGTTGAACAGGCGGCCGAGACGATCGGCGTCATCCCCGCGCGAATCGCGAAGACCTTGGCTTTTAGGGGGAATGAGGATAAAGCCCTTTTGGTCGTCACGAGCGGGGACGCCAAAATTGATAATAAAAAATTTCGCCATACCTTTGGCTTCAAAGCCCGGATGCTGACCCCCGATGAGGTGCTGGAACAAACCGGCCATGTTATAGGGGGAGTTTGTCCGTTCGGATTGAAAAATGAATGTGATGTCTATCTGGATACCTCTTTAAAACGTTTTGATACCGTCTTTCCGGCTTGCGGCAACACGAACTCCGCCATTGAACTGACCATTGATGAACTCTATCAATATTCATTGGCAAAAGAATGGGTGGATGTTTGCAAAGGTTGGGAAGGGGCGGATTCCCAAGAGATGGCGGCTCTAAGGAACGACAGCGTTTAAAACGGGGGGGGGGAGGGATCGGTCTGCCGTCATTCTGACACCCAAGTTCTTAGGGCAATATCGCTGACGCTTATACAAGCCGGCCGAAAAAAAGCGGCGTCTATCAAGCTATCTCCACCGGGAACTAAGACAAAAGCACTCATATTTAACAAGGCTTTCATCATGGGTGTTGTGACAATTCCATCCAAGTTTGTCAATCCAGCGTCTGCTTGAAAGTTTTTTACTGTTTGAACCGTAGCTTCGTCAAAAATGCCCATCCAAGATCCCGGGGGGATTCCCTTACACCATAGGGCACCTTGAAGAATAAAAATCATATTGCTTGGTTCATCTTGATAATCACTTGGAACAAGCGGTTGGAAAAGCGCTTCTGTTTGAGGACCAAAATTATCCGCGGGTTCCTCAATGCCCAGTTCGATTTGTAAGGCTCTCGTTAGCGCATACACCGTCGTCCAGCCGGTTTTACCGTCCTCAGGTATCTCTTCGTAACCGTGTCTGCCACCATAAGTTCTGTTCAACCATTGTTGTGTGAGCAATACCATTTGATCCATTTGTTTTTGCTCCTTTCATTAATTTTAATTGCAATTAAAGAGTAACATTCTAATAAGTTTAAAAAATGTAATGATTGTGCAACATTGAAATGAAATTTCCTAAAAATGGATTACCAACTAATGAGTTATTACCATGTTGTTTGTGTGTACATGTTTCGACAAGGTTTCTCAAAAAAGAAAAAACATGCACATGATGCTATGTGCATGTTTTTTATACTAACTTTTCTAACTTTCATCCCGTTTTTTATATTCATTTGATAATTTCGCGATTATAGAGGCTTCCTTCATGAGTACTCCATAGAATATGTATTAGTTATTAGCTCTTATGTGGTATCTCCCTACGAGTATAATAGACAAATTTCCCGATCAAAACTGAAAACTGTTGGTTAAAACGTCTTAACCAAGAGATCATCGCCAGATAGAAGGGGGCGGTATTCACCTGTAACGCGGTCGTTTATCTTCTCTAAGCCAACATAAGGATGATGTGGGACGGTGTTAATTTAGCAAAGAGTCGATGGTAAAACAAACTGGAGCAAACTTTATTGACCCTAACATCCATCATTTGAAAATCAATCTTGTCATCAAGCCGAGGTACTTAAATCCCATTCAATTTTTTAATTCTCGTCCAACTGCAAATGCTTCGCTTAATTTTTTTGCTTTTTCGCACCCTTGATGATAAAGGTCTAATGCTTTTTCGATGGTATCTTTGGATTTCCCATATTGTTCCGCTTGTTCGAATGTGGCTTGGATGTCTTTAAGTTTTGCTAAAATAATCGGGTAGCCTTGGGCATAGGGGATGATTTCATTTAGTCGTTTATATTTATGGGCCAGATCTGCTGGTTTTCCGTCGGTTTGGGTATTCCAGTCTTTAAAATATTGCTCTCTTTTTTCTTCTTGACTTAAAACGCCGGGATTTAGTAGGAGACCTTTGAAATCGAGCTCGTCAACGATATCGTCCACCATCGCCATGATTACGCCGAGATATTGTCCTTTCGTTGGTGGTTGGATCGTGGGGTGGTCTTTGGTGGCTATTCGGCTGTCAAGGCGGCCATCGTTTTGAAAGACATAAAGATTGTCATAAATGATGACGCCGTCAGGCTCGTATTTGTATAAATCCGGCCGTTCTTTTTTTGAAATCCTTCCTTCTTTGGGAAGTTGATAATCCCGTGCGATGATGGCGATGCGGCGATAATCGCCCGTCAATTTTTCGAGTGCGCTTTGATTTTCTTCTTTTATGTTTTTTTGTTCAGATGTTGTTGGATATTTGACGGCTTTCGTTTTCGTTTCAGCCGCCGCGACCCGATTATCTTTGCCATGGTTGTTATGACTGCATCCTGTAAGCAATACACTGATTAACAAGGCGAAAGCGATAAATTTAAGGACTTTTTTCATCTTATATTTTCACGTCCTTTTTAATAATCTTAGTAATTATAACATAATGTTGATTATTTGTAAAAACAAAAAGCTACCTCTTAAGGCACCATTTAATGCCTTTTAGAGGTAGCCTCTAAATTTTAAAATGTATTGATGGAATAGTTTGATGGAGACTGAGCTATATTTTCATAAACATACTCGTTAAATGTTTCGTGCCATTTTCCATCTGGGTCATAATATCCATACATTCTAATCCAAATAGAACCTGAATCGTAAATTTTATTATTCATGAGATAACCTTGGCCTGAGCCACAGGCTACACCTTTTTTACTCGCATAAAGAGTTTTACTTGATCCTTCTGCTACTCTATGATAAGTATTGCTCCTTAGCGAATAATGGGATCCGTGAGAATACGGGCAATACCAGTTAGAGCCATAGATGACATCGTTCATTCGAACAATATTAATTAAACGCCCGTCACACCAATCATTAAAATTTTTCAATATCCTGAACTTTTTAGTCTCCGATGCATTATTCCAATCATATCCTTCGCATCCGTTGGTTAATTTCCATTTGTTATCTCTCAAATCAAACCATTTAATGACTGCTCGTTTGCCTCCACCGCCACCGGACCACTCATCATCCCCAACATAAATGACGATCTGACCATTGTAGATATATCCTGTGCCATCATAGTTGCCAGAACCCAAAGGTGCAAAGTGCACATATTCGTAAGTGTGTGGCGAATGAAAGATGTAAGCTGTATATTTCAGAGTCATATGAAAAAACCACCTTTTATGTTTTATAGTGATGTTTATAATCCCTTTCCTATACGATTTGATTGTTGTTACGCTTCTTTTTCAGCATCAAAAACTGGAGAATCGCTTTCTCACCTTCTTTCAAAAGTTTAGGATACTTTGTCGTTGTTGTTTTGTAGGAAATTCTTTGTTCCTGAATACAAGCCTACGGCCGATAAACCTAAAACGATGCCATATAACACCCCCTTTAAAAGATCGCCTGGTGTCAAATAAAAAAACGCCTCCCAAGATACCGTAAACGATGGCCATAATCGGGCTGTACTTTTTCGGAATGCCAAGTGAATGGGTTGCTTTCACAAGTCCTGTGATGACGGGCACTAAAATCATGTCTATGCCACCCATGTTTTTCCTCCTTACTAAAAGATTTTATCAATGTATAATGAAAATTCTGTAATATAAGTTATAAATTAATGCCATTCGCCTAATTCTCTGGCGATGGCATAAAGTATTCGTGTTCTAATATTGTAGGCAGTTCGTCTGCTCACATGAATTTTGAGCGCAATTCCATCCATCGTTAGTTCTTCGTGTTTATTCCAATATTTTAGTTGAATAAATTGGTCAAGTCCATTTTATTGTGTAAATTTCCCTTTGATAGAAAGATGGACCTGATGACCTGACGTATGGCAGGTAAGTCCGGCAAGTCTCCCTGCCGGTCGCCTTCCCGGACTAATGATCATTGTTGTCAAAGTACAGGTGTGTCAAGGCGCTTTCGCGGCAACTCCTCGCTTCCGAGGTATTTCACGTTCTCCTTGACACGTCGAAGAAATTATCCCACTTTCTTGATCGCCGAAACTTCCTGATTCATCGTTTGAACGCCTAACTCTTTCGTTTTCCGCCACTGCCAATAGTCGGACATATCCAGGTATTTGCGTCCCGATATCCATTTTTCGTCCATTTCGATCAACACGGCGCCTACGAG
>NZ_BDDQ01000020.1 GCF_002003465.1 Caenibacillus caldisaponilyticus | reverse complement strand
TGACAGGATTTTTATCCAACCTCTCTTGTAAACTTGATTCAACTTCAGTTTTTTCGTCTTCCTTGGTTATAGCCTCGATTCCGGCCACGATCGTTCGGTACTTTTCATCGAGTTTAGCGTCAAATTTTTCTGTTGCTTTCCGCCAAACAAACGTGTATTTATTGGCGTTGGCTTCGATTTTGGTTCCGTCTAAAAAGTATTCTTCCAATTGGATGAGCCCTTGTTGATGGAGGAGATCCACGATGGAAAAGAAGGTTTCATAAATGATATCCTTCATTCTTTCCGAACGGAAACGGTTAATTGTACGAAAATCCGGTTGTTGATAATTCGCCAACCACATGAAGTAAATATTTTCTTGGAGTTGGGAAGCGATTTTGCGTGAAGAATAAATGCCTTTGGTGTAGGCATAGAGGATCACTTTTAACATCATTTTGGGATGATAGGCTGCTCGTCCCCCTCCGGGATAAACACGATAAAGAATCTTGTCATCAATCTGTTCGACGACCTGATGAACAAGGCGAGAAAGATGGTTTGGGGGAATTTTAATCTCCAAATCCAATGGTAAAATGAGTTGGTCCATGTTATAATTAATGAAGGAAATATGATCATGTTTCATAAAAAATCGCTCCTTTGGTTAGTTATTGGTGGTACTTTAATTATACCAAAAGGAGCGATTTTTTTTACAAGGAAAGAGGGCGCCTCAAAAGCTAGGCTTTTGAGACACCCTCTTTTCGGTGATGCGCGATTCAGGATGTTTGTGGCCGGACATGGAGCCGGACGGCATCGCCGCAGCCTCCGGTTCCTTTGCCGGACCGATGCCCGGCGCGCCGGCATCCCCTGTTCGGCCTCCCGGGCCGTAAATTAGGATGGATCGCTTTTTGGTATATAAAAAGTAAAGGTTGTCCCATGTCCCCGTTTGCTTTGCACCATGATTTTACCGCGATGGGCCTCGACGATGTTTTTCGCGATCGCCAGCCCCAAGCCGGTGCCGGCTTTGCCGCGCGTCCTCGCCTTGTCCGCCTTGTAAAACCGCTCAAAGACAAACGGCAAGTCGTCCTCGTCGATGCCCGTGCCGGTATCCTTGACGCTGATGACGAGCCGGTCTTCCGCATTGTTCACCAAAACGGCGATCTCGCCCCCTTTCGGCGTATGGCGGATCGCATTGTCGATCAAATTGGTCAACACTTGCTCGATCCGGTCGGGGTCCATTACGACCTCCTCATCGCCGCGCGCCGGCCCTTCCAGCGTCAACTTGAGGCCCTCATCCCTGGCGTACGCCTGGAATTTTCCGACCGCGCGTTTGAAAAATTCGCCGATTTTCACGGGCATTTTGTTGAGTTGGAAATGGCCGGTCTCCATGCGGGCAAGATCAAGCAACTCGTTGACGAGCCGCCCCATCCGCAAGGATTCATCATATATGATTTTGGCGATTTCCCGTTTTTCTTCATCGGAGCCGGCGACGTCGTCGACGATCGCTTCGCTGTAACCTTGAAGCATCGCGATCGGCGTCCGAAGCTCGTGCGAGACGTTGGCGATGAAGCCCTTTCTCATTTCATCGAGCTGGCGTTCTTCGGTCATGTCGCGCAAGACGGCGACGGCGCCGCGCACGATCGATTGATCATAGAGCGGGGTCATGACAATCACCCACGTGCGCCCCTGCGCCTTGGCTTCGGTCACCTGTTCCTTTTCTTCATCGACGACCCGATGAAAGAGCTCTTGAATCGGGGCCGGCACCGGTCTCGTCTTCGTCTCGTCCGCCCCGCCGTTGGGCTCTTCGTTTTCTTCATAGGCCCAGGCGGTGAGAAAGCGTTCGGCGGGCGGATTCGTGATCAACAGCTCGCCGTCTTTATTGAATGTCATGACGCCATCGGCCATGCTGCTCAAGATGCCGGCGAGCTGCTCTTTTTCTTGGCTTAAAGCGGTCATATGCATTTTGAGCTGCCGCGCCATCTGATTGAAAGCGACGCCGAGCTCGCCGATTTCATCCCGGGTCAGGACGGGCACTTCGGTGTTGAACTTTCCCTTCGCGACTTGTTGGGCGGCTTGGCGCATCATGCGGAGCGGGGCGGTGATGCGCGTCGACAGGAAAAAGGCGAAGATCGTCGTCAAGATGATGGCGATGCCGGCGCTGATGTAAATGATCTTCTTCGCTTGGTCGGTCGTCTTGCGGACGACGTCGAGCGATTGATAGACAAAAACGCCGCCGTCCCAGCGCGCGCCTGCCCGGATGGGAACGCCGACCACGACCGCCTTATCGGTTTCCCCGGGCAGGGTGAAGTGGCTCTTCACGACGCTGCGATGCTCGGTCAACACCTTCGAAAGCGCCCGGTCGTTTTTGATCAATTCCGGATCGATGGACGGTAAATCGTGCGGCTTCGGCGTGATCCAATACGGTTGATTCCGTTCGATGATCACGGCCCGCGCGCCATAGACATCGATGATCTGCGAGGCAATGGACAACGCCTTTTGGGAATGCGGATCTTCGGATACGATCGCGGCGACTTTCGCGGCGATGCCTTTCATCTGCTTTTCGACTTCTTGGACGTGGAAGTCCTCAAAGAATTGAAGCAACAACATCGTCAGAAACAAAAGGACAACGGAAACGAGCGCAAGGATCGTCCCCCAAAGTTTTCCGACGACGCTCCGCCAAATCATCAATCGTTCACGACCTCAAATTTATAACCGACGCCCCAAACCGTCACGATCATGTCCCCCGCGTGGTCGGAGACGCGGTTCAACTTCTCCCGCAAGCGCTTGACGTGGGTGTCGACCGTGCGAAGGTCGCCGAAAAATTCGTAATTCCAAACGTCGCGGAGCAATTCTTCACGCGTGAAGACTTTGTCGGGAGAGCTCGCCAAATAGAACAACAGTTCGTATTCCTTGGGCGTCAAGTTGACCTCGTGATCGTCCACGGTCACGCGGTGGGCGTCGTGGTCGATCGTCAGATGGGGATAGACGAGCACGTTTTTCGCCGACGTGTCCGTTTCCAAAAATTTTGTCGACGACGCCCGTCTGAGCAGCGCTTTCACCCGCAGCACGACTTCCCGCGGGCTGAAAGGCTTGACGATGTAATCATCCGTACCGACTTCGAATCCTTGGACGCGATTGGACTCTTCCCCTTTCGCCGTCAACATGATGACCGGAGTCGCTTTGGATTCCCGCAACTTTTGGCAAACTTCGATGCCGTCCATGCCGGGAAGCATCAGATCGAGAATGATCAGATCATAGTCGTTCTTGAGCGCCAGATCGAGCGCCGTCTCGCCGTTATCGGCTTCCTCGATTTCGTAATCTTCCCGCTCGAGGTACATGCGCAACAACCTGCGGATTCTTTCTTCATCATCGACGACTAAAATTTTTGCATGAGACTCGTCCATGCTTCATCCTCCTCAAACCGTGACTCGTCCAATGGTTTATTTTAACGAACGTCTTAAAGTTCTACATCAAATTGTATATAAAGCGCAGCCGCTTCGCCACCATTCGCCTGCCGCTTCGCGCATAAAACGACCGGTTTGGGAACGGAAAAACGGCAGCGGCTAGGCGGATCTGGCGTTCGGAACCCATCGGGTGCCGACGGCTCCGAACCGGCGCGCCGCGATCGGGCTGCCAATTTTGCGCCGGGCTTATGCATAGGAGTGCAGGCCGGCGATGACCAAGTTGACGAAGATGAGGTTAAACATGATGATGATGAAACCGATCACCGTCAGCCAAGCCGATTTTTCCCCTTCCCAGCCCCGGGAAAGGCGGAAATGCAAATAAGCGGCGTAAAAGAAGAACGTGATGAGGGCCCACACTTCTTTCGGGTCCCAGCCCCAGAATCGGCCCCACGCTTCTTGCGCCCAGATGGCGGCAAACACGAGGCCGCCGAGGGTAAAAATCGGAAAGCCGATGGCGACCGCCCGGTAGCTGATTTCATCCATGAGCGGCGGATTCACGCCTTGCATGATGCGGTTCAACGCCCATCCGATCCGGCGGCCCAAGAGCAAAAGCCGAATCAGCAAATAGAGGATGACGCCGCCGATAAACGACCAGATGACCGTATTGAGCTTGCGCGGCGCTTCCTTTCCGTTCATCCAAGAGGGCGCTTCAAAGAGCGGGCCGAAGCGGTCCGAGTCTTTCGCGATTTTCTCGCCTTCATAGGGGCCGGCGATCGCCGGCATATGATAGGTGAGCTGGTCTTTCTCATTTTTCTCGTTTACCCAATTAAAGGTCACGTGATAGCCCTGCGCTTGGAAGATCGCGGACACCGCCGAAAAAGCGACGGCGCAAATCAAGACGAACAGCACCGCTTCCAGCCAGAACGTGCGCGCCGACCGCTTCGATTGATCGATCACCCGGATCAGATAGACCAAACCGGCGACAAAGCTGAGCGACAGAATGCCTTCGCCGAGCGCCACCGTCGTCACGTGAATTTTCAGCCAATTGCTTTGCAAAGCGGGGATCAGCGGTTCGACGTCGGTCGGGAAGACGCTGGCATACGCGATGATGATGACGGCTATCGGAAGCGTCACGATACCGACGCTGTTGTTTTTATAAATAAGATAAATGATGATGAAAGCGAGCACCATCATCATGCTGAAAAACGTCGTGTATTCAAAAAGATTGCTGACGGGCACATGGCCGTCGGCTTTCCAACGCGAAAAGAAATAGCCGACTTGCGAAAGGAAGCCGAGGAGGGCAACGGCAAAAGCGACGCCGCCAAGGCGGCGTCCGGCCTGCTGCCCTTCCTTCGATCGGAATTTCTTTCCGGTGACGCTGATCGTAAAGAGTATGGTGCCGATGGTATAAAGGATAAACGCGATGAGCAAAAGATGACGGCTGGCGGTGAGTGCGCTCACGTGGCAAGCCCCCTTCCGTTTTCACTCTCAAAGGCTTTTTGTTCCAATTGGTCGACGGGCGCGTTGAGGCCGGTTTTATCGACTAAAACGCTCAAATCCTTTTTCAAACTCTGCCAATGTTTATTCGCGTTCGCCGCAAGCCAAAGCTCGCCGTTCACGCGCTGCAGCCACACGCGGCGATGGTTCCAATACATGCCTTGGGCGACGCCGATGAGGAAGATGATCGCGCCGACGAAGGCCACCCAAACGGTCATATCTTTACGGACCGACAGGCCGGATTCATAGCGCGTGATCAAATTATTGAAGGCGATCTTGTATTTATTTTTTCCGAGCGGTTCGAGATTCGTTTGGATGCCGACAAAACTGACGTCGCCTTTCGGTCGGTCGGGCGCCACCATTTTAAAGACGAACGCCGGGTTGTTCGGCTGATTGCTCTTCGTCGCGGGCTTGCCGCTTTTATCAAAATAAAAATCCGGCAGATAGTCTTCCAATATCACTTTATATCCGTTTCCGAGATCATACGTCTTCTTTGGATTGATGAGATTGACCGCGAACGTGCCCAACGATTTGCCGGTTTCTTTGTCGACCATGTTAAACTTCATTTTATACAATTGCGTGCGAAAATCGGATTGGTAAATGCGGTAATGGTCGTACACCAGCGGGTGGTTGACCCTGATCTTATAGTCTTTCACCTTGACGAGCTTGGGCTTTTCACCGAGAATGGCGCTGTCCTTCGCCTTATACAACGTGACGTTGGACTGGAAATTTTTCGGAACCGCCCCGACGCGATCCAGCGCTTTTTGGTAGCGCTTATCGTTTTTCTGATAAGTTTGCAACACAAACCGATGATTTTCTATGTAGTACTTTCCATGCGTGCCGGGCAACAGCCGTTTTTCGCCTTCCGGGATCCAGACGCCTTCATTGACGTACATGCCCGGGACGAAGCGGAGCACGCCGGCGAGGAGAACGATCAGTATGCCGATATGGTTCACGTACGGACCCCATCTGGAAAACCGCCCTTTTTCAGCGAAGAGATTGCCGTTTTCCTCGCGGATGCGATAGCGTTTCTCCTTTAATACTTCTTTTGCCTTCGCGATGATTTCGTCCGGGCGGTCCGTCTGGGTCCGGCCGAACAGCCGCTGCCTCCGCAAATAGCGCTCGTGCCTCGTCACCCGCTGGTTTTTTAACGCCCTGTACAAAGGCACGAAGCGGTCGATGCTCGCCACCGTAATCGAAAGGCCGAGCAAGCCGAGCAAAATGATCCACCACCAGGACGTATAAAGGTGGTCGAAGCCGAGTTTGACGTAAAGTTTGCCAAACGCCCCCCACTGTTTGGCGTAATACGTTTCCGGATCATCCGACGGAATGGCGTTGTCCTGGGGCAGGATCGTCCCGATCGCCATCGCGATGAGGACGAGGATGATCAGCGCAATGCCCACTTTAACGGATGAAAAATAATTCCATATTTTATCGATGATCGTCCTTTGATAGGTTTGCGAGCGGCGGGCTCCGCCTTCATACCGCATCGTCAAGATCGGTTTGGTTTGGTCGTCTCGAAGCGGATTGCCGCACGCTTCGCACAATATCGTGCCTTCGGGGTTCACGTAGCCGCACTCACAGATGATCTCACGGCCCAAGTCCATCCTCCCCAATCATTAAGCCGACATAATCTCAATATTACTATAACGCAAAAAAATCGGCCGACTTTTCCGCTTTGTGACGGTTATGTGACAGCCATCTCGCGCAGCAATTTCACCTCATGCGGTTTTAATGGACGGTATTCGCCCGGCTTCAAGCCTTTCGTATCCAAAAAAGCATAACGTTCCCGCTTCAGCTTTAACACTTTGAAACCGATCGCTTCAAACATTCTCCGCACCAGGCGATTGCGGCCTTCGTGAACCGTAATGCTGACGATCGCCGTGCCTTTTTTGCGATCAGCGGACAGCAGCTTCGCCTTGGCGGGTGCGGTCGGGCCGTCTTCCAATTCGATGCCCCGTTCAAGCCGCCGCAACGTCTTTTTATCGGGAATGCCGTCCAATTTGGCAACATATTCCTTCTCGATTCGATAGCGCGGATGCATGAGCAGGTTGGCGAAATCGCCGTCGTTCGTCAGCAACAGCACGCCCGAAGTATCATAATCCAGGCGGCCGACGGGAAAGATGCGTTCTTTAACGTCCGGAAAAAAATCCGTGACGACCTTTCTGCCCTTCTCGTCTTTCACGCTGCTGATGACGCCCGTCGGTTTATAAAACAAAAAGTAAACCGGGGCTTCCCGTTCGACGGGAATGCCGTCGACTTCGATGCGGTCTTTACTGCTCACTTTCGTCCCGAGTTCGGTGACGATTTTGCCGTTGACCTTCACCCGGCCTTCGGCGATCATTTGCTCCGCCTTTCTTCTGGATGCTAAACCTGCGCGTGCGATGACTTTCTGCAATCTCTCCATCTCTCACTTGTCCACCTCAAAAACCATCATACCCTTACCGTCAAAATTTCACAAGTTGATGATCTCCGCGCGGCGCATCCGCCTACTTCCTTATTAAAATACAAAAAAGCCCCGCAGAGATCGACGGGGAAAGAGATCAAAAAGTGAGAACGGCCGCCGTGCACGGCAAGCGATCATGCTACTTGGCAAACATGAGCGAGACGACGACGATGGCGGCGACGATGCCGGCCAGATCGGCAAGGAGACCGACCTTGAGCGAATCGCCGATGTTTTTAATGCCGACCGCGCCGAAATAGACGGTGATGACATAGAGCGTCGTGTCCGTCGAGCCTTGGATCGTCGAAGCGAGGCGCCCGATAAACGAGTCCGCCCCATAAGTCGAAAGCAAATCCGACATCACCCCGAGCGCCCCATTTCCTGAAATCGGCCGGATCAAAGCGAGCGGAACGATCTCCGCAGGAACGCCGATGGCGTGAAACACGGGTTGTAAAACGGCGACCAAGGCATCCATGGCGCCCGAAGCGCGAAAGACGCCGATCGCCACGAGCATGCCGACGAGATAGGGCATGATCGAAATCGCCATGTGAAAACCGTCTTTTCCGCCCTCGACAAACATTTCATAGGTCGGAACGCGCTTGAACGTCGCGTGGATCAAAATAAATCCGATGAGCGCGGGCACGAACCATGCCGACAAGCTCGTCAAAAACGCCACGGGCATGCCCCCCTTTCCATTGGACCGAGCATGGATGCTTGATCAATACATTTTTTGAAGACAAATCCGGAATGAACGGTCAAAAAGGAACCGCCGGGAATGCGCATGCCCGGTCGCCTCCCTATCGCCCGCTCTTCCGCCTTAAGGCCATCGACGAGCGAGCGGCCATCCGCACGTGTGGACTCCCGCCGCTTTGTTCACGGGGGCCGTCCCCCGGCTTTTTCAATCGTCCCGTCCCTTTTTTTGGCGGCGATAATAGAAATACCGATCGATCAACACGGCGGACAAGGTACCGACGGCGGTGGCGAGCAAGGTCGGGACGACGATGTCCGTCGGCTCGGCCGCCCCGTATTTCATGCGCACGGCGATCACCGTCGTCGGAATGAGCGTAAAGCCAGACGTATTCAGGGCGAGCAAGGTCACCATCGAACGGCTTGCGGTCGGGCGATTGCGGTTCAATCGTTTCAGCGCCTCCATCGCCTTGATCCCCATCGGCGTGGCGGCATTGCCGAGCCCGAACATGTTGCTCACCGTGTTGGTCACGATATAACCCATGGCCGGATGATCTTCGGGAATGTCGGGAAACAAGCGCTTTAACAAGGGCTTAAAAAGTTTGGAGACGGCGGATAACAATCCGCTCGCCTCGGCAATCTTCATCACGCCCAGCCAAAAAATCAAGATGAAGATCAAACCTAAACTCAGCGTCACGCCTTCTTCGGCGGCTTTAAAAATCGCCCGGTTGACGGCTTCCATTTTGCCGTTCCATGCCGCATACCCCAAGCCGACGATAAACATAAAGGCCCAAATATAATTAATCATGGCCGCCCATATCCCGCGATCATCTGCACGACGACACCAAACAGTTGCCAGAACCCGCGGCCTTTATCCGGCGGATCGTAAAAAAGCGGCACTTTTTCAATCACGTCGCCGTCCGCTTTGACGTACAAATATCCCGCCGGAAACGGGGCGCCGTCCGCCCGCTTTTCATTTTTGCCCGTTTGAAACAAGGTCACCGCCGTCGAGAGATGATCCTTTTCCTCATCGTTGAGCGGCACCTTCACGTCCCGCGCGACGTAGAGCCGATTTTCGTTAACCCCCGGCCGGACATTGGTGATTCGCCCTTTATGGACGATCTCGGTCATTTTATAGTTTTGAAAGGCCCAATTAAAAAGATTCATATGGTCCCGCCAATCGTCGCCGTCGTTCAGAGTGACGGCGATCAAATCGAGATCGCGTTTCGAAGCGGTTGAGATGAGCGTGCGGCCCGCCCGCTTCGTAAAGCCGGTTTTTCCGCCCGTCGAATATTTGTAGCGAAACAACAATTTATTTTTATTTTTCCATTTTCGCTCCCACCGTTCGCCCTCTTGAGGCGCCGAGTAATATTTCGCTTTAAAAATGGTTCTGAACGTGCGGTTTTGCCTGGCGTATTTGGTCAACAGCGCCATATCGTAAGCGGTCGAATAGTGGTTGCCGTCCGGGTCGTCAAGCCCGTGCGGATTGGCGAAATGCGTATCCAACATGCCCAATTCCATTGCCTTTTCGTTCATGAGTCGGACGAATCCGCTCTCGCTGCCGGCGACCGCGATCGCAATGGCCACGGCCGCGTCGTTTCCCGAGCGAAGGAGCAGGCCATAAACCAAATCGCGCAGCTTCAATTTCTCGCCGGCTTTCAAGTAAATGCTGGAGCCTTCCGTGCCGACGGCCCGGCCGTCCACTTTAACGGTCTGGTCCATCTTGCCCGATTCAATGGCGAGGATCGCGGTCATGACCTTCGTGATGCTGGCGATCCGCATCTTTTTATGGGCGTCCTTTTCAAAAAGCACCCGGCCGCTCGTCCCGTCCATCAAAATCGCCGATTCAGCCGAGACCTCGATGGGAGCGGGTTTTCCTTCCGCCCGCGCCGCAGCGGCCGCCGCCATGGTGATGGACAATAAAGCGACGGCCGCCAGCGCTATTTGTCTCAATTGGAAGCGCAACGTGTCATCCCGTCCCTCCGCTGTCTTTTGTACAAGTGTATGCGTGGACAAGGGGATTATGATCGGCGGCGGACGGTCCCGGATCTCTCCCGCCAAGTTTCGGCCCGTCTCGTCGCTTCGCGCTCGAACGCTCGTAAAAAAATAAAATCGGAGCCAACGCTCCGATGATTCTCAGATATCCAACACCGTTTGTTGAAATTTCTCGTAAAACAGATCCGCATCCTCTTCGACGTCCGCCTCGTCGGCCGTCGGCATCGGCGGCAATTCGTCCAATGATTTTAAACCGAAATGGGAAAAAAACGCGTCCGTCAGACCATATAAAATAGCCCGACCCGTGCCTTCCGCGCGCCCGACCTCTTTGATCAAACCTTTGGACATGAGCGTCTGCAACGCCTTTTCCGACTTGACCCCGCGCACTTCTTCGATTTCCGCCCGAGAAACCGGCTGTTTGTAGGCGATCACCGCGAGCGTTTCGAGCGCGGCTTGCGACAAAGTGGACGGTTTCGGGGTTTGCACCAGTTTTTCTATGTATTCGGCGACCTCCGGTTTCGTGATCAATTGATACGCTCCGCCCACTTCAACGAGGTCCAGCCCGCGATCATCGCGTTCCAATTCCGCTTTGATCTCTTTGAGGGCAGCGATAACGGCGCCTTCCGAGGCATCAAGCACCTTTATCATTTGCTCCAAGGTGACGCCGTCTTCCCCGCTGACGTACAGCAAGGCTTCAAGAATCGCTTTGATTTTCGTCACGAAAGCACGCCTCCCTCATCCAAGAGATATACCATGATTTCCGAAAAATTGCGGTCTTGGACGCACATGATCCGACGTTCTTTCATCAGCTCGAGCAAGGCCAAAAACGTGACGACGAGATGCGTGCGGTTGGGATAGGTGAACAACGCAGAAAACGCCAAGGGTTTGCGCGAAACCTTGAGGCGCTTGACAATCGCCTCCATGCGCGGCCCGATCGGCACTTCCTGCTTTTGCACCTTCGTGTTCAGCGGCTTCTCCAATTGTTTACGCCTCAGCAAATGGCGAAAGGCGGCGAGCATGTCGTAGATCGAAACATTGGCGAGCGGGGGATCAGGCGCTTTATCGACGTAAGCCGTCAAGTCCGACGGCGGTTTGGCGTAGACCTTGCGCCGCTCAAGTTCCTTCTCTTTTAAAACTTCGGCCGCTTCCTTATACTGGCGGTATTCAAGAAGCCGACGGACGAGTTCTTCACGCGGGTCTTCCTCGTCTTCGGGCGCGGTTTCATCCAAATCCGCGTCGAGCGGCTCCGGTTTCGGCAACAGCATGCGGCTCTTCATTTCAATAAGCGTCGCCGCCATCACCAAATATTCGCTCGCGACATCCAGCTGCAACTCTTGCATCGCATGGATGAAATCGAGATATTGCTCGGTGATGACCGCAACGGGAATATCATAAATGTCGATCTCCAATTTTTTAATAAGATGCAAAAGAAGGTCAAGCGGACCTTCGAACGCATCAATTTTCACTTTATACTCCAAAACGCTCCACCTGTCCCCAACCGATCCGTGACTCGCAATCGAATAACCGGCTTGTCCCAACGCGTTCGTTTGCAAGGAACACCGCGAAAACAATGTGCGGCGAACGATGACACGGCAACGGAATCGCTTTTTCGGGATTTTAAAGGCGGCGGGCGACAACCTCTATTGAACCAACCGAGCGTTCAAGCCCCGTGCGAGGCGTTCGCACGTTCTTCGCCCCGGTCGTTGCGAAAAACGCGGTTGCATCAATAAACCGTGATGAAAGCGAGCGACAAAATCGAAGCGAGCGGCACGGCCGTCGGCGCTTTTTTCCCCGTTGCTCGTTCAGGGGCGCCCGGTATCAAGGCGAGGCCGTCCTCAAAAGCGTGTAAATAGACATAATTTGCATCGACGGAAGCGACAACGCCTTGTATCACTGCACCGTCAGCCGTTTCCATTTCGACGGTATCTCCGACCGCTTTGACAAACAGATCGTAATAGTGTTCTCTTGACATCATCGGGCCTCCCGGTGTCATCCCTACAAAGAGACGGTTACGGTAGTATATGAAGCGCGCTTCCCGTATGCCTAGACGGTTATCCCGCCGGGAGCGGCCGCCGGCCCGATGATCGCGCGGCGATTAAGAATGGCCATCTTCCTGATCGAGGCATTTATCATAAAATTCTTTGATCTGATTGGACGGAACGAGCCGGTATTTGTTTCCGATTTGATCGCGAAGGGCCATGACCATTTTCCTTCCGATCCCTTGGTTGCGATGGGATGGATTGACGCTCAGATGCGTGAGCACGGCCGTGTCCCCTTCGACGTGAATGCCGATGATGCCGATGATGTCCTCCTCTTTCCAAAGAAAAAGCTGCCAGTCATCATCCTCTTCATATTGCTTGATGGTTTGTTGCAATTTTTTCAGGTCCTTTTCGGACGGAACGAAGGACAACAAACCCATCGCAATTTTTTCGTAGCTTTTCTTATAGCGCAAGAGCATTCTTAAACCCCTCGTTATTCAAGACTTTATGCCCATCTTTTCTCTTTTGCGAGAGCTTTATGCACCAGGCCAACGCCGCGGTTTGCACGTTCTCTACCATCATACAACCTTCATCCATTATAGACAATGGCGCTTGAAGTTTGCAGCCCTTTTCCTGAAAAAGGCATTAAGACCGCGAGCGTGCCGGATCCCGAAGAGGCAGGTCGTGCCGGATGAGGTCTTCAAACGTTTCGCGTTCGACGACCAGGCGGGCTTCGCCGTCTTCAACAAAAACAACGGCGGGGCGGGGCAGGCGGTTATAATTGTTGGCCATGGCATATCCGTAGGCGCCCGTGCAAAAGACCGCCAATATGTCCCCCGGACGCGCTTCGGGCAAATCGATATCTTCGATGAGAATGTCTCCGCTTTCACAGCATTTTCCCGCGATCGTCACCCGTTCGCGCGCCGTCTGGTCGGCGCGATTGGCGATGATCGCTTCATATTTGGATTGATAAAGCGCAGGCCTTAAATTATCCGTCATGCCGCCGTCAACGGCGATGAATGTTTTTTGACCCGAGGTCGTCTTGCGGCTGCCGATGGTATAAAGGGTCGTTCCCGCCTCCCCGACGATCGCCCGGCCCGGTTCAATCCAAATCTCCGGCACTTCGAGCGAACGCGCCCGGCATTCCGCAAGCACGGCTTCCACGATCGGCCGAATGAACCGGCGCGGTTCCGTCGGTTCATCGCCGTCGGTATAGGCGATCCCGAAGCCGCCGCCCACATTCAGAACGTTCGGGAGCCAGCCGAATTCCGACTTCCATTGTTCCAACTCTTTATACAATCGTTGCACCGCCAGCACGTGGGCGTCCGGAGTAAAGAGCTGGGAGCCGATGTGAAAATGCAAGCCGACGAGATGGAAGCGGTCGTCCGTCAGCGCGGCGCGATACGCTTTTCGAGCGTCTCCCGTCGACAAATAAAAACCGAACTTGGAATCGTCCTGTCCCGTCGAAATATACGCGTGCGTGTCGGCGCCGACGCCCGGCGTCAGGCGCAACAGGATGTTCACGGGTTTTCCGATCTCGCGGGAAACGGTTTTAAGCAGCTCGAGTTCATAAAAATTGTCGACCACAATGGCCCCGATGTTTTCGCGCACCGCATAGCGCAATTCTTCGAGCGATTTATTGTTTCCGTGAAAATGGATGCGTTCGGCAGGAAAGCCGGCGCGAAGCGCGGTGTAAAGCTCTCCGCCCGAGACGACGTCCAATGCCAAGCCCAATTCATCGACCAATTGGATCATCGCGATCGTAGAAAACGCTTTGCTGGCGTAAGCCACTTGATAACGAACCGGTAAATCGGCAAAAGCGGCCTGAAATGCCGCTGCTTTTTCTCTGATTTTGCGAACATCATAGATATAAAGCGGCGTGCCATATGTCTTGCTCAGCCAGACGGCGTCGACGCCTCCGATTTCGAGGTGGCCCTGCTGATTGACCGACGGTTTTTCCAACATGCTCTTCGGCTCCTTACTTTCCCATGAAAATTTTTTATCACGCGCCGCACGGCGACCGTTGTTCGCGGCACATTTTCGTAAAGAAAGGCGGCACCCACCTGATGCAAGCGGAGGTGAATGCCTGAAGGGAAAACGATATGCCGTATCCGTAGTCTATGATAAGCGCACCAAAAAAGATATATTTTAGTATAGCAAAGACATTCTTCACTGTAAAAGGGTAAATGCCGACCACGTCGCCGAATCTTTCGCCATCATTCTTGGCCTTCATAGAAAAAGCGGACGGAAGCCTTTCCGCTCGTCCGCTTTACCGCGCGGGCTGCCTTCTTTTATCCAGCGGCCGGACGATGCTCGGCCGGATGCGCGACAACGGCACCGCCGTGCGAATGAGCACATCCGCCATCGCCTTCGGGTTAAACGGGATAAACGGCCACAAATACGGCGTGTTCAAATTTTCCACGCGGGCCAGATAGATGACAAAAAGCGTCGAACCGACGACGAAACCGGGAATGCCGAACAACGCCGAGGAGAAGATCAAGACGACGCGGACGATTTTATTAGCGACGCTCAGCTCATAGCTCGGCGTGGAGAAACCGCCGATCGCGGCCAACGACGTATATAAAATCACCTCCGATGTGAACACCCCGACTTGCACCCCGATTTGGCCGATCAACACCGCGGCGATCAAGCCGAGCGCCGTCGACAGCGAGGTGGGCGTATGGATGGCGGCCATGCGGATAATCTCGATGCCGATGTCCGCGATCAAAACTTGGAGCAGGATGGGGACGTGATACTTGTGATTGTGCGGGCCGAGAAACTGCAGCCAGTCCGGCAAGGTGCTATCGTTTAAAACGAGGACGAGCCAAAGCGGGACGAGGAAGACCGACGTCAAAATCCCGATGAAGCGCGCCCAGCGCAGAAACGCGCCGACAACCGGTGTTTGCCGGTATTCTTCCGCATGCTGCATATGGTGAAAGATCGTCGTCGGAAAAATGATGATGCTCGGCGACGTATCGGTCACAACGAGAACGTGGCCTTCCAGGATATGGATGGCGGCAACGTCCGGGCGCTCGGTGTAGCGGACGAGCGGAAACGGGTTCAACCCTTGCTTGACGAGAAATTCTTCGATGGATTTATCGGCCATCGGAACACCGTCCACCTCGATCTCTTTTAACCCTTTTCGCAAGGTGTCCACCAGGCCGGGATTGGCGACATCTTTGAGGTAGCAAAGGCTGACATCGGTTTTGGAACGCTCGCCGACGCGAAGGATTTCCGAACGAAAACGCTCGTCGCGCAGGCGGCGGCGGATGAGGCCGACATTCTCAATGATGTTTTCGGTAAACCCGTCGCGTGCGCCGCGGACGACGCGTTCCACATCGGGTTCTTCGGGCTGCCGCCCCGGATAATGGCGCGTATCGATGACGAGCCCTACGGTTTCGCCGTCGATGAAAAGGACGATCAAGCCGGACAGCATATTGTCGACGGCTTCGTCCATCGTTTGAATTTCCTTGACTTGCTCGTGCGCCAAATGGTTTTTGATCACGTTTTTGACGTCCGAAACCGGGCGGTGTTCATTGACGAGCCTCAGCAGCTCGCGAAGAATTTCGATGACGAATAAAGCATCCACCAAGGAATTACAGTAATAGATCTGGATTTTTCGTCCGAGAATCTTCATTTCACGGACGCCGACGTCGAAACTCGTTCCGATGCCAACGCGTTCTTCCATGAACGCCTTATTCTCTCTAATCCGCTTTTTAATCGGTTCCTTGGTCTCTTTGATGATAACCCCTTCTTTCTTTCGCCAGTCTCATGAAAAGCGGCGCGGCTTTTCCCGCTTAATTCCGATCTTTCGCGGCAATCCCGACGGCCCGCACGCTCGGCCCGCCCCCTTTTAGTGACGGAAACCATTTCACAAAAAGCGCGCGTCAACCCTTCGGCTTAAAAATCAAAGCCACTAGAAAACCGAACAAGAGAGCGGAAGTGATGCCCGCCGAAGTGAGCTTAAAAACGCCCATCGCCAACCCTATGTAGCCGTGTTCATTGGCTTCCTGCATGGCGCCGTGCAATAAAGAGTGGCCGAAACTCGTGATCGGCACCGTCGCCCCTGCGCCGGCGAAAGCGATGAGTTTATCGTATAGCCCGAACGCATCCAAAAACGCCCCGGCCACGACGAATGAAACGACGACGTGCGCCGGTGTGAGCTTAAAGAGATCCAACAACATTTGACCGATGACGCAGATCAATCCGCCGATGACAAAAGCCCATACAAAATCCATTTACTCGCCTCCCGTCGATTCCAACACAATGCCGTGAGCGACGCACGGAATCGACTCTTTTTGCTGGATGATCGTCGGATTGAGGAGCGCACCCGTCGCGACGATCAGCACGCGCCCGATTTTTCCCGTTCGCAGCAGGCGCACGATATACCCGTAAGTGACGATCGCCGAGCAAGCGGTGCCGCTGCCGCCCGCAAACACCGGTTGGTTGGGGCTGTAGAGCATAAGCCCGCTGTCCTGGTGGATTTCGCTGATGTCCAAGTCGCGCTCCCACAGGAGTTGGCGAAGAATCGGGCTGCCGACGCTCGAGAGATCACCGGTGAGGATCATGTCGTAATCCTCGGGATTTCGGCCCGTGTCGTGAAGGTGGCGCTCGATCGTGTCGGCGGCTGCGGGCGCCATCGCCGAGCCCATATCATAAGCGTCACCGATCCCCCAATCGATGACGCGGCCGATCGTCGCCTCTCTGATGACGATGGGGGACCGGGCTTTGCCGACGAGCGCCGCCCCCGCTCCCGTGGCGGTAAACGTCGCGGTCTGCGGCCGGGGGCCGCCATATTCCGTCGGATAGCGAAACTGCCGTTCGGCCGTGGCGTTATGGCTGCTCACCGCCGTCAAAACGTGGTTGGCGTAGCCGCCGTCGACCAACAGCGAAGCGAGTGCGAGCCCCATCATGGAAGTCGAACAAGCGCCGAACAAACCGAGGTAAGGAATCCGCGTTTCCCTCGCGATGAAATTGCTCGTCACGGTTTGATTTAACAGGTCGCCGGCCAAAAAATAATCCACTTCTTCCGGCGACAGGTTGACATTTTTCAAACAGATGTCGACCGCTTCCCGCATCAGTCTTCTCTCGGCCGCTTCCCAGTTTTTTTCGCCGCAGTGGAGATCATCAAAGGTCTTATCGATCGTCTCTCCGAGCGGTCCCCGCTTCTCAAGCGGCCCCGCCGTCGTGCCCGTGGATATGAGATAGACAGGTTCTTGGAAACGCCACGTTTGTTTTCCGATCTTCACGAGCCTTCCTCCTTACCCTAACAAGTTATTGACGGTCAGACGAATCAGCCCGAAGACCGTTGCCGAAACGACGCCGAAGACGATGACCGAGCCGGCGAGCTTGAACATGTTCGTCGCGATGCCGAGGACGATCCCCTCGCTTTTGTGTTCCAAAGCCGCGCTCGTTATAGAATTTGCAAAACCGGTGACGGGTATGAGCGAACCGGCGCCGGCGAATTGGCCGATCTTGTCGTAGACGCCGAAACCGGTGAGCAATGAAGAAATCAATATCAAGGTCGCGACCGTCGGATTGCCCGCCGATTTTTCGGTGTAATCGGTAAAAGCGGCGTATGCCTTTTGGATGGCTTCGCCGACGAGGCAGATGAAGCCGCCGACGAGGAAGGCCTTCAGGCAATTCATGAAGTAATTGGTTTTCGGATGAAACGCTTTGATGTTTTTTTTATAATTTTTAGGGTCGTTTAACGTTTTCATGGCATCTCCTCCTGAACATCTCCGGCTTATTCCTTCAAATCGTGGATGAAAAACGTCCAATGAAAAAGCGATCCGCAAACCTTGCCGATGACGATCGCCATGAGCAAGATCAAGATCTGCTCATTGACGCCGATCCGTTTGGCCAAAATCGGCAAGACATTCAAAACTTCCGTCAAGGCGGCGGCGAGCATGCCGACGAATACGCCGGCGGCTAGTCCGATCGGCACGAGCACGATCGCCGGCAGCGACAACTGAATGTGGCGAAGGCCGAGCCACGTGCCGGCAATGGCGCCGCACACGACGCTCCACTCATATCCCGGAATATAGCGGCGGGTATCGGTCAGCTGGGCGAGGCGCGGGATGATGCCGAGCACGGTTAAAAAAGCGACGAACCCGCAGCCGACGGCCAGGCCGCTGGCAAAACCGACTATCGCAAGGACGGCGAGTTCAATCACCATGCCGCTTGAACTCGCTTTTCCGGTTTTCTTCGAGAATGACATATTGATCGAGATCTTGTTGGTAATTGAACATTTCCACTTCGAGCGGACTCGGTTCTTCGTTAAAGCGTTTTTTAAAAATATGGTTAAAAAAAAGAATCATACCGATTCCGACGCCGAATGAATAGGGGATTTGCATGATGAGAGGCCGAGCGTTTTCCCTTCCGGTGACCAAATGGTAAATTTTTCGATGCACGCTCGCCATGGAAACATCCTCGTGAAAATTCATGATGGTCAGCCCCGCGCCGATGAACAGAAGAACCCAGACCAAGATGAAGAAGACGGGACCGCTCTTGCGCTTTTTCGTCACCACTTCAATTATGGTTTGCGACGGCCCGACCGTTTGAATGTCGCAGTCCGGGAATTTTTTGCAGATCGCCTGGATCACATCCATCGCGTCGATGACGACAAATTTGTTGTCCTTCGATACGATGCGGTGGATGGGAAGCTCGGCAATCTCCTTTTTAATGCGGTCGGGTGCGATGATGTGCGCCAATTTTCCGATTCGGATACAATCGCCGAGCGCCGCCGTAAACTTGTAGCGCATGCGAATATAGATCGAAATGGCCATAAACACCCACCCCTTTGCTTTTTTAGTATGGATCAGAGGCGGGCGGATCATTCCGATTCGGGCGTTCTTAACAAAATTTTCCTAATGAATGTTATAGCGCGCGGTCGCGTTTGTGAAACCGGAGCGCATCGGGAAGCTTGACAACATCGAGCGCGTTTGTTTTCCCAATTCCTTTTTAAACAAAGAAAAAAGGCCTGACGGTCATTCCACCATCTGGCCTTTGATCTCCGCCAAAATTTTCTTTTCCAGCCTCGAGACTTGCACTTGCGAAATGCCAAGGCGGGCGGCGACTTCCGACTGCGTCTGATCTTTAAAATATCTCAAGTAAACGATGAGTTTCTCCCGGTCTTTCAAATGTTGAACCGCTTGGCGAAGCGCGATTTTGTCAAACCAATCGCTTTCCGATTTGTCGGAAATTTGATCGAGCAAAGTGATCGGATCGCCGTCGTTTTCATAGACGGTTTCATGGATGGAAGACGGCGTGCGGATCGCTTCCTGCGACATGATAATGTCTTCGGGCGTGACCTCCAGCGCATCGGCCAACTCTCCAACCGTCGGATTGCGGCCGAGTTTTTTTGAGAGTTCGTCTTTTTTCTTGCGCACTTTGTTGCCCATTTCCTTCAATGAGCGGCTCACCTTGACGGTGCCGTCGTCGCGGATGAAGCGCTGGATCTCCCCGATGATCATCGGCACGGCATACGTCGAGAATTTGACGTCAAAGGACAAATCGAATTTGTCCACCGATTTCAGCAAACCGATGCAGCCAATTTGAAACAAATCGTCCGCTTCGTATCCGCGGTTTAAAAAACGTTGAACGACCGACCACACAAGCCGCATGTTTTTTTGCACGATGAGATCGCGGGCTTCCTTATCACCTTTCTGGCTGCGCGCGATTAAATCCTTGACTTCCCCGTCGTCCAAAAGCGGCTCTTTGGATTGGCGTTTAGCGTTGACATCCATAGGCGTCGACTCTCCTTATCATGTCAACTGGCATCGCGATCATTCTAATTGCACAGCGCCTTATTGCGCGTTAAGTGCTTCGTCAAATAGACCGTCGTGCCGTAGCCCGGCGCGGTTTCCAACGCCACGTGATCCATGAAATTTTCCATGATCGTAAACCCCATCCCCGAACGCTCCAACTCGGGTTTGGACGTAAAAAGCGGCTGGCGAGCCTCTTCAGGATTTTCGATGCCGACGCCTTCATCGCGAATCGCCAAATGGACCGTATCGTCGACGATCTCCGCCTCGATGACGACGGTTCCGGTCCCCTTGTTCTCATAACCGTGTATGATCGCATTGGTGACCGCTTCGGAAACAACGGTTTTGATCTCGGTCAATTCATCCATGGTCGGATCCAGCTGAGCGACGAACGCGGCAACGGCGACGCGGGCGAACGATTCGTTTTCGCTCCTGGCGGAAAACTCCAGCCTCATTTTGTTCTTCATCACGCCACCCCCAAGGTCAGAAGCGCGTAAGCTTCATCGTCTTCCAAGCGGATGATCTTGAACAGCCCCGACATTTCAAAGAGCCTTTTGACGAAGGGAGAAATGGAGCAGACGACCATTTCCCCGCCTTGGGAGGTGATTTGTTTATAGCGGCCGAGAATGACGCCGAGCCCGGAGCTGTCCATAAATTCCAATCCGCCGAGATTCAGTAAAATGTGGCGGACCGGTTTCCGCTCCAACGCTTGGTTCACCCGATCGCGCAGCTCATCGGCGGTGTGATGATCCAGCTCACCTTCCAAACGAACACAAAGCACGTGATCGATCACTTCCAAATCGACGCGAAGACTCACTGATTTCTCCTCCTTTTAACGCATCCGCTTGACTGAAAATCCTGCACGTAACAGTTTCGTGCCGGGCACAGCCAATTCCTTCCCATTGACAAAACTAGTGGACGTTCGACTCACCACGACCCACTTGTCATTTTGCCGATGTTCCGTTTAAACAATTGCCACCACGAAGCGGGTTTGATGTCTTTCGTCACGATGAGCGGCGTCTGTGACACGAGCTCGTTTCCCTTCTTGACCGAGACGTGACCGACGACGCTCCCGGCTTTCAGCGGAGCTTTTAATCCTTTTGTTAAATGGACCGACGTTTTCAAATGGCTCGCCGCCTCGCCGCGCTTCAGCAAGAGGACGACAGGATCGCGGGTGACGGCCGGAACTTTGCCTTCTTCGCTTTTGTTCACCGGGACGAGGCGGACCACACGGCCCGAGTCCATGAGTTTTTTCGTCTTGTAGGCATTGAAAGCGTGATCGAGCATCTTCGCCACTTGTTCATTTCGGACTTTCGTCGTCGGCGCCCCCATGACGACGGCGATGACGCGCATGCCGTTTTTCATGGCGGTCGCGGTCAGGCAATATTTCGCTTCTTGCGTAAACCCGGTTTTCAACCCGTCGACCCCCGGATACGTTTTAATCATTTTATTGGTGTTGACGAGCCAAAATTTATTGTCGGTGTTTTCCCGCAAATAATCTTCATAAATCGACGTGAATTTAAGAACTTCCGGATAGCGGAGCAAGGCTCTGGCCATCAAGGCCATGTCGCGGGCGCTTGAATAATGGCCGTCCGCCGATAAGCCGGTCGGATTTTTAAAATGCGTGTTCTTCAGCCCGAGGCGCTTGGCCTCCTCATTCATCTTCTTGACAAAGGCCTGTTCAGAACCCGCTATGTATTCGGCCATCGCCACGGAAGCATCGTTGGCGGAAGCGATCGCAATGGCTTTGATCAAATCCCGGACGGTCATGGTTTCCCCCGGTTCCAGAAACACTTGCGAACCGCCCATGGATGCGGCATGCTCACTGATCCTCACTTTATCTTTTAAAGAAATGTCTTGAGCGTCCAACGCCTTGAAAATGAGCAACAGCGTCATGATTTTGGTCATGCTGGCCGGCGGCAAGCGATCGTCGGCGTTTTGGCTGTACAAAACGGTGCCGGTGTCTTTTTCCATTAAAACCGCCGATTTCACTTGATCCACCAATTTTTCGGACGCCTTTTCCTTCGCCAATACGGCGGTTGACGGTAACCCGGTCCATGCGACGAGCGCGCACAAGGCGACCGCGGCGAATGCTTTCATCCAATCCATCCCTCCTCGCCTAATTCCTTAATATTTTTTCCATTAACTTCGGAATTATACTCGGATGTGCGCGTGATCGTCGGAAACGGTCAAGAGGAGGAAGAGGTGGATGCGGCAATAATAAAAGCATCAAAACGGAACCGAGAGATTAAGAGAGGACAAGGATAATCTGGATGGACCTTTGTTCGATGGATGGCGAGATTTGGAAAGGAACCGAAGCGGAGCGTTGGAGGGAAGCGATCATCAAAGTCAGGCGTTGTCCAATGAGGTTTATCGATAAAAGCCGTCAGCTCTTTGCCGCGGCCGGGGCAAGGCGGCTTTAAAGGCGGAAAAATCCGCGTCAAATGGCGGGACCATCGTCAGTTCGTTTCATTCCTCATTATCAGATGATGGCAACCGCTCGAACGCGCGGCCGAAAGCGTACGCATGGAGATCGGGGCAGGCGAACGCTCGTTCTACGCGACCGAGAAAAACACATAAGGAGGGCGCTGCCCGTGGCTCAGAGAAAACAACCCACGAGCGCATGCCCTCCCGGTTGAATCTGTCGTCGATGGCAGGTGATCGGTTGGCCGGAAATCCGCTTCCCTTTATTGGATCACTTCATAAACAATCGGTTTCGCCGCCGCTTTTTCGTCCCCAATGCGGTAGGCGTTTTTCAATTTTTCATAGGCGTCCGCAGCCGTCTCTGTACGGCTGTGCAGGACGGCGAGCGTCTCGCCGGCTTTGACGGCGTCACCGACCTTTTTCTCGATCGAAACGCCGACGCCGTGATCAATCACGTCGTCTTTCGTCTTCCGCCCGGCGCCGAGCATCATGGCGGCGAGCCCGACGCTTTCCGCATCGATTGCTTGGACAAAACCGTCCCGTTCCGCCCGGACCGCGATAGAATGAGCAGCCGACGGCAAGCGTCCCGGATCGTCGATGACCGCTGGATCCCCGCCTTGGGCTTGAACGAATGTCTTTAACGTTTCAAGCGCTCGGCCGGACACGATCAAGTCGGTCAACCGGTCGCGCGCTTCTTTTTCATGCGCGTACACACCGGCGGCCAACGTCATCTGCGTTGCAATGGTCAGACACAGTTCCGTCAAACGCGCGTCGCCTTTTCCCTTCAGGATATCGATCGCTTCGCGCACTTCATTGGCATTGCCGACTTCGCGGCCGAGCGGTTCGTCCATGTCGGAGAGGATCGCGATCGTCCGCCGTCCGAGCGACTTCCCGATTCCGACCATGACTTCGGCTAAGCGCTTCGCATCATCGAGCGTTTTCATAAACGCCCCCGAGCCGACTTTGACGTCCAGAACAATGACGTCCGCGCCAGAGGCCAGCTTTTTGCTCATGATCGAACTGGCAATGAGCGGGACGGACGCGACCGTACCGGTCACATCGCGGAGCGCGTAGAGCTTTTTATCCGCTGGCGTCAAGTTTTGGCTATGACCGATAATGGCAATTTTATAACGGTTGACGTGATCGAGGAACGCTTCGCGGCTCAATTCGACGTGAAACCCGGGGATGGATTCCAGTTTGTCAATGGTTCCCCCGGTGTGGCCAAGCCCGCGGCCCGACATCTTCGCGATCGGGATGCCCGCGGCCGCGACGAGCGGACCGACGATCAAGCTCGTTTTATCGCCGACTCCGCCTGTGGAGTGTTTGTCCACTTTAACGCCTTCGATTTCACTTAAATCGACGGTTTCACCCGAGGCGACGATCGCTTCCGTCAAATCGCTCGTCTCGCGTTCGTTCATGCCTTGAAAGTAGATGGCCATGAGCAAAGCCGCCGCCTGATAGTCCGGAATTTCGCCGCGAGCGTAGCCCGACACGAAAAAACGGATCTCTTCAGACGTCAAGGCTTCCCCGTCCCGCTTCTTTTCAATGATATCGACCATGCGCATGAACGGTCACTCCATATCGTGCAAAATGCGCTTGACGAGTTTGATGAACTTCGGCTTCGTCTCCCTGGCGACGCGCATGACTTGCTCGTGCGTGAGCGGCTCCAATTCCTCGCCGATCGCCATATCGGTCACGCATGCGATGCCGAGCACATCCATTCCCATGTGATTGGCGACGATCACTTCGGGAACGGTCGACATGCCGAGGGCATCGGCGCCAAGATTTCTGAGCATGATCAGTTCGGCCGGCGTCATGAAAGATGGTCCACTGATGCCGGCATAGACCCCTTTTTGCAATTCCACCCCGACCGCTTCGGCGCTGCGGACGGCGACCTCTTGCAACGCTTTGCTGTAAGGCTCGCTCATGTCGGGGAAACGCGGGCCAAAGGCTTCCTCGTTCGGCCCGATCAACGGATTGGTGCCGGTCAAATTCAGGTGGTCTTGAATCAGCATGAGATCGCCCGGTTTAAAATGACGGTTGATGCCGCCGCACGCATTGGTGACGACAAGCGTTTTCACCCCGAGCATTTTCATGACGCGCACCGGGAACGTCACTTGTTGCATCGAATAGCCTTCATAGTAATGAAAACGGCCTTGCATGGCCACGACCTTTTTGCCTTCCAGTTCGCCCAAGACGAGCCGGCCGGCATGACCGGGAACGGTGGATACCGGAAAATAAGGAATGTCTCTATAATCCAGCACCGTCGGATTTTGAATTTCGTCGGCGAGTTCACCGAGTCCGGAACCGAGGATGAGACCAATTTCCGGCTCGATCGCCGTTTTCGTCCGGATGAAATCGACGGCATCGCGAACTTGATTAAGCAACGACATGCGTCACTCCCCCATTCTCTTGACGATGGCTTTGATGAGGCTTGTAAAATGCGCTTTGACCCGCTCCGACGTTTCAATGACTTCTTCGTGGGATAACGGCTGGTCTCCGGTGCCGCTCCACGCGTTCGTGATGCAGGAAAAACCGAGCACCTTCATTCCGCCATGGCGAGCAGCAATCGCCTCCGGCACGGTCGACATGCCGACCGCGTCGCCGCCGAGCTTCCGGATCATCCGTACTTCGGCCGGCGTTTCATAACTCGGACCGCTGAGGCCAAAATAAACGCCTTCTTTCAAGGAAATGCCGAGCGCTTGCGCCGTTTCTTTGGCGAGTGCACGAAGCGAACGGTCGTAGACTTCCGACATATCGGGAAAGCGCGGGCCGAGTTCATCTTCATTCTTTCCGATGAGCGGATTGGTGTGAAACCAATTGATATGGTCGCGAATGACCATGAGATCGCCCGCTTGGAACGTTTCATTGACGCCGCCGGCGGCATTCGTCAAAATGACCGTTTCGGCGCCGAGCGCTTGCATGACGCGGACCGGGAGCGTCACCTGTTCAAGCGTGTAGCCTTCATAATAATGGTAGCGGCCTTGCATGGCGATGACCGGGACGCTGTGCAATCGCCCCACAACAAACCGGCCGGCGTGGCCGGGAACGGTCGCTGCCGGAAAATGCGGCAGTTCGGTGTAGGGAATCCGGATCGCATCCTCCAATTCGTCGGCAAGTCCGCCGAGCCCTGAGCCAAGGACGAGCGCAATGTCAGGCTTGACGGAAAGCCTCGATTCGAGCGCGGCGAGCACGTCTCTTATTTTCTCTTTCATCGTCATTTCATCGAACCCCTCTAAATTTCACTTAAAAAACTGTCACCGTGTTCCGGCCGTCGGACTTGAAACAGACCGGCGATCGTGGCGCCGACGTCGGCGAACGTCCGCCTCGTCGGCAAGCGGCGGCCTCTTTCAATCCCCGTGTGGTAAACGAAAAGCGGGACGAGTTCACGCGTATGATCGGTGCCTTTATACGTGGGATCATTGCCGTGATCAGCCGTGATGATCAACAAATCGTCGGCGCCGAGGCGTTCGAGGATTTCGGGAAGCCGCCGATCGAACGCCTCCAGCGCTTCGCCGTACCCGATCGGATCGCGGCGGTGCCCGTATTTCGAATCAAAATCCACGAGATTCAAAAACGCGAGCCCGCGGAACGATTTCTCCTGCACCGCGAGCAATTTGTCGACGCCATCCATGTTATCTTTGGTGCGAATCGCTTCCGTGACGCCTTCTCCGTCGTAGATGTCGTTGATCTTCCCAAGCGCGATGACGTCGAAGCCCGCGTCGGCGAGAAAATTCATGACGGTTTGACCGAACGGTTTGAGGGCGTAATCGTGGCGATTGGCCGTGCGTTCAAAACGGCCGGGCTCACCGACATAGGGGCGCGCGATGACGCGGCCGACCATGTATTTCGGATCTTTTGTCAATTCTCTTGCAATTTCGCAGATGCGATAGAGTTCCTCTAAAGGGATGACGTCTTCGTGGGCGGCGATTTGCAGGACGGAATCCGCCGACGTATAAACGATCAATTCGCCCGTTTCCATTTGGCGCGGGCCGAGTTCATCGATGATCGCGGTGCCGGACGCGGGTTTGTTGCCGATCACCTTCCGGCCGGTCCGCTCCTCGAGTTGCCGGATCAACTCGTCGGGGAACCCGTCGGGGAACGTGCGGAACGGTTGAGAGATATGAAGCCCCATGATTTCCCAATGGCCGGTCATCGTATCCTTGCCGTTCGACGCTTCCTGCATCAGCCCGTAATGAGCGGCCGCCGGCTCGACCCGGGGCACGCCTTTGATATCGTCGCGGAGCAGGCCCAGTCCCAATTTATTGAGATGAGGCAGATGCAGCCCGTCCATGCGCGCGGCGATGTGCCCGAGCGTGTCCGCGCCTTTGTCGCCGAAGTGCTCGGCATCCGGCGCCTCTCCGATACCGACGGAATCAAGGACGATTAAAAATACGCGTTGAAAGGATTGTTTGGACATGTGATTCACTCCCGTGTGGTTCAACCGCTTCCATCCCAGCGAATAAAAAAACGCAAACCGCCCGCGTCACGGCGGCAATTGCCGAATCGGCAATTAAGCGCGCGGGTGGGTGGCGGCATAGATGTCCTTCAAACGATGTTTCGTGACGTGGGTATAAATTTGTGTCGTCGAAATGTCGGCGTGACCAAGCATCTCTTGCACGGCGCGCAAATCGGCACCATTTTCCAGAAGATGGGTGGCAAACGAATGCCGCAACGTATGCGGCGTAATCTCCTGCTGAATGCCGGCCTTCAAAGCCAATTTTTTAAGAATTTTCCATAAGCCTTGGCGGGTTAACCGCTCGCCGCGCTGATTTAGGAAAACCGCGTTGGTCGTCTTATGTTTCGCCAATTTCGGCCGGGCTTCGGCGAGGTATTGTTCCGTCGCCTGAATGGCCGCGCGGCCGAGGGGCACTAAACGCTCTTTGCCGCCCTTCCCCATGCAGCGGACAAAGCCCATCGCCAAATGGAGGTCGTCCAAATCAAGCTGGACGAGTTCGGAGACGCGCACTCCCGTGGCATAAAGCACTTCCAGCATCGCCCGATCGCGAATCCCCGCCGGTGTCGTCGTATCCGGTGCATAAAGCAGCGCTTCGACTTCGCGCGTGGACAACACCTTCGGCAGGCGGCGCTCGGTTTTCGGCGCGCCGATGTGATGGCTCGGATCGCGGCTCGTCCGATTTTCCCGCAACAAAAAGCGGTGGAATTGGCGGATGCTCGCCGTTTGCCGAGCGATCGTGGCAGCGGAGCGCCCTTTGTCTTTCAATTGAAAAAGATATTGCGCGATCATGGACCGGTCGACGCCGTTCCAATCCTGAATGCCGCAGTTCTCGGATATGTATGCCATGTACTGTTCCAGATCACGCCGATAGGAATCGACGGTGTTGGCCGACAGCCCTTGTTCGACGATCATGTAGCGGATAAAATCCCGTACGTCATCCTTCATGGCCTTATTCCCCATCTCTCAAAAATTGAAAAAAACGTTCAGACCACAAAGGTCCGCTTCGACCTTTTTCACCTTCCGGACCAAAAACTTTGACGGCGCCGTTTTCCGGTTGATCATATTTATGGTAGCTTTCGTAGTTGTGGTCCAGCCATTCAAGGCCATAATAAAATAATATCGTGCAAAACACAAAAAGAACAAACACTTTAAGCGTGTCAAGCACCGTCTTTAAAGCCGACTTCATCGCGCCATCACCCGCTTGTTCCGCAATCTAGCCGTTCGTTCATGCGTTCACGGCATTATCAAGGTATGCCAAATGAAAGCCGGTTTATACGTCGCAGGCGGGCGATGAATAAAAAACCTTCTCCCTCGGTCGGAAAAGGCGGCTCAAGCTTGTTTTTGTTCGGAGGCTTTTTTATCTTGGCATCGGTGGCAAATGCCGTGAAAGGTCAAGCGATGATCTTTGATCTTAAAACGCCACCGTTCTTCCACGATCTTTTCGACGTCTTCCAACAGATCTTCTTGAATTTCGTCCACGGCCCCGCATTCGATGCAAACGAGATGGTGATGGAAATGCTCGGCACCTTCCCGGCGTAAATCGTAGCGGGAGACGCCGTCACCAAAGTTGATTTTGTCGACGACTTTCAACTCCGTCAAGAGTTCCAGCGTCCGGTACACCGTCGCCAGCCCGATTTCAGGCGCTTTTTCCTTGACGAGCAGGTACACGTCCTCAGCGCTTAAATGATCGGCTTCGTTTTCGAGAAGGACGCGCACGGTCGCTTCGCGCTGCGGTGTCAATTTATACTTCTGGGCGTGCAATTGTTTCTTGATCCGGTCCAGCCGGTTTTCCATCGTTCCGCCCCCTTCGCCATATTCCTAAAAAACATTATAAACAGCGTTAAATATCGTGTCAAAATAAAATAATTCTAATTAAGTTTTTATAATCATTATTAAAAGATAATCAGCCAATGATGCTTTTCATCAAAGCCGGCGAAACGTAAGCTTCGATCATGGAAGCGGCGACTAAAAGGAGCGACGTGGCCGCCAACAGCATCGCATAAGCGGCGAACTGGGGAATGAGCGGCGTTTTGCGCGTCCGCATGAGCAGCTGCCGGATCATTTTCAGAGAAAAAGCGACGGACGCCGTGCTCACGGCGATAAACGCCGGGATGATGAGCAAATTCTGCGGCAAGACGCTGGCCAAAGCGATCCAAAATCCGTGCAGTCCCATCTGGTTGACGAGAAAGCCGACGGTGAAGCCGACGACGATCCCTTTCAAAAACAATAAAATGAAAATGACGGGCAAGCCGATGATCGACAAGCCGAGCAGCCAGATGAAACCGAGATAGCGGAGATTGTGGGAAAAGCTTTCATTAAACAGCACGCCGCTGCTCGCGAGGCGCCCTTCCGCCATTTCTCCGAAAAACCGCTGTAAATAATGATACAAATCGTTTTTCGCTTCAATCGGCAAACTGTTGACGATGATCGCTCCGAAAACGATCCCCATCAAAAATAAAACGATCGTAAACGTATAAATGGAAAGGTTGTCCCGAACGTGCCTCTCCCATTTCCACCGGTCGTTTAACTGCACCGCGATTCCTCCTCACCCGTTCTTATAAAAAGTCTATGAACCGGCGAGGAATCTATGACCGCTTTTAATAGAAAAAACCTATCGCCGCCCGACGTTCCGCCCGCGCAAGCGGCTCAGGCGGGAAGCGGTAAAAATGCTCTAGCGCCTCTCTATTCTTTTCAGCAAAGCCCATTCTGTCAAAAACGGGGGAGCCTTACGTTTTCACCCGGCCGTAACGCCCGGCGCCGCCCGCTTCAACCGCGAGCCTCCCTTCACGGGCCGCGGCGATCAAAGCGGCCGTCTTGGCGCCGACGACGCCTTCAAGCGCCGCGATCGACGCCCGATGCATGACCGCCATCTCCGTTCCGAAAGCTTCCAAAAGTTTATCCCGCGTTTTCGGCCCGACGTTCGGGATAAATTCCAACGGCACTTGATGAATGTACGGCGGCCGTTCGCGCCGGCTTCCGGCCGCATCGGCCAGCTCCTGCAAACGCTCGCTCACGCCTTTGACGATGCGGCGCTGGCCGCAGTGCGGGCAACGTTGGTCTTTGCTTTCCCCGACCAGCGGGGTCAGACAAACCGCGCAGCGCGTGCGATGATATTTGCCCAGCCTCGGATTCAACCCGTAATTCGCTTCGATCGCCCGGCCTCCCTCGCCCAAGAGCGCCGCCCGCAGTTCGGCAAATGAGGGATGATCGACGCGGAGCGCCTGGTATTCGCGGCCGATCTTCGCCAAGGAGTGGGCATCGGAATTCGAAACGAAAGGATAGCGGTGCAATTCCTCGATTTGGTCGGCCATGGACGTGTCGGCACTTAATCCCAATTCGATCGCGTCGATGAGATCGGTATCAAAGATTTCCGCCAGCGACCGGCGGACGCCCGAACCATAAACGCTTTTAAAAGGCGTGAACACGTGCGCCGGAATAAAAAGCCCGCCGTCCGACTTGACGCGTTCTTGCAACGTCCGGGCATCGCCGAAAAAGCGCTGGGTGCTCAAGGTGATGTTCGTGACGTGCCGGGACAGCCAACCGCTGAACGCCCGCATATCCCGAAGCGTCGGAAAATACGCCAAAACGTGCACGGGGCCAAGGCAACGGTCATCTTTCACTTCGATTTCGACTCCGGGGATCAACACAGCGTTCGAAAACCGCAAGCCGCCGTCGGCGAGCGGTTCGACCACGCCGTTTTCCGCCATTCTCTCCAGATCGTCGAGCACTTCGGGGACATGGCAGTCGATGACGCCGACGATGTCCATCCCTTTTCTGTCGCTCGCTTCCTTTAAGATGTTTTCGATCGTTAACGTCCGGGCGCCGGTGATTTTGACCGGGCGGCCCGAGCCGGTGCGCCCGATGTGTATGTGCAAATCGGCATAACAGGTTTTCAACTTCGCATCCCGCCTTATGCTTGGCTCGCCGCCCCATCCCGCAAGGCTTCCGTTGAAGCCCGGCGTTGCCGCCGTTTGCCAAACGGTGTGGGGCGGTTGCAACGATATTTACCGGTTCAGCATGGACCGCAGCTGCAAATATTGAACGGCAAACACCGTTTTGGCGTCGTAAATGTCTTGCGAGCGAACGAGCGCGAGCGCCGTCTCCAGGTCGACTTCATGGTTGTCCAAAAATTCATCTTCATCCAAATCGCGCTCACCGGCGATCAGCGTGTCCGTATAGTAAATGTGCAGCACTTCATCGGCAAAACCGGGCGACGTCGAAAACGACACGACGTGTTCGATGGACTCGCAGCGATAACCCGTTTCCTCGCGCAGTTCACGCAACGCACACGCCTTTGGATCTTCGCCCGGATCCAACTTGCCCGCAGGAATCTCATAAAGCGAGCGGTCGAGCGGTTTCCGGAATTGCCGGACGAGCACGAGCTTGCCTTCTTTCGTGACGGCGATAACCGCTACGGCCCCGGGATGGCGGACGATTTCCCGAGTGGCGATCTTTCCGTTCGGCAATTCCACTTCATCGACGGTGAGATCGATGATTTTTCCTTGAAAGATCGTTTTCGTACCGACCGTCTTTTCAATGTACTCAGCCATATCCACAACTTCCCTTCTTCCTTCAAACATCCGTCGTGCACGCTTTTAAGTGTAACATAATGCGGCGGATTATGAAGGCCTTGCCGACTTCAAACCAACGGGCATCCGCAACCTTTGGATGGAAACGAAATCCGTTGCCCCGCCGCACCTGCTGCTGCCTGGCCATCCGCGATCTCAACTCAGCCTTTTCCATCTATTTTAAACCCGTTTCGCCTTTCTCATCTTAATGTCTTGTCATATGTTTTGTCATGATCTATAGTAAAACTTAGGAACGTTTTATTTGAAAATCGGGGCACGCGCTGCGTGCGCCGACGTTTTCCGCGATCGCCTAAATTCGCCTGGCGGTACGGACTGGATTGGAGGAGGAAACATTGCGGAACGCATTATTGATCATCGATATGAGCAACGATTTTGTTCACGACGAAGGAACGCTCACCGCCGGTCGGGTCGCTCAAGACATCGTGCCAAACATTGTCCAATTGGCCGACCGTTTTCTGAAAAACGGCGACGTCGTTGCGTTTTGCATGGATGCGCACGAGGAAAACGACCCGCACTTTCAACTTTGGCCGCCGCATAACGTCAAAGGCACATGGGGCCAGCAATTGTACGGCGCGTTAAACGATTGGTACGAAGCGCACCGCCGCCATCGCGACGTCCTGTTCGTGCCGAAGCCGGAATACGACGCGTTTTATCAAACCGATCTTGATCGCGAGCTGAAGGCGCGCGGGGTCGGCACCGTGCACATCACCGGCGTCTGTACGGACATCTGCGACTTTTTGACGGCGTACGGCGCATACGCCCGCGGCTATCAAACGGTCGTCTACCGCGACGCAACCGCAACGTTCACGGGTCAACACGACTTGTTCCTCAAGCACATGAACGCCGTGTTCCGGACGGAAATCCGCTGACCTATGGCGGACCAAAAAACATGGCCACCCGCTTTATCTACTAATACGCCCCATCGGCCGACCGGCGGATGGGGCGTTTCTTTTTTGGGAATGTTCATCCCCTCCCCTTTCCCGCATGAAATCTTTGTGTTCCGTTCGGCGCCGGACGTATAATGATAGAAAAGGCCGCGTTTGCCGGCAGATGTGAGGAGGTTGAACATGAAAACCCATCGCCTAGGCCGTTCCGATTTGCTCGTCAGCGAAATCGGTTTCGGCACGATGTCGCTGCCGAAAGATGAAAAAGAAGCGATCTACCTGATTCACGAAGCGCTCGACCGCGGCGTCAATTTCTTTGACACCGCTGATCTATACGATCAAGGGCGGATCGAAACCGTCTTGGGCAAAGCGCTGAAAGGCCGGCGCGATCAAGCCATCATCGCCACAAAGGGCGGCAACCATTGGGAACCCGGAAAAGAAGGCTGGTTTTGGGACCCGTCGAAAGCGTACATAAAGAAAGCGTTCAAGGACAGCCTGAAGCGCCTCGGCGTCGATTACGTCGATCTCTACCAATTGCACGGCGGCACGATCGACGACCCCATCGACGAAACGATCGAAGCGTTTGAGGAATTGAAAGCCGAGGGCGTCATCCGCTATTACGGCATCAGCTCCATCCGGCCGAATGTCATCCGCGAATACGTCAAACGCTCTTCGATTGTGAGCGTCATGATGCAGTACAGCATCCTCGACCGCCGACCGGAGGAGGCCATGCTGGACTTCCTTCACGAACACAACATTTCGGTGATCGCCCGCGGTCCGGTTGCCCGCGGCATTTTAAGCGATGACGGGCTGCAAAAGATTCCGGAAAGCGGTTATCTCGATTACTCGGCGGACGAACTCCGCTCGCTCATCGGCGACCTGAAAGCGATTCGTCCTGAGCAGCCTCTCTCTCAGACGGCGATCCGTTATGCCCTCGCCCATCCGGCCGTCGCCGTCGCGATCCCCGGCGCCAGCCGCAGGGAGCAGCTCGACAACAACATCAAGGCGGCCGATGTTCCGCCGCTCACCGATGCAGAACTTCAAAAAATCCGCGCCTTGACGAAAGCCAACCGCTACGAACAACACAGATAAAGCCAACAAAGATCGAAGCCCGCGCTTCGATCTTTTTTCTTTTCATCATGCTTTATTTTCATAACTTTCGAACCCATTGACTTCAGGCTCCACATGCTTTAATGCCGGCACCTTTCGGATAACGGGATGGACGAAACAATAGACGCCGATCATCCCCATCTGATCGGCCAATTCCGGCAGAACGGCAAGCCGATGGAAGTTGGCAATGGCGGCTATGATAAAAAGCCATTTCAAAACGGATTGGATGACGAAATCGACCCCTGCCATGAACAAGGATCGAAAGGGCTGAAAAACAAAACGACGCGGTGCGGCGTCGCTGCATTCTTGGAAAGGACGTGGCCGATGCGTGCTCCAGGCCCGAGACGGCGCGTCTTAAGCTTTAAGGAAGGCCTCTTTTGCCGTTGCCCGGGCCGGCTTTCCGTTCACTCGATTACAGCCGTTTGTTCTCGATGATCATCGCGATGCCTTGGCCGCCGCCGATGCAGAGGGCGGCGAGGCCATAGCGCAAACCGCGTTCGGCCAATTCGTACGCCAGCGTCAAGACGAGCCGCGCACCGCTGGCGCCGACGGGATGGCCCAGAGCGATCGCCCCGCCGTTGACGTTCGTCTTGGCGCGGTCGAGCCCCAATTCTTTTTCCACCGCAAGATATTGCGCGGCAAACGCCTCGTTGATTTCGACGAGATCCATGGCGGACAGTTCCAAGCCCGCCCGGTGCAACGCTTGTCGCGCGGCCGGAACCGGACCGATGCCCATGAAGCGCGGGTCGACGCCGCAGATGCCCCACGAGACGATGGCGGCGAGCGGTTCGAGATCATGACGGTCCGCATAATCCGCCGTGGCGAGCACGAGAGCGGCCGCGCCGTCGTTAATTCCGCTCGAATTGCCGGCGGTCACCGTGCCGTCTTTTAAAAAGCTGGGCTTTAACTGAGCCAATTTTTCCGCGGACGTCTCTTCTCTGATATGTTCATCCCGGTCGACCTTTCCTTTTTTTGTTTCCACCGCCGCGATTTCTTTGGCGAACCGGCCGGAACGGCGCGCCGCAGCCGCCCGCTGATGGCTCATCAAGCTGAAGGCGTCCTGTTCTCCCCGCGTGATCTCGTATTTTTTCGCCAGATTTTCCGCGGTCACCCCCATTCCGCAGCCGATGTACTCATCCGTAAGCGTTTTGAGCAGCATGTCCTCCAGGCGGATGTCGCCGAATTTTCCGCCGCTGAACCGCGAAGTAAAATCGGCGCGCGGACTGCGCGACATGTTTTCGGCGCCGCCGACGAGCGCCGTGTCCGCCTCACCCAAAAGCATGGATTGGGCGGCGGAAACGACCGCTTGCAGACCCGATCCGCACAGACGATTGACGGTCAGCGCCGGCACCGTCTCAGGAACGCCCGCTTTCAGGGCAATGTGGCGGGCCAAATAGGCGGCGTTCGGTTCGGAATGAATGACATTGCCGAAGACAACCGTCTCGATCGCTTGCGGCGCGACGCCGGCGCGCCGCAGCGCTTCCTGTGAGGCGATCGTCCCGAGTTCCGTCGCCGGAACATCCTTTAAAGCCCCACCCATGGTGCCGAACGGCGTGCGCGCCCCGTTCAAAATGTATATCGCCGTCATGACGGCTCCCCCTTTAGTTTACATAAAATTATTATGGTAAATTATTAGATTTGACCGCTTGCTTTTATCATACACAAAGTTTTTTCAGTTTTCATCCGAATGGAAAAATTGTTTTTAGTTTTCCCGTCATGTAAAATGAAAGGGGTTACAATCCGGCGTGCGCCCGCATTCTTTTAAAGAGAAAACGCGAAAGGAATCACGCGGCGCTTTGCTGTTTTAAAACGGCCTTAAAAAACGCGATGAGGAGGAATCCCGCTTGGTGTTGCCGGAAAAAGTGACGTTGATCGAAGTCGGCCCGCGTGACGGATTGCAGAATGAAAAAAACGTGATTCCGACCGATGTGAAAATCGCTTTTATTGAAGCGCTCAAAGCGGCGGGACTGCGTGAGATGGAGCTCGCCTCCTTCGTCTCGCCAAAATGGGTGCCGCAGATGAAAGACGCCGAAGCCGTCATCGCGGCGTGTCTCGACCCGGAAGCGCGCCATTTCATCCTCGCTCCGAACCAAAAGGGCGTTGAACGGTTTTATGCGACGGGCGCCGATCACATCGCGCTGTTCATCGGGGTCAGCTCCGCCTTTAATAAGAAAAACATCAATAAAACGACCGAAGAAAGCTGGGCCGAAGCGGCACCGCTGATCGAAAAATTGAAAGCCGACGGCAAATTCGTCCGCATCTGCATTTCGACGGCGTTTCATTGCCCATATGAAGGTCAGGTGGAAAAGGCGGCGACCATTGACTTGTGCCGCCGGTTCGCCGCGCTCGGCGTCGATGAATTGAGCGTCGCCGATACGACCGGAATGGCGAATCCGCAGGATGCCTATGAATTGTTCGGCGCGTTGAAAGCGCTCCTCCCAAAGCGCCTCTTGCTCACCGCCCATTTCCACAACACGCGCGGCCTGGCGCTTGCCAATATTTACGCGTGCCTTTTAGCCGGCATCGACCGCTTCGACGCCTCGGCCGGCGGCCTCGGCGGCTGCCCGTTTGCGCCCGGCGCGACCGGCAACGTCGCGACGGAAGACGTCGTTTTTATGTTCCATGAAATGGGGATCGAAACCGGCGTCAGCATCGATCGATTGCTCGATGCGGCCGATCTCATCCAACCGTATGTTTCCCGCCCGCTCGACAGCAAACAATACGCCTTGTACCGGCGCGCAAAATGAGGCGGCGCCGGCGATTTCCGCCCGCCGCCTGCCGCTTACGGCGAAACGCTTGATGGAAGTTCTTTTTTTTACAGATTACGCCTGCTGGACAGCTTTCTGCCTTTGCTCCGAGAACTCCCGATGGGGGTTCTTTTTTTACCCGAAACTGCGCCGCGGAGCCCTCGCCGCAACCCGCCCGCCTGAGCCGTTGGCTGCCCTCCGCGCCTTCCCCATTATGAAAAAGCCTCCAAAACTATAAATGCTCTCTGCCAAAGCAGATGGAAAAAATCAATCTCCGCAGCGGATTGACAAACGGTGGCGCAACCGCCGAAATCGTTTTGAACCGTTCCGCCGTTTTCATCGTCTTTTATCACGTAACATTTTTTTGCCAGTTGTCTTAGAGGAGGATTTTAGCGATGCTGTCATCGATATCGGCCTTCTTCGCCGCCGTTTCGCTGTGTTTCATTTTATATTCGATGATCGTGCCGGGCGCGAACGTCACGACCGATTACGTCCAATTAAGCCTGGGCGCCATGATTTTGTTTTTTGGGCTGGACAAGCTGAAAAAGCGCAATTATTCGATCGCGGTGATTGCGCTCATCGTCGCGATTTTCATCATCTTGAACTTTACGTTCGGTTTATAAACGCCCGCGCGGCGGTCAAGCTCGTATCGTCAGAAACCTTCGCGGCGCGCCCGAGCATCGTATTACTCTCCGGCGCCCCTTTTCTGGTATGATGAAAGCGGAAAGAGAGGATGATGCCACCATGAAAACGATTGAACGCTTAGAAGACTTCGAACAAGCCATTCGCGGCGAAAAACCCGCTCTCATCAAATTTGAAGCGAGCTGGTGCCCGGACTGCAAACGGCTTAATATGTTCATCGGCGACATCGTTAAAGAACACGATGAATTCGATTGGTATCAAATCGACCGCGACCAATTCCCGGAACTCGCCGATAAATACCAAGTCATGGGCATTCCGAGCTTGCTCGTGTTCAAAAACGGCGAAAAAACCGCCCACCTGCACAGCGCGAACGCCAAAACGCCCGAAGACGTCCGCGCTTATTTGGAATCCGTTCCTAAATCGAGTAGGAGGGGGTGACGAACCCCCGTCCCCTCACACCACCTAGCATGCGGGTCCGCACTAGGCGGTTCGCCAATCTTGACGGAGTTCAAAATATCTCTGCGTTAAACTCTTCAGCCCTTGCTTAAGCCAGTAGGCTTTGCCAAGGGCTTTATGCAATTGAGGCGTCCTTGTCGTACGCCAAGCCCCTTTCCGAGTGTTAGCGATCTCGAACACTTCGTGTTCTTTGAGCCCAAGGGCTCTCAGTTCACGAATTCGAGTTCTCACCCTTTTCCATTGGTGCCAACGGCACAGTCTCAACCTTCTTCTTATCCATTCTTCCAGGCGCTTCAAGGGAGAGGGGGTCTCAATTAAC
>NZ_BDDQ01000019.1 GCF_002003465.1 Caenibacillus caldisaponilyticus | reverse complement strand
GTGGTCAAATCGATAAAGCTAATGGCGCTCCGATTCGTCTTGAAGCAGGAAAATTCACAGTCGGCGATGATGTAAAGCCTGGACGATATAAAGTACAGCCAATCGGTGAAGGCAGCAATTTCATTGTGTATGATTCAACTGGATACCCAAAAGTAAACACAATATTGGGATCTGGTGGGGTTCCTAGTTATACATTTGAAGCAGAAGATGGCGACATTATTCAAAATGAAGCGCCAGCAAAATTGACACCAGTGAAATAAGTGAAGCGGGCCATTTGGTCCGCTTATATTATTTTAATTTCGAAAACGATGAATCCGGGAAATAAAAATGGTTACCTAATGAGATGCACGGAGATCCCTTACATCTCATTCCCCATGAGCTGCGCGATGATTTTTATAAAGAATACGGCATCCGCATCGAAGGGAATCTGTCGCCCCTCAACATGTTGAGGTTGGAGAAAGAATACGGCGGGCGGATCGAGGACGTCATGGTCGAACGCATCTTTTTCTCGGAAGATAAACGTGTCGGAATCGGCACGTTCAGCCCGTCCGATCCGAAATCGCAGGATATCGCCGATCTGACCGGGAGCATCGATTTTTCCACGATCGCGACGTACGGTTCCGAGTCCGATCCGCGCGCTTATCGTTTCGACGGAGAGTTGAACAAGGCCAACCGGGGCCTGATGGAATTTCAAGAAATGCTGAAGTGCGATGAAAAATTTCTGTGGCATTTGCTCTCTCTGACTCAAGAGGGGAATTTTAAGGCGGGGCGCTTTGCCTTGATCAGCGCGGACGAGATGATCGTCGCCCACACAAACGAGGCGGAATATCGGTCGTTTATCACTAATAAGAAGAACGAAGCGCTTCACTCGCGCATCATCGTCATGCCGATTCCCTATAATCTAAAGGTATCGGATGAAGAACGCATTTATCGGAAAATGATCGCGCAAAGCGATATGGCCGACATTCACATCGCTCCGCACGCCCTGAGAGCGGCCGCGATTTTTTCGGTTTTGACCCGGCTCAAGCCGTCCAATCTCCGCGGCATCGATTTGCTGAAAAAAATGAAACTATACGACGGTGAAAACGTCGAAGGCTACAATGATGCCGATTTGTACGAATTGAAAAACGAACATCCCGATGAGGGGATGACCGGAATCGATCCGCGTTACGTGATCAACCGCATTTCATCGGCGATCATCAAGAAAGACGTGCCTTCCATCAACGCGCTGGATGTGCTCCGTTCGATTAAAGAAGGCTTGGACCACCACCCGTCGATTACCCCGGAAGAGAAGGAAAAATACGTGAACTTCTTAACACTGGCGCGGCGCGAATACGATGAGATCGCCAAACAAGAAGTTCAAAAGGCGTTCGTATATTCTTTCGAGGAATCGGCGAAAACGTTATTGAACAACTATTTGGACAACGTTGAGGCGTATTGCAACAAAAATAAAATCCGCGATCCGATTACCGGTGACGAAATGGAACCCGATGAAAAGCTGATGCGCTCGATTGAAGAGCAAATCGGCATTTCTGAAAACGCGAAGAAGGCGTTCCGCGAAGAAATCTTGATCCGGATTTCCGCTTACGCCCGAAAAGGCAAGCGTTTCGATTATCAATCGCACGAGCGTCTGCGCGAGGCGATCCAGAAAAAATTGTTCGCCGATCTCAAAGATGTGGTGAAAATCACGACGTCGACGAAAACGCCCGATGAGCAACAGCTCAAGCGCATCAATGAAGTGATCGCCCGACTGATCGATGAGCACGGTTATAATCCGACATCGGCCAACGAATTATTGCAATACGTCGGCAGCTTGCTGAACCGATAATCCGGGGGCAGCGGCTCCTGTTAAATACACCGCGCCTCGGCGGATAACGCGGCCGACCGGTTTAGTGACATGGGATGCGGCAGATTCGATCCGTTGCCGGGGAACAACGGGGGCCGCGAAGGGAAGGCGGAAAAACGCCTGGATTTGTCCGCTTGTTCTGGCCGATGAGGAATGGTACGATAAGAATAAGCAAACATCCCGGTTGGAGGTTCGTCAATGAATCGAGGCAAAAAAGAGGTCTTCGAATGGTTGAAAGCCCTCGCCATCGCAGTGATCATCGCGATCATCATCCGCAGCTTCATCTTCACGAATTACGTGGTCGAAGGCAAGTCGATGATGCCGACCTTGGAAGACGGCAACCGCTTGATCGTCAATAAGATTGATTACGATTTTTCCAAGCCGAAACGCTTTGACATCATTATCTTCCACGCGACACCGACGGACGACTACGTCAAGCGGGTCATCGGTTTGCCCGGCGATTCCATTGAATATAAAAACGACGTGCTCTACGTCAACGGCAAGCCCGTCAAAGAGCCCTACTTAAAACCGTACAAAGAAAAAATTTCCTCAGGGAATTTGACCAATAATTTTTCGCTCAGGGATATACCGAACGACAAGCCGGTCGACCGCGTTCCGCCGGGAAAATTGCTCGTTTTAGGAGACAATCGCCGCAACAGCGTCGACAGCCGCAGCTTCGGTTTCGTCGACATGAGTCAAGTCGTCGGCAAGGTCAATATCCGCTATTGGCCGCTTTCCGAAATTAATTATTACCATTGAGACGACGCTTCCGGCCGCTGGCCGGAATTTTTTTGTGCCTTCACCCGCCTTGATAACGGCCTGAAGGCTGACGGAATTTCCGCGATCTTTCGGGAAGTCCGGGGCGGTGTCAGCAAAACCGGCTGTTATCGGCGCGCCAAGCCGTTTCGATTGTTGGGCCGAGCGAAAAGGACGGCGGGTTTGGTCGGCCGTCCGTTTTCGGATGCGGAAAACCGGGAACACCCAAGGGGGTTAAAGGGAATGTCCGCCGGTAAACCCGCCCGAAGTCGGCAAGGTCAAGAGGGGCTCTGCATAAGATAGAATAATTCACCCGCTTGACTAAATATTTTGTTAAATGGCCGGGTGAAGACTTCATGACGGGAGGGGATGCTTTGAACAGCTTCATCATTTCCGAGGAAAACTGGGACCTCCACCGCAAGGGCCGTCAAGATCAACAGCGCCACATGGAAAAGGTCAAGGAAGCCATAAAGAACAATCTTCCCGATCTCATCAGCGAGGAGAACATCGTGTTATCTGACGGACGGGGAATCACGCGCATTCCGATCCGTTCGCTCGATGAATATAAAATCCGTTACAGCATGGAAAACCGCAAACACGTCGGCCAAGGCGACGGAAAAACGGAAGTCGGCGACACGATCGGAAGGGTGCAACCGCATCCGGCGCGCGGAGACGGCGAAAGAAAAGCGGGCGACAGCGCGGGGATCGACTATTACGAAGCCAATGTGTCGTTATCGGATATCGAAGAGGTGTTTTTCAAGGAATTAGAGCTCCCCAATCTCAAGGAAAAAGACGAGTCCGAATTGATCGTTCACCATATCGATTTTCGCGACATCCGGAAGAAAGGCTTGATGGGCAATCTGGACAAACGGAAAACGATCCTCGCCGCGCTCAAGCGCCACGCCATGAGGGGAGAAACCGGCATCGCCCCGATCACGGAGGACGATTTGCGTTTTAAAACGTGGGATGACGAGGAGCGCCAGGAAAGCCGGGCGGTCGTGTTCGCCCTCATGGATACGAGCGGTTCCATGGGGATCTGGGAAAAATATATTGCCCGCACGTTTTACTTTTGGATGACGCGGTTTCTGCGTACGAAATACGAAGCGGTTGACATCGTTTTCATCGCTCATCACACGGAAGCCAAGGTCGTCACGGAAGAAGAGTTCTTTTCGAAAGGCGAAAGCGGCGGCACCATTTGTTCATCGGCATACAGCAAAGCGCTGGAGCTCATCGATGATCACTATTCCCCGCGCCGTTACAACATTTATCCCGTTCATTTTTCCGACGGCGATAATCTGTCCTCCGACAATAAGCGCTGCGTCGAACTCGTCAAAGCGCTGCTCGATGTGTCGGCCTGTTTCTTTTATGGCGAAATCAATCCGTACAATCGCCGCTCGACTTTAATGGCGGTTTATGAAGACATCAAGGACGAACATTTCCGGCATTATCTGTTAAAACAGAAACGCGACGTCTATGATGCGATGAAACACTTCTTTCGCGCTCGAGTCAACGCTTAGTCCGAATGAGTGCCCGCCGGTTCTGTCCGCGGGTATTTTTTTGTGGGAAAAGTGAAAAGGCCGAGGCTTCAGCCGACAGTTGTGCGAGTCGGACAGGCCGGTCATTGGCCGGTCGGCTTTTTCGCTGAGCGGCGAGCCGGCCATGGCTGTCCGGCTTTCCATTTTATGCTTTCCGGCCGCCGACTTCGCCGATCGGCGCGCTTCAAAGGGATGAATCGCGCAACTTTTTCCATGATGGCGCCGCCTTCCTTAGGATAACCTAATCAAGAAAGAAACTCTGGAGGGAGTCGCCATGCGCAGACGCAGGTTCTGGCTGATGTTCGGTTTCGTTATTTTCCTCCTCCACAATCAAGCCCGCGCCGCCGATCCTCGGCTGATGGATGTCCATTTCATCGACGTCGGCCAAGCCGACAGCATTCTCATCCAAACGCCGCAGGGGAAAAATTTATTGGTGGATGCCGGCGATGAAGGCTCGGGGAAAGGCCTTGCGGACTACTTGCATTCCCACGGCGTGGTCGTATTGGATGCGGTGATCGCGACGCACCCGCATCACGACCATATCGGCGGCATGTCGGCCATCATGAAACAATTTCAAGTTAAAGCGTTTTATATGCCGGATTTGACGCACTCGACCCGGGCGTTCCGTCGCCTTTACGAAGCGGTTCGCCGCGAAGGCATTATGATTTTTCAGGCGAAAGCCGGCGACAAGATCGACGTCGAACCCGGCATTAAAATCCGGATTGTCGCCCCGTTAAAAGGCGGCTATGATTCGCTCAACGAATACAGCTACGTCCTTAAATTGGTGGATCGAAAAAATTCTTTTTTGTTCATGGCGGATGCCGGAGAGCAGAGCGAAACGGATTTGCTCGAAAAGAGGGTCAATGTGCGTGCGGATATTATTAAAATCGGGCATCACGGCGCGAATACGGGCACCACGCTCCCTTTTTTAAAAAAAGTCAATCCGGATGCCGCGGTCATTTCCGTGGGCAAGGGCAACCGCTACGGCTATCCGGACAAGGCCGTCATTCAAAGGCTTCGTTATCTTAAGATCCCGACGTATCGCACGGATTTGCTCGGAACGATCGTCGCCCATTCCGACGGTCAACGCGTTTCTTTTACCTATGGGTTGGAAAACGATCATCGAAGCGGGAGACAAAAAAAGGCAGTCATTGAACCGTCGGCGAACGGCTACAATAAGGGCTGAAAGGGGGCTTTTTCAACAATGACACAAAAGCTTAGGGACATCATGTCAAAAAACGTCACTTCCGTCACCCCGAACCAAACGATTGAAGAGGCCGCTCGCTTAATGAGCCAGAATAACGTCGGCTTTTTGCCGGTCGTTGAAAACGGCCAGCTGAAAGGCATCATCACCGACCGCGACATCACTTTGCGTTCCACCGCGGCGGGCGGGAATGAAAAAGCGAAAGTGGCGGATTGCATGACTTCCGGCCAGATCGTTTCGGGGAATCCGGAAATGGATGCCGCCGAAGCGGCTCAGATCATGGCCCAGCATCAAATTCGCCGCCTCCCGGTCGTCGAAAACAACCAAATGGTCGGCATCGTCTCGCTCGGTGACCTGGCGACCGAACAGGCGACGCAACAAGAAGCCGGCCAAGCGCTTAACAGCATTTCCGAACCGTCCAATCCGCAATAACGCGACGCGGAACTCCCGGTCTCCGGGGGTTCTTTATCTTTTTCAGTACATAAAAAACGGCATGCCGGAGCATTCCGGGCTTGAAGGGCTTCAAAAGTGGAATTTTCATACGGAATCTTTAAGGAACTTTTGCTAAACTGAAGAAGGGTCGGCGTTTGAAAGCCGGAGCCGGCGCGCCCTGTTTTTCAGCGCAAACATCCAAAAGGCTTTTGTTCGAAAAAGATTGCAGGGGGGAATGACATGATTAAAGCGGTCGTTTTTGATTTCGACGGCTTGATTCTCGATACGGAAACGCTGATGTATAAAGCGACGGCCGAAGTTTATAAAAAATACGGCGCCGAATTGCCGATTTCCGTATGGGCGAACCTCGCCGGGACGCATGATGACCATTTTGATCTCGTCGATTATTTATCCGAGCAGATCGGCCGCCCCGTTGACCGCGCCGCGTTTTATGATGAGCGCGATACGCTCGCGGCGGAGTACATCGTCCAGGCGGACGTGCTTCCGGGCGTAACCGCCGCTCTGGAGACCGCCGATAAGCTCGGCTTGAAAATCGGCCTGGCGACGAGCTCGGGCGATCAGTGGGCGAAGAACCACTTGATCCGGCTTGGCTTGGCCGACTATTTTGATGTCTTTGTCGAAGCGAATGACGTGAAAAACGTCAAGCCTGATCCGGAATTGTACTTAAAGGCTTGCGAACGTTTGGGCGTCAAACCGAATGAAGCCATCGCTTTCGAGGATTCGTTGCACGGAGCGATCGCGGCGAAAAAGGCGGGATTGTATTGCGTCGTCATTCCGAATGAAGTGACTAAATCGCTCGATTTTCCGCCGGAGGTAGACCGCCGGCTCGGTTCGCTCGCCGAGACGTCCCTTGAGGAACTGATCGAAGCGTTTAGCAAGGAAGACGGGAAATGAAAGCCGATGCGGGTTGAAGGGTTTAACCATGTCACGATCAACGTGGCGGACCTCGCGCATTCTTTGCGCTTCTATGTGGATGCGCTCGGCATGCGGCTCGTTCATCGCGGGAGGCGCGATGCCTATTTGGAATGGGGAACAGCGTGGGTCTGCCTGCAGGAACGGCCGGAGCACGCAAAGATTCCTGAGGCGCACCTCGGCGTCGATCACGTCGCTTTTACGATCAGCGAAGCGGATTTTAACGACGCGGTCGTTTGGTTGAAAGAAAAGGGAGTGACGATCAAAAAGGGACCGATGACGCGCGGCGTCGGCCAATCCGTCTACTTCTGCGATCCGGACGGCAACACCCTTGAACTGCACACGAGCGACCTGCAGACGCGCATGTCCGTATGGAAATAACGGTTGGTTGCACGACAACGCACTTGTCAACCATTTTTGCTATAATAATGTCTAGACATGTCGTTTAAGGGGGGTTTGGTATATGGATTGGAAAAATCAATATGAACGCTGGCTCGGATTTCCCGATTTGGATGCGGAATTAAAAGCGGAGTTGGAAGCGATGCAAGGCGACCCGAGCCGGTTGGAAGATGCCTTTTATAAAAACTTGGAATTCGGCACCGGCGGGATGCGGGGCGAACTCGGGCCGGGAACGAACCGCATGAACATTTACACGGTTCGCAAGGCGTCGGAAGGGTTGGCCCGCTACCTGCTGCAACAAGGCGAAGACAACAAAGCAAAAGGGGTCGTCATCTCGTACGACTCGCGCCGCAATTCGCAACGGTTTGCGATGGAAGCGGCCCGCACCATCGGGCGTCACGGCATAAAGACGTATGTGTTTGAATCGCTGCGACCGACCCCGGTGCTGTCTTTTGCCGTCCGTCATTTAAAGGCGGCCGCCGGCGTCATGATTACGGCGAGCCACAATCCCCCGCAATATAACGGCTACAAGGTGTACAACGAAGACGGGGGTCAGCTGCCCCCGGCGGAAGCCGATGAAGTCATTCGCTTCGTCAACCAAGTGGAGGACGAGCTTTCCGTGCCGGTGGCGGATGAAGACGAATTGAAGCGAACGGGGCTTTTACAAATCATCGGGCCCGACGTCGACCGGGCGTATCAAGACCATTTAAAAACGATCTCCGTCAATCCGGAAGTGATCCAAAGCGTGGGCCGCGATTTGAAAATCGTGTTTACCCCGTTGCACGGAACAGCGTATCATCCCGTCATGGACGGTTTGAAAAATTGGGGCTTCCAGAACGTTACAGTCGTCAAAGAACAGGCGGAACCCGATTCCGAATTTTCAACGGTCCGGCTGCCCAATCCGGAGGAGCACGACGCTTTTGAATATGCGATTCGCTATGGGGAAGAGATCGGCGCCGATCTTCTGCTCGGCACGGATCCGGACGCGGACCGCGTCGGCGTCGCCGTCAAAAACGAAGTAGGCCGCTACACGGTTTTGACGGGCAACCAAACCGGTGCGATCCTGCTTCATTATCTGTTGACGCAAAAGCGGGATAAAGGTGTGCTTCCGGAAAACGGCGTCGTGCTAAAGACGATCGTCACGTCCGAACTCGGCGCGAAGATTGCGGAAAGCTTCGGGGTCCCGACCGTTAACACCTTGACCGGTTTTAAATTCATCGGCGAAAAAATCCGTGAATACGAAGCGGCAGGCACTTATAAATTCCTGTTCGGCTATGAGGAAAGCTACGGTTATTTGATCGGCGATTTCGTCCGGGATAAAGACGCCGTCCAAGCCTGCCTGCTCGCGGCCGAAGCGGCGGCCTATTACAAACAACAAGGAAAGACGCTTTACGACGCGCTGCAAGACCTGTACAAGGCTTACGGTTATTTCCGAGAAGACTTGGTGTCCTTGACGTTGAAGGGCAAAGAAGGCGCGGATAAAATCCGCGGCATCATGGAAGATTTCCGCAAGCATCCGCCTGAAGCGGTAGGCGGCGTGCCCGTGACGGTGCTTGAGGATTATAAGGTATCCGAACGGCGCGATCGGGCCGCCGGCACGGTCAGCGCGATCGCTTTGCCGAAATCCAACGTGTTGAAATACCATTTGGCCGACGGATCGTGGTTTTGCCTGCGCCCGTCGGGAACCGAGCCGAAGATCAAGTTTTATTTCGGTGTCAAAGCCGATTCCGCGGACGAGAGCAAGGCGAAGCTCGAACGCCTGAAACAAGAAATCATGGCTCGCGTCAACGGCACGTCAACGCCGGTTCTCGATTGATGGCCGGGCACATACGGGAAGGAGACGGCTTGAAGGCCGTCTCTTTTTTTGGTTTCCCATTTTAAGAAAAGGCAGGCGGAAGATGGTTGAATGGCCGCGTTCGGAAAAGAAGGACGGTGGCTCCGCCAAGGGGACTGCGGTTGAGTTTTCGCCGCCGGCTGTGTTATCTTTTTTCTTGATCGAATCGTTCGGCTTGCTTTGGAGCGGAGTGACCGGAAAGCGGTTCTTTCCGCATCGCGTCGGACGGGGCGATCGGAATGCCGTTTGTTAAAAACGAAGCGAGTGGCTATAATCAATAACATGCATTCTTGAAACGAAAGATGCACCAAGATGGGCATGGAAAGGATAGGACAATGGGGAGCTTGGAACAAGAGGTCGCGCGGCGCCGGACATTTGCCATCATCTCTCATCCGGACGCCGGCAAAACGACATTAACCGAAAAATTATTGCTGCTCGGCGGCGCGATTCGTACGGCGGGCGCGGTCAAAGCGCGCAAGGCGAAAAAGTTTGCCACATCGGACTGGATGGAGCTTGAAAAGCAGCGGGGCATTTCCATCACCTCGAGCGTCATGCAGTTTGAATATAACGGCTATAAAATCAACATTCTCGATACGCCGGGACACCAGGATTTCAGCGAGGACACCTATCGGACGCTCATGGCCGTCGACAGCGTCGTCATGGTATTGGACGCCGCGAAAGGCGTGGAACCGCAAACGATTAAATTGTTCAAGGTTTGCCGCGACCGCGGCATCCCGATTTTTACTTTCATCAACAAGCTGGACCGTCAAGGCAAAGAGCCGCTCGAACTGTTCGAAGAAATCGAAGACGTGCTCGGCATCGAATCCTGTCCGGTCAACTATCCGATCGGCATGGGGCCGACGTTCCGGGGCGTTTACGACCGCATTCGAAAAGAAGTCGAATTGTACGACGAGAAAAAAGAACAAACGATTCTTCCGGCGGAAGGGCCGGAGGAATGGCGCCCGGCGCTCGAAGGCCTCACGGATGCGGTGACGCTGGACCGGTTGGAGGAAGATTTGCTCCTCATCGAAGAGGCGGGCAATCGCTTTGATTTAGAGAAGGTCAAAACAGGCCAGCAAACCCCGGTCTTTTTCGGAAGTGCGATTTCCGGGTTCGGCGTGCCGTCCTTCTTAAAACACTTCCTGCAGCTTGCTCCGCCGCCTTCGGGAAGGGATTCCAGCGCCGGGCGGATCGAACCGACCGATGCCAATTTTTCCGGTTTCATTTTCAAAATCCAGGCGAACATGAATCCGGCGCATCGCGATCGCGTGGCCTTCCTGCGCATTTGCTCGGGAAAATTTGAAAAGGGGATGGAAACGTGGCTTGATCGGACCGGAAAACCGGTCAAACTCGCCCAGCCCCAGCAATTTTTTGCGGACAGCCGGGAAATGGTTGAAGAGGCGTATCCCGGCGACATCGTCGGCATTTACGATCCCGGCGTTTACCAAATCGGGGACGCCTTGTGCGGGACAAAAGAGACGTTTCATTTCGGCAAGCTGCCGACGTTTCCCCCGGAACACTTTGCGAAAGTGCGGGCGAAGACGGCGCTCAAGCAAAAGCATTTCTTAAAAGGGATCCACCAGCTCGCCCAGGAAGGCGCTATCCAAATTTACCGGACCGAACACTTCGGAAACTATATTCTCGGCGCCGTCGGCCGCTTGCAGTTCGATGTGTTCGTCTTCCGAATGGAAGGCGAATACAACGTCGAACTCGACATTGAACCGCTGTCCTTCCGGCTGGCCCGCTGGCTCGTCGATCGGGAAATTCCGCGCGACGCCTTGCGGAGCACGACCAATCTCGTCGTATTTGATGCGCACGATCGGCCCGTGATTTTGTTTGAAAACGAGTTCGCTTTAAATTGGTTCCAACAAAAAAATCCCGAGATCCGGCTTGCGGAAACCGCCATGTAGCCGGCTTTTGCCTGCCGTTGCATAGCGCGACACCCCCGTGGAAAAAATGAGACCAAAAGCCACGGGGGTTATGTTTTTGATGCGTCAAAAACCAAAATTGAACGCGCCGGAAGTCAGCGGATTATGGTCAAACTACTTGGCCAACAATATGTCGCGTTGCATCCTCAAACATTTTTTGAAAACGGTGGATGATCGGGCCATCGGCGCCGTTTTGGAGCGGGCCATTGGTCTGGCCGATCAACATACGAAATGGATCGCTGATCTCCTTAAAAAAGAAAATATTCCCGCGCCGATCGGCTTTTCGGATGATGATGTCAATCTCGATGCGCCCAAGTTGTTCAGCGATCCGTTTTTCTTGTATTATTTGAAAAACATGACGAGAATGGGGCTGTCCACCAATGGCGCCTTTCTGTCCGGCGCCTCGCGGAAGGATGTCCGCCGCTTCGTGTCGGATTGCTTGAGGTCATCGGCCGATCTTTATAATGAAATCGTTGATCTTCTCACCGAAATGGGTTTGGAAATACGAGCGCCTTATCTCAGTTATCCGCAAAAAAGGGGAGAGATCACAGACAAGCATTTTCTTTCCGGTTGGCTGGGAAAGCAGCGCCCGTTGACCGCGGCCGAGATGAGCAATTTGATCATCAATTTGTACACGTGCGACATCACGCGCACCATGCTTTTGGCTTTCTGCCAGACGACGGCCGACAACCGCGTGCGCCGGTTCATGAAGCGCGGCAAACAGGTCACCGAAAAACATATGAACGCGTTTTTGGAGTTTTTAAAAGAAAGCAATGTCCCCGCCGCCGTTCCGTGGGCCATCGAAGTGACGCCGTCGACGACGTGGACGTTCTCCGAGAAATTGATGATGTTCCAAGCCTTGTTTTTGTATGAGATGGCTCTCGGCAACTATGGGATTTCGCTCGCCATTTCCCAGCGCCGCGATCTGTCAATAAAATATATGGATCTTTCCTACGAAACCGTGCGTTTGCTCAGCGATGGGACCAAATTGATGATCGATAACGGCTGGATGGAAGCGCCTCCGATGGCGGTTGACCGGGAAAAGCTGACGAACGGTTGATCTGTGCGTTTGAACGGGGGCATCGCGCGGGTTTGCGGGGCGCAGGCGTGGCCATGCGCCCATTAATTTTTTGGATTTTACAACCCTCGGTTGATCGGACTTCACCGTCTCGGCTGCTCATTCATATACTGTTTGAAACATACATTGTGAACAAGGCGATCGAAGGACATCGAGGATCCGAAATGGGAACGCTGGTTTCGGGTTCGACGGTGCGAGAGGCGTCGCCGATTAAAAGTCTTAAAGGAGTGGTCGGTTTGCGGACGGAGGAACTCGAGGGCGCCATTCAGGAAATCACCGAGATCGCCGAAAGCTTCGGCCTTGATTTTTATCCGATGCGTTACGAAATTTGTCCCGCCGATATCATTTACACGTTCGGGGCATACGGGATGCCGACCCGCTTTTCCCATTGGAGTTTCGGAAAGCAATACTACAAGATGAAAATGCAATACGACTATGGGTTGAGCAAAATTTATGAACTCGTCATCAATTCCAATCCGTGCTACGCCTTTTTATTAAATACGAACAGTCTCATTCAAAATAAGATGATCGTCGCCCACGTTCTCGCCCATTGCGATTTCTTCAAAAACAACGTGCGTTTCCGCAATACGCGGCGCGACATGGTGGAGAGCATGAGCGCGACCGCCGAACGGATCAAACATTATGAAGAAACCTACGGGCGCAAAGAAGTGGAAACGTTCATCGACGCGGTGCTGTCGATCCAGGAACACATCGATCCATCGTTGATCAAGCGCGAGCCGGAGACAGAAGAGATTGCCGCCGGGCAGTCTCGGACGTCAAAACGGAAGACGTCCAATTACGCCGATTTGCTGGCGCTTGATGAAAAGCCGAAGGCGCCCGCACAGGAAGCGGCAAAGAAGCGCTTTCCCGAAAAACCGGAAAAAGACATTTTGTTATTTATCGAAGAAAACAGCAAAGAATTAACCGACTGGCAGCGTGATATTCTGACGATGCTGCGTGAGGAAATGCTTTATTTCTGGCCGCAGCTCGAAACGAAAATCATGAACGAAGGCTGGGCGACGTACTGGCATATCCGGATCATGCGGGAGCTTGACCTTTCGAGCGAAGAAGCGATCGAGTTCGCGAAATTAAACGCCAATGTCATTCAGCCGGGCGGAGGCCAAATCAATCCTTATTATCTCGGATTGAAAATTTATGAAGACATCGAGAACCGATACAATAACCCGACGGAGGAAATGTTGAAGTCCGGCATCAAAAAAAATTCAGGCCGGAGCAAGATTTTCGAGGTGCGTGAACTGGAGTCGGATCAATCGTTCATCCGCAATTATTTGACCAAGGATTTAGTGGAAAATGAAGATCTGTTTCTCTTTGAGCGGCAAGGCCATGAATATAAAGTGACGAGTAAGGACTGGGAGGACGTCCGCGATGAAATCGTTCGCTCGAGGGTGAACGGCGGCTTTCCGACGATCGTCGTCGAGGACGGCGATTACTCGAAGGCGGGAGAGTTGTATTTGGTCCATCGTTATGAAGGGATCGGTCTCGACATCGCCCATCTTGAAAAGGTGCTCGAATACCTCTACCGCTTGTGGGGGCGGCCCGTCCATTTGGAGACGGTGGCGGACGAACACCCGACGCTTTTTACATGCGACGGGAGGCGCATTTCCCGAAAGCGGCTGGATTGATGGCTTTTCTTTGGAACAAGCCGTTGACATTAAAAACAGGCTGTGCCGGTGAGGCACAGCCTGTTTTTAATGCATGCGTTGGGCCGAAGCCGTTTTAGCGAATAAAGACGCTCATGACCATGACCGTAAAAATGGCCGGCAAATGGATGAGCGAGGCGATGAACGTGCGCTTCGCCCACGTCAATTTATGGTCGGGTTCGCGGTAGAGCTGAATATTGACCAACAGGAACCAGACGCTGATGATGACGGCGGCCGCCAGATAGAAAGCGTTTAATGCCGTCGTCAACCCCAAGGAGACGGCGACGATGCCCAGTATGACGGCATAAATGACGCATTGGACTTTCGTGGCCCGCGGTCCGCGGACGACCGGCATCATCGGGACGCCGGCTTTTGTATATTCGTCGTTTTTATAAAGCGCCAGCGCCCAGAAGTGGGAGGGCGTCCAGAAGAAAATGATCAAAAACATGAAAATCGCGGCGAGGCTGAGATCGCCGGTCACCGCCGCCCAGCCGACGAGCGGCGGGAATGCGCCGGCGCCGCCTCCGATGACGATGTTTTGCGGCGTGCGCCGCTTCAGCCACATCGTATAAACGACGGTGTAGTAAAGGAAGCCCGCGAACGACAGCACGGCCGTCAATGGATTGAGATATTCAAGAATGATGACGAGCGACGCGAGCTGCAGGACAATCCCGAAGGCGAGCGCGTTGCGCGCCGGAATGAGCCCCGTTGGGAGCGGCCGGTTTTGTGTCCTCGCCATGACCGCGTCGATGTCGCGATCGTACCACATGTTGATCGCAGCCGCGCCGCCCGCCGACAAACCGAGGCCAAACAGGAGCGCGAGGCTGATGCGCGGCGAGGGGAAGCCGTCTGCTGCGACGATGGCCGCCGCATAAGCGGTAAAGAGCAGCAATGCGGCGATGCGCGGCTTCATTAAAATGATATATCCCTTGAGCAGTTCAAAAACCGAAACCCGGGAATAAGCCGCCGATTTCGTTTGTGTCATGGACATGCGAACAACCTCCTTTCATACCTTTTAAAAAAGGGGGGCGCCTTTCGAGGCGCCACCGCCGACGAAGCCTTGCCGTGAAGATTAATGCACTTGCGAGTTAAACGTCATGATCCAAATGGAACCGAAGATGACACAGAGGGCAAAGAACGCGCCGAGCGCGAGACCGACGATGTGATAGCGCGGGCCGTCCGACTCCGTAAAGTGCATGAAAAAGATGAGCTGAACGACGACCTGCAACACCGCGAGCAGCAACATGATCAGCATGACGGCGCCGAAGGACAAGACGTGCGCCATGCCGAGCGCGAGCGCCGCAAACGTCAAGACGAGCGATAAAAGGTACCCGACAAAGTTTTTCATCGGGATGAGCGGCGCGTGTTTGCCTTCTTGCATGCGGCCGTTGGTCATGAGACCACCCCCATCATGTAGACGGTCGTAAAGATGAAGATCCAGATGATATCCAGGAAGTGCCAATAAAGGCTGACGATAAACGTTTTGCGCGCGTTGATCGCGTCGATGCCGTAGCGGGCGATTTGCACGATGATCGAAGCCATCCAGATGATGCCGAACGTGACGTGCGCCCCGTGCGTGCCGACGAGCGTAAAGAATGCCGACAGGAAAGCGCTGCGCTGCATTGTCGCGCCTTCGGCCGCATAATCCAGAAACTCATGCAATTCATAGCCCACAAAGGCGATCCCGAGAAGGAGCGTGACGATCAACCAGCCGAGCAGGCGTTTTTTGTTGCCGTTCCGCATGGCATAGACCGCTAAGCTTCCGGTGAAACTGCTCGTCAAAAGCAACACCGTTTCGATGGTGAAGCCGCTGATGCCGAACAGCTCCTTATCGGTCGGACCGCCGTCGACGTGCGTCCTTAATACGAAGTAGGTGGCGAACAAACTGGCGAACAGAACGACGTCCGTGGCGAGAAAAATCCAAAAGCCGAGAATATTTAACGGACCTTCGTGCCGCGTATATTCCAACGGAAGCCGGCCGCCGTCGTGGCCGGCGTTCGTCGGACGTTTTTCAGCTACGGTCGTCACGGTTACAACCTCCCTAAAGCGGACTCGGTCCGCCGGATTTCTTCAGCGGGAATTTCATACTCGGTATCCCTTTCTTGCGAACGGGCGATGAGCGTGATGACGACGCCGATGAGGCCGATCGCCCCCATCCAGAACCAGTTGAAGACGAAGCCGAAGCCGGCGATGAAGAAGAAGACGCCCATGATGAAGGGACGGCCGGTGTTTTTCGGCATGTGAATCGGTTCAAGCGGCGCTTTTTTGTTTTGAGCGGCCAGCGTTTCGCCGTTTTGTTTCATGTGCCACCACGCATCCAGCTCCGAGACTTCCGGAATGCGGGCGAAGTTATAATGCGGAACCGGCGACGGCAGCGCCCATTCCAAGGTGCGTCCGTCCCACGGATCGCCCGTGACATCCCGTTTGCCGTATTTGATGCTGTAGAGCACTTGAGCGACGATGAGCAGGAAACCAATGCCCATGAGATAAGCGCCGATTGTCGAAACGAAGTTTAATCCGGTCCAGCCGGTTTCCGCCGGATACGTGTAAACGCGGCGCGTCATGCCCATGAAACCTAAGGCGTACATCGGCATGAAGCAGACGTAGAAACCGATGTTGAAGAACCAGAACGCCCATTTACCCAACCGTTCGTCAAGAATGAAGCCGAACATTTTCGGCCACCAGTAATAGAGGCCGGCGAGCAAACCGAAGACGACGCCGCCGATCAAGGTTTGATGGAAGTGGGCGATCAAGAAAAAGCTGTTGTGATATTGGTAGTCCGCCGGAGCCGCAGCGAGCATGACCCCGGTCGCGCCGCCGATCGCAAAGCATGGGATGAAAGCGATCGCCCAGAGCATCGGCAGAGTCAGTCGAATCCGTCCTCTGAACATCGTAAACAGCCAGTTGAACACTTTTACGCCGGTCGGAATGCCGACGAGCATGGTCGCCACGGCGAAGTAAGCGTTGACGCCAGCGCTCGCCCCCATGGTGAAGAAGTGGTGCGCCCAAACGAGATAGTTGATGACCGTGATCACCATGAGCGCCGCGACCATCGATTTATATCCAAACACGCTTTTCCGGGAAAAGGTCGCGACGACTTCCGAGATGACGCCGAAGGCCGGCAGGACGGCAATGTACACTTCGGGGTGCCCCCAAACCCAGAACAGGTTGATGTACATCATCGGGTTGCCGCCGTGCAGCATCGTGAAGAAGTGCGTACCGAAAAGGCGGTCGAACATGAGCAAAGCGAGCGCGACCGTCAAAGCCGGGAACGCGAAGACGATAATGATGCAGCTGGCAAGCACCGACCAGCTGAAAAGCGGCATTTTCATCAACGTCATGCCGGGAGCGCGCATTTTCAGGATCGTCACAATAAAGTTGATCCCGGTTGCGATGCTGCCGATGCCGGAAATTTGCAGCGACAAGAGATAGAAGTTTTCGCCGGGCCCCGGATCCGTCGCCAATTCCGTCAACGGCGGATAGCTGACCCAGCCGGCGTCCGGCGAACCGCCGATGACAAACGACAGGTTGAACAGCAAGGCGCCGAAGAAAAAGAGCCAGAAGCTGATCGCGTTCAAATAGGGGAACGCGACGTCGCGCGCGCCGATTTGCAACGGCACGACGATGTTAAACAGAGCGAACAGGAACGGCATCGCCATGAACAAGATCATGATCGTGCCGTGCGTCGTAAAGATTTCGTTGTAGTGCTGCGGATCGAGAAAATGCAGGTTCGGCAAGGCGAGCTGCGTCCGCATGAGCAAGGCGTCGACGCCGCCGCGGAACAGCATGAGAAGCGCCGAGATCAAGTACATAATGCCGATTTTTTTATGGTCGACGGTCGTCAGCCATTCTTTCCAAAGCCATTTCCATTTTTTCAGATAGGTCAGCGTGAATACGATCGCCAGCGAGACGACGACGATCGCGACGTCTGACATATAAATCAACGGTTCACCGGTGACGAAAAAATGGCCGGCGAATTCCTTCAAGCTTTCTAACATCTTTACCCCCTCTTTCCGTGGGTTAATGGTCGTGATGATCCATTTGTTTTTCTTGTTGGTCCATCATCATCCAATGGTTGTTCATGTATTTTCCGCCGTTTTTCATGACGGTGTCCATGAACAGGTCTTTCGGATAGCTGGAGAACGATTTTTTGCCCATCACGCTCGGTTTCCGGAGTTCTTTATAGCCGTCTTTCGTGAGGGCGGGCGCCGATTTTTTCACGTCAGCGACCCATTTATTGAAGTCGCTTTCATTTACGGACTTAACGTCAAAAGTCATGTGGGCAAAGCCCTTGCCGGTAAAGTTGGCGCCTTTGCCTTCGAATGTTCCCGTTTTATCGGCTTGCAGCCAGAGGCGCATCGCCATTCCGGGCATCGCATATTCTTGGCCGCCAAGCGCGGGAACCCAGAACGAGTTCATCGGAGCGTCCGCGGTCAAGACGAATTGGATCGGACGACCGGCGGGAATTTCCGCGTAATTGACCGTCGCGATATGTTGATCCGGGTACATGAACACCCATTTCCAATCGAGGGACGTCACTTGAATCGTCAACGGTTCGCCACTATTTTTCGGCGGATGGGTGAGCGCGAAGGTTTGTTTTGCCGTGACGGCTCCGAGAATACCGATGATGAGGATCGGTATCGCCCACCAGACGAATTCAAGCGTTTTGCTTTCCGACCATTCCGGTTGATACGGCGCTTGGTTGTCCGGTTTATCCCGGTAACGGTAGACGATGAAAATTAACAGTGCGATAACGGGAATAACGACAATGGCGGCTAACAAGGTCGAGAATTTAATAAGAAAGAGTTCTTGTTCGCCGACGGGACCGACAGGATGAAGGACCGGGTACTTTTCGCTGCAGCCGGTTAAGGCGAACAAGCTGAAAGCGCCGAGAATGAGTCCCTTCCACCACCTTGACTTCATGTTAACTCTCCTTTCCGAATGAAAGTTGTTATCAAAAAACAACTTTTTTTACTACACACACATTTTAATCGCCCGCCGCGACCCGAATATGTGAGAAATGTCACATATCGTGTATTGTTCACAGACGTTTCACAAGAAGGCCATATTTTGTTCAAAAGATCCGCCGTCCGGCGCCATGCTTGCCATTGACGGCCGCGGATTTGGTGAATGTGATAGGGATCACATTTTCGCCGGGCGCGTGCTTTTAAGATATAAGTAAGCGTCCCGGAAAGGAGGCTGTTTATGAACAACGAAGATCGCCAAGAAAGGTTAAAAAACATGCTCGAAGAGGCGATCCGACCGGTTTTAAACCGCTTGGATGAACTTGAGCGGTCCATCGAGCGTTTGCTGACATTCGCTGATGAAAAAAAGAAACAGCGGTCAAAATAAACGCAACCGACTTCCGCTTCCGGAACAGCACCGGGACGGCGGAGGATTCCGGAAGCACGCCGACACATGGTGAAACCGGCATGGATGTGGCGAAAGTTAGGGAAAACCTTTACTGAACGCGATAGGCGGGAAGGGGATTCTCTGCGATAAATCGGGCGGCCTCTTGCGCCGTACCGTCCATCGCAAGTGATGGAGAACTTTCTTTTGAACCTTGGATGAGACAAATGGGGAAGGAGGAATGCGCCTTGGCTTATGTCATCACATCGTCGTGCATCGGAAAAAAAGTCGGCGAATGCGCGCAGGTGTGCCCGGTCGATTGCATTCAGGAGGGCGAAGAGATGTTTTTTATTGATCCGGATGTATGCATCGATTGCGGCGCATGCGAAGCGGTTTGTCCGGAGGCGGCCATTTATCCTGAAGAGGAAGTGCCGGAAGACGAAAAGCGCTTCATCCAGCTCAACCGCGACTTTTTTCATAGAGATTGACGGCATTGGGGAGGCCGCGATTTCTCCGTTAAGCGCTTTCCGCCGTCGTTTGATATGATCGATTTCACGCTTTTTTGACCAATTTATGTCGTTTTCTTCAATCCGATTGTCTGTCGCCTCCGGTGGTTTATACTATAGGTAGAAGGAAACACGCGGTTCGCCGGGGGCGATAAAAATAATGAAGGAAATCGTTGAATTTCTAAAGCGGGTTCCGCTTTTCTCCGAATTGAACGAGGATGAGCGGACACGCTTGGCAGAGATCGCGACCGAACGACGTTATGCGCGCAAACAATTGGTGTTCATGGAAGGGGAACCGCGGGAAGCCGTCTACTTCATCTGTTCCGGATCGGTAAAGATCTTTAAGGTGGACGAAGACGGTGATGAGCAAGTCATCAATCTCTTGAAGGAAGGCGAAATGTTTCCGCACATCGGCTTTTTTGATGACGGGCCTTATCCCGCATCGGCGGAAGCGATTCAGCAAGCGACCTTGCTGAACATCCGCTTGGACGATTTTGAACGGATCATCTTGGAATCGCCGCAAATCGCCATGAAGCTCATGAAAATCATGGGGCGAAAGATGATGGCGTTACAACAGCGCCTCCAAGAGTTGATCTCGGATGACGTCTATGAGCGCGTCGTCCACAACCTGTTGCGGCTGGCGGAAGAGTCCGGAAAACAAAAAGAGGGTGCGCTCGTCATTGAGATGCCGATCACCCATCAAGATTTTGCCAACATGGTCGGAGCGTCGCGCGAGTCGATCAACCGCATTTTTAACCGTCTGAAGAAGGAAAACCTTCTGAAGTCCGACCGACAGTCCATCGCGATTTTGGATATCGAGCGCTTGCGCGGCACGGTGTAGAGTCTGAAGGCCAAGGCCTTTTGACTTGGAAGGAGGCCGTTTTCATGAAAAGGCACGACGCGCTTGTTCCGCTTTCCCATCATCACCACCACGCTCTCGCTAGAGCGTTGGAACTGAAGCGGGTCGGCACGGAACAAAGCATGGGGACTCCTCAAGAGGTCGTTCAAAAGTTGAGAGCGTTTTGGGAAAACGGCGGGAATGCGCATTTTCGCGAAGAAGAAGAAATATTATGGCCCGCTTATGCACAGCATGCGGATGTGGACCGGGAGGACATCAAGGAGAACTTGCTTGAACACGTCAAAATCCGCGCGCTCGTAACGGAGGTTATCGGCAGCGGTGAACCGCCCATTGGACGCATGCGCGAGTTGGGCGAATTGTTGGAAGCCCATGTCAGAAAAGAAGAGCGCCATCTTTTCCAAATGATTCAGGACACCTTGCCGGAAGACAAGTTGATGGAACTGAAGCCTTACTTTCACGCCAACTTCGACGGCGGCGGATCTTAAGCGCCTGTAGGTGATGCCGTTCATCGTTTTAACGTTCTTGGCTCCTACTTTCCATTATTGAGACGCAAAAAGGCATCGCACGAAAACGGGTGGGTCCGTAACATTCATCGTTGTTCTCCTTCGTCGTGTTTTGAGCCGCTTGAGTCAGGGCGGCGGATTGAATCCGCTGGATTCGGCAAAATCGCGGAATACCCAACGATTGATCGCGTTGGGGCGACGACAGATGTGTAACGAAAGATTGAAGGAGGTTGTTAAAATGGGTGCGGCCATGCCTTTGGATGCCATGACGGCAAAGCAAAACTGTCGGATTTTTACCGACGATTGCCTGGAAAAATTGGAAAGCGTCATGACTTATAAAGAATTTCCGGCAGGATCGACCATCTATATCGAAGGCGATCCGGCGGACAAATTTTATTATACCAAAGAAGGAACGGTCAAGCTCACCAAGACGAGCGAAGACGGGTCTGACCTTGTGCTTTATTATTTCTTTGCGGGGGACTTCTTCGGAGAAATCGACCTTGATCATGACCAACGCTGCATTTTTACGGCCGAAGCGTTGGATGACGTGAAGCTGGGCGTCATCCAAAAACAAGATTTGGAATGGTTGATTTACCAGTATGGTGAATTGGCGGTCCAATACGCTTCGTGGTTGACGCACATGCACCGTTACACCCAGTTAAAATTGCGCGATCTCACGTTCAACGGAAAAAACGGCGCGCTCGCTTCGGTGTTGATCAGGGCGAGCAACACGTACGGGATCAAAGATGACCGCGGCTATCTGATCATGAGAAAATTTACGAACAATGATTTTGCCCGTTTGATCGGCGCGACCCGCGAAACCGTCAACCGCACGCTCGCCCAATTTAAACGGGACGGTTTAATCGAAACCGACCGCGGACGGATCCGCATCATCAATATGGACGATCTGAAAAAAATTTGCCACTGCGAAGAATGTCCGCTCGGGATTTGCCGACTGTAAGATATTTTCCATGCCGGATGTCTTTCCGAGCGAAACGCGAAAAAGGACGGGCCGGTTGCCGTAATGGCGGCCGGCCCGTCGGTTTTAGTCATAAGATACCGCTTGGTTATGGAATTGCTCCCAGGCCGCCACGAATTCTTTTTTCGGAGCCCGCCGGTTTTGAATGCCCGCAAGCGGATCGTTAAAGTAGACATGGTCGGCGTCGTAACCCGTGACCAAGACCGCATGCTCCTTGTAGGTGACCTTTAATTCGCCGCGCCGGGTTTGCCAAGTTTGCCAGTCGCTTTCGGGCAGCGGGCGGAATTCTTCATTGACGACGACCCACACCGGACGCTCCTTATCCAATTGTTTTTCGACGGCCTCCCAAGGCTTTCCCGTCAAGACGACGACGCGGTCGCCCAGATAGCGGCGGGCGAGCTCGATGATCGGTTCATCGTAGACGCCGAGGCCGTCCGTCTCAAATGAATACATATCACCGACAAAACCGTCATACAGGTTGCCGCGCAAGCCGTCCTCTTCAAACGGCACTTTCCGGATGGACGCCGCCAGCTCCATTTTGTCCGCTTGAATGCCCGCATGCGCGAGCATCATCGCGAGCGACGTCACTTCACAACCGCGCGGCAATTCCGGCAACTGCCGGATCAGCGGCACATGAATAAGGTTCGTTGCCTTCACAAGCCTCTCTCCTTTCCGCATGCGTCCGTTTTCATTTTAATCGAATTCTTCCGGCGAAGACATCCTTTTTTGCGAGTCAGACGAAAAATTGGCGCCGCCTGATCGGCTTGGCAAAAGTTGAATGCGTGAAAAAAGCGAGCCGGGCCACACTATGTAACGGGAGGTGACATAACATGACAAACAACAGCAATCAATTGCTCGTCCCTGGCATTGAACGTGCCCTCAATCAAATGAAGGAAGAAATCGCAGCGGAATTCGGGGTCAACCTGAGCGCCGATTCGACGTCGAGAGCCAACGGCTCCGTGGGCGGTGAAATCACGAAGCGTTTGGTCGCCCAAGCTCAACAACAATTGGGTTCTTTCCATCCACAATCCTAAAACTCCATAAAAATGGCTCAAGGGAAGCGCAGACGCGCTTCCCTTGTTTTCTTAGCCTGTCGGAGTGCAGGTCACGCTTTGGCGGCAATGCGTTTTTCCGTCACGGGATCAAAGAAGTGGGCTTTGTTCATGTCGAAGGCGAGCTTGAGCTTTTGCCCGTTTTTCACATCGTGGCGCGAATCGATGCGGGCGATGAATTCATGGCCTTCGATCGTTGAATAGAGATAGGTTTCCGCCCCCATCAGCTCGGCGACGTCGATGATCGCATCAAAAGCGGTTTCTTTTGAAGCGTCGATGAACAACGGTTCGTCGTGGATGTCCTCGGGACGGATGCCGAGGATGACTTCTTTTCCGACGTAGCCTTGCTGGCGCAGCGTTTTCATTTTGCCTTCCGGCACCTTGATTTTTGTCTGGCCGAGGACGGCGTAACCGTCTTCCAAGCGGACGTTCATGAAGTTCATCGCCGGCGAACCGATAAATCCGCCGACAAACACGTTTTCCGGAAGTTCATAGACCTCTTTCGGCGTGCCGACTTGTTGGATGACGCCGTCTTTCATGACGACAATGCGCGTCGCCATGGTCATCGCTTCCGTTTGGTCGTGGGTGACATAGATCGTCGTCGTTTGCAGGCGTTGATGAAGCTTCGTCAATTCCGCGCGCATTTGCACGCGCAGTTTTGCGTCCAGGTTGGAAAGCGGCTCGTCCATCAAAAAGACTTGGGGATCGCGGACGATGGCCCGGCCGAGCGCGACGCGTTGGCGCTGCCCGCCTGAGAGCGCTTTCGGTTTGCGGTCTAAAAATTTTTCCAGACCGAGAATCCGCGCCGCCTCTTTCACCCGCTTATCGATTTCGGCCTTTTTGAATTTGCGCAGCTTCAGGCCGAACGCCATGTTGTCGTACACGTTCATGTGCGGATAGAGAGCGTAGTTTTGGAAAACCATCGCGATGTCGCGATCCTTGGGCGGGACGTCGTTCACCAAGCGGTCGCCTATGTAGAGTTCGCCCTCGGAAATTTCTTCAAGCCCCGCGATCATTCGCAGCGTCGTCGATTTGCCGCACCCCGACGGGCCGACGAATACGATAAATTCCTTGTCCTTAATCTCAAGGTTAAAGTCCTTAACGGCGTAAGTGTTGCTGTTTTCATAGATCTTGCTGATGTGCTTCATGGTGATGCTCGCCATGTTTCGGCCCTCCTAATGAAAATAAGCGTCTACATCCATTGTAAACGCTTTATTTTCCGGTTGGCATCGGCAACCTGCACAAAGATCGCCGCCGTTTCTTGTATAAATTTCACAGACCGGTGGGAAGACGACCGCCCCGTCCGCTGCGCATTCGGTCGCCGCCGCATGCCCCGTTGTTGGGCGGAACCCGTGTGCCCTAACGGCGGCGTTAACGTTGTTTTCGCAAACGATGCATCAAAATGCCCAAATAGATGTAGACGGCGTCCTTGAAGTTTTTCGGATCGAGTCCGGTTTTTTCCGAAAACCGGTCAAGCCGGTAAAGCAGGCTGTTGCGGTGGATGTATAACGCTTTGGCCGCCGTCGAACTGTTCATCCCGTGTTCAAAGTAGGCCAGCAAACTTTTTTCCATTTCGGCATCTTCTTCATCCAACACGGCAAAAAGCGGTTGGAAGATGGACTCGATTGCCTGAGTCCCGCATTCCAGCGCGTAGAGAGGCGCCGCTTGGGCAAACGTGAACACCTGTTCTTGCGGATGGAGGCGGCGCGCCAGGCGAAAGACGGCCGCTTCCAAGTCGTAGCGGGCTTTGGCCCGTTCATCGATCGCAAGCGGTCCGCCGATGAATGCGGCGACGTCGATATAAAAATCGGTCACGAGGAGATCGACGACTTCCTGGACGATCGCTTTTTCCGGCCGTTCATTGAGGACGAGGACGGCGGTTCCTTCATCTTTCCACAAGAGGACGGGTTCTTTCGAAATCAGTCCGCCGATCGCTTCGCGAAAGCCCTCCGCATCGGCGATCGGCTTTTTCAAGGCAATATGGAGCAAAAAGTAAGGGGCGTTATTCGCATGATCCAAGCGTTCCGCCGTCAGCCCTTCGAAAAGCAAGCCATGCCAAAAGCGTTCCGCGCGCGTGTAAAGCCGGAGCGGGGGGTGTGCCGGACGAAAGCGAAGCGCCAACAGCGCCCGTTCCCTGTCCGTCATCGCCGCTTTTTTTACGCCGAATCGGACGCCGTTCTCCGCATAAAACCAGTAAAAATCGTCGGCGTCCGCTTCGCTTCGGTCGCCGTCGGTTGCGAGAAACGCATCGCCGTATAGGTTTTTCAATTGGTTCAGCATCGTTTCCCTTTTCATCGCGTTTCCATCGCTCCTGGTTTGGCCGTTTTGGGCTCATGAGTTGAAAAGACGCCAAAAGAAAAACCTCGATCCGTTCAGATCGAGGCGGGGATCAGTGTGAGGTTGTCGGTTTGCTTTCGGGGCGAACGATCTCGCGCGCTTGATCGACGGAGGAGCGCGCCACATCCGGATCGACGGTGCCGCCCGCCAAGCCCTCATTGATCATGCGATCGACATCGAGATAATATTGATCCCTTCCATCGGATAACGAGTCATATCGCCCGTATCGCTTTTCACCCATGGCTTGAACCCCCTTATTGACAAGGGTGTCCGATCCGGGGGAGATTTATGTGACTCCGCCTCGTCAACGATCGTAGACGTGGAATAACATCAGGGCATGTATTTCGGTTGTCAATCGATCCAAATCGGCTTTGTCCGGAGGATCGTCCCAAGTGATGGCCCCGTTGTAATGATAGATGCCGCTGAATTTCGCGCCTTTATAGAAAAAAGAAAAACGAAATTCCTGCCTGCGCGATGTCGGCGAGAAAAACGGCCGATAGGTAAAGTGCGTAATCATGGCCCCACCTCAAGTTAAACATAACATTTGGCGGACCATATGAAAAGCGCAAAAAATCGGGGCATTGCGTCATCAAAAGGAACGGCCGTGCGGTCCATCGGTTCCCGAAAAGCGAAAGGCGGACCGAATGATCAGGGAGCGGGCCGGGGACCGGGACAAAAGCTCACCATACGGGCACCGCAAAGCCCTTGACGAATGGCGCAAAATCCGGGGGTGATACCGATGAGGCCGAAGGCCAAGGCGACGGTTAACGGCGTTAAATGTTTACGGAATCCTTCAAACGGATGGTGTGCAGCCAATCCGGCTTACGGATGCTGAGTTCCGCCAAATGCGTCGCATATTCCAAAAGAAAGCGATGGACGAAGCGCATTTGTTTGCGGACGGAAGGCACGGAGAAGATCGCCGGTCCGGGTTTCGCGTTCGCCTCGAACAACCAGACGCGCTGATCGGCGTCAATACCGAGATCGAGACCGAGTTCGCCCAGCAAGTCGTCGGTTTGTTGGTCGATCACTTCGCTGAGCGTGAGCGCGGCGTCTTTTAAAAGATTCAGACGCTCTTGAGCCGCTTCGCGCCGGAAGACTTCCCCAAGCGTTTTGATTTCGCCGCCGAACGCGGCGTGGGTCGTCAAGCGGTTTTCTCCGGCAATTTTAACGGCGACGGCGCTCACATGCCACCGTCCGTCCCGATCCTTGTTCGTATGGACGCGAAAGTCGTATGGACGGCCGTTTTGGAGCGGGAGTTGAATGCCTTGTTGCAAAATGAACTGAGAAGGATGGTGATCGGCGAACTCCGCGTTCAGCAAATTTTCCAACGTTCCGTAATGGCGCCGCACCGTCCCTTCCAAATTGTTTTCCGCGCAAATCCAGCCGTCTTTCGCCGTTTCGATTCTTTTGATCCCGATCCCGTGGCTGCTGGTTTTCGGCTTGATGAAAACCGTACGGTACAGCTCCAAATTCTTCTTTAAGGCCGCGTAATTTAAATCAGCGGTTTCGGGAAGATATTGAAGGGAGACGGGGTGGGCTTTCAGCGCTTGAAAGATCGCCCATTTATCAAAAAAACCTCCGTTGAACCATGGGACAGCGAAGTCTTTTTGGAATCGTTTTTTGGCTTCTTTGACCTTCGGCAGATGTTCGCTCTTGCGGTTCGGCACGCGGTCGTAAATCACTTGGGGGAAAGGGGCGACCGCGTCCGTCCAACGCCCGTTATGATAGCGGACGGCGCGGACGGCGCCTTTATTCCAATCGATTCGGTCGGGGGTAAAAAGATAGGCGTAAGCGCCGAATCGCTCGGCTTGTTTCATGAACTTGGCGAAATCGTCCGTCCGCGTGCCGAACGGCCGCGCCGAGCCTCGGATATAGCCCGTCGTAAATATGCCGATGACCGGCAAAAAGCAAAGCGTGTCGTCTTTAATCAGCGCCCGCAATCTGATGGGCGTGGGCATCATCAAGGATGCCAACAGATCCTCAGAGATGTAACAAACGTCATCGTCCGTCGTCGTCACGGCGCATGGCTCAATTTTGTTTGAAAAGCTCACTTTCTCAATGCCGCTGCGGTATAATGCATGAGGTAATCTGACGGTCGCGGATGCTCCGTTCAAATTTTTGACGTTGATGATTTCCACGGCGGAAATCCCTCCATCCTAATCGTGCTGATCATAGCATATGGTTGTTTGCCTAAAGTGGTGATTCGTTTTGCGGTTTTCAAACCGATCGAAAGAGGATGATGTTTATGGAATGGTGGCACGCATTGGAGACGGTCTGCCTGCTTACGGTTGTCGGCGCCGTGATCGGCGGCTTGACGAACGACGTGGCCATCCGCATGCTGTTCAAGCCTTACCGCCCCCTCAAGATCGGCAAGTGGCGGCTTCCGTTCACGCCGGGACTCATTCCGAAGCGGAGGGATGAAATCGCCGATGCGCTCGGAAAGCTCGTCATCAAACATTTGATTACGGCGGATGGACTGGAGAAAAAATTGTCGGAGCAGGGATTGCGCGATCGGATCGCGCAGCGCATAAAGGCCGCGGGCAAGCGCTGGCTTGACAATGGCGAGGCGTTGCGGGAAAAACTTCCCGGCCTCGATGCCGATCGTTTGCTGAAAAGGCTTGATCGCTGGATGACGGACGAATGGGGACGGGTTGGGGAAAAGTTATTGACACGATACGGCGACTACCCGCTTCGCGAAGTTCTTCCCCGCAATTGGCAGGCGGCGGTTGAAAGGGAATGCCCGCGATTTTCCCGATACATCACGGAAGGCCTCGCGGATTTTTTGGACGGAGCCGAAGGCCGGGCCCTCATTAAAGACGCGATGTTCCAACTGCTTGAAAGAAGAGGGCTTTTCGGCAACCTTTTGAATTGGCTCCTCGACGGTGATGCGCTCGTCGAACAGCTCGTCTTTTTATTGAAAAAACCGGCGGTGGCCGAATGGCTGGAAAGCCGGCTCAGGGAAGAATGGCAACGCACTTTGTCGCTCACCGTCGGCGAGGCGAACGCCCGCCTGAACGTGATCGGGCTCCTGCCTCGGGCGGTCTCGGATCTTCCGCTGAAAGACATGCTCGCCACTGGCCTTGCCCGCGATGTTGCCAAATGGAGCGCGGAGGTTTGCGATCGCGTGGTGCCGTGGGCGGTCGATCGGTTGTTGGAACGGGCGGCGGCGAGCGCGCCGGTCATTTTGCGGAGCCTCGCCCTGGAAGATCTGGTGGCGGAGCAAGTTCGCCGCTTTTCCGTGCAAGAACTGGAGGAAGTCATCCTTTTTATTTCAAAGAAGGAGTTTAAAATGATCACATATCTCGGATTTTTTCTCGGCGGTTTGATTGGCGGTGTGCAAGCCTTTTTCGTTTTGGCGCTTGGCTGACGGCATGGCTTCGTCCGAAGCGGCTTGCTTCCCGCGGTGTTCCGCGCGTGGATTGCTGTCGTGCCGCCTGAGGATGATAAACGTGTGCCTTGTTTATAAAATCCGGGGATGAAGGGACGGGTTTTTCTCTGTTACACTTGGGATGAACGCCTCAGGCGAGCAAACGATGAAAACGGGGAGGATCCGATGGGCAATCTTTATGAGCTTGCGAATGAATTGGAAAAAGCCGTTCGGTCCAGCGGCGAGTATCTAAGCTTGAAGGCCGCTTTTCAAGCGATGCTGGAAGACGCGGCGGCACGCCGGCTGTATGAAACGTTTCAGCGCGTTCAAGCCGACGTGGAAGCGCGCGGCCGGAAAGGCGACCGTTTCTCTGAAGAAGATGTGCGCGACATCCGGGACAAATGGGAACGCATGTTGGAACATCCGAAAATCGCGAGCCTGATCGCCGCGGAACAGCGGCTGGGCGATGTGCTCAACGACGTGCATAGGCGGATGAACCGGCCGTTGGAGGAGCTGTATGGCATGCTGGGGGAGGGAGCGAACGGGCTGAACGGCGCCGCAAGATTTACAAAAAGTTGATGAAAGCTTCAAATGCGCTTCACAATGGCGTGTTATCTTTAAAGCGATTCATAGGTTGGTCTCCTGTTATAAGCCTCTAAGGCTTATTTTTTTTGGCCGTCGTTCCGTTCACGCCCGACGATGAGGCCCACGTCCGTCGCGCGTTTCGGCACATGCCTTTGGCCTGTTCTAAACGTCGGAAAGAAGACATATGGATAAAAACAGAACGGCGCCATCTTATCGAAAAGGGGGATGACCTTGGTATACCGCTTGCTCGCTTTGGACATCGACGGCACCCTTTTGCGAAGCAATCATCGGCTGGATCGCGAGACGAGAGAGGCGATCCGATATGCGCAAAAAAAAGGCGCGATCGTTACGCTGGTGACGGAACGCCATTTTCATTCGGCGGCGAAAGTGGCGAAGGCATTAAGGTTGAAACATCCGATCGTCGCCCATAACGGCGCTTTTGTTTCGGCTTCCATCGACGCGCCGGTATACACGAATAAAATCCATCATGGCGTGTTGCTCGAGCTCGTTGAACTTTTGGAAACCTATCAATGCCGCGTGCGCATTGCCCATGAAAAAATGGCCATCGCCAACAGGCCGCGCCAACAAAACCTCATCGCGAAAATCACGGTCGGCGTGAACGAACCGCTTTTTTATCCGGTGAGTTACGTTCAGCGCTTAAGCGATTATTTGCGGGAAAAGGATGACGAGGCAACGGATGTCCAGGTCGAGGTGCATCCGGGCCATGCCGATGAAATCCTCGAGTCGATCAACAGGTTGTTCCCATCTTTGGAGATCGATCGCAGAGACGAGCGGACGTTCGTCCTCACGCGCAAAGGCACGTCAAAGTTTAACGGTCTCGCTTATCTCGCCGCGCATCTCGGCGTTCCGTTGTCGCAAACGGTTGCGGTCGGCGATTCCGAAAACGATTTGGAAATGATCGAAAAGTGCGGGCTCGGCGTCGCGATGAAAAATGCGCCGAGAAAGGTGCGCGAAGCCGCCCAATGGGTGACGCGCACGAACGACATGAACGGCGTCGCTTATATGGTGAGAGAGGTCTTTAGAAAACAAATGCGCGTCCGCGTGTAGCTCCCCTGATTCCGCATCAGGGGATTTGTTTTTTGACCCGCATCCGGTTGCATCAAGCCGATGGGCGGATCGGCGGAACTTGTGGCCCGCGAATGGCCGGCGCATGCGCAGACTTTTATGTATCCTCTTTCCGCTTTCCCGCCGGGATAAGCGGCGCGCCCCTCTATCCGTTTAGAAGGCGCCGGCACCGTCCGAAGCATCCCTATCTCCTCCTCATCCGCCTACCTTTTACATAATTTTATGGCTTGAAGAGATGATAGTATTGACGAATTTTCGAAGGAGCTTTTTGTCGTGCGAAAAAAACGGCATTGGATCGCGGCGGGGGCGGTTGCCGCTTTGGCGGCCGTCATCGCAGCGGTTTGGACATCACATTTTGAATATGCCTATATGCCCGGGGCGAATCAAACGATCAACCGCCACTTTATCGAAACGGGCTACGATTTGTGGGGGCGCTTCATTTCCGATAAGGCGGCCGGGGGCGGGGGAAACCATCGGTCGCCGGCCGACGGGGCGGTCAAAATCGACGAACATTTGCTCAAACTCGGCAAGACCGCCTTTTACAAAGAAACGTTCGGCAATGAGGTGTTTTTAACCGATATCCTCGGTATTATTAACGGACCTTTAACCTTCGGCAATCTGATGAAGGCGGTCGTTGCTCTTCACGGCAAGGGGACGACCGACTTGAAAGTAGAATTGGCTTCTGACGCGAAAATCGGCGGCCGAATGTTTCGCAAAGGTGAAAAAATCAGCACGGGGATTGACGTGCCGAAGGGGGCCTACGCGCCGCTCGGCATTCCCGTCCACTACGACGGCGGAAAGATCAGAGCCGGCATCAGCTGTGCCGCCTGTCACGCCACGGTCGACCGGATGTCCAAAAACGTCGTTGAAGGGGCGATCAACAACGATTTGAATCTCGGCCTGCTCATGGCGCTCGCGCCGAATTCCGCCTCTTATTTTACGCACGCGCAAATTCAAGCGCTGAAAACCTTTATTACTGAAAAGAGCGGCACGGTGACGAACGGCGGGGGACATAAACTGAGACTTCCCGATCCGAAAAAATTGGAAGACGCCGTTGACGCCCAGCTCCTTCGCTGGCCGGCGGGAAGTTTTGATTCAACCATTGATCTGAAAGCCAATCCGACGAAGATTCCCGATGCTTTTACGAAGGGCGATTTTCCCTATGGATGGAGCGGCTTCGCACAAGTCGGGCCTTTCCATGGGCTCAGCGTGTTTACGAACAATGTCCATGCGCAAAATACCGATCCGTTGTCGCAAGCCGACGCGAGCCGAGCGCTTTTTGACATCGATAAAGAAGTGTATATCGGGACGATTTTGCAAAATGCCGCCAACCCGAAATTCCGCTATAATCCGGCATCGGGAAAAACGCCGTCCCGCTTTTTCGCCGAGATCGATCCGACGCCTGGGGTGCCGGGCGTCAACCAACTGGTCAAAAACCCGAAGTTTCCGAAGCTGACGCCGGCTGCCCCCGACGGTTTGATCGCAACGAGTCCCGGACAAAAGGTGAACCGGGAAAACAACGCGATGGCCGCTTGGCAAAACACCATCGTTCCGCCCAAGGCACCGGTCACGTTGGATGAAAAGGCGGTGGAACGGGGCAAAGGCGTGTTCATCAAAGCAGGGTGCCTGCGCTGCCATGCCGGGGCATATTTGACGAACAATCGCATCGTGAGCGCGAAAACGATCGGCACCGATCCGTCACGGGCGAGGGCGTTGAAAAAAACGGAGAACCAGTTCGGCCGGGCTGTGCAATACGCGCCCAACACCCCGACGCCGCTGCCGAAGCATCCCGATGTTCAACACGTCCCGCCTGCGCCGCTCGGCTTTTCCCAACGCCAACTCGGATTCGCCCACGGCGTATCCGCGGGCGGCTATAAAACGCCGAGCCTGAACGGACTTTACTGGTCAGCGCCGTATTTGCACGACGGCGGCGTCGCGGTCGGAAAAGACTTGCGGCACGATCTCGGCATTCCCGGGACGACCGGAAGAAATCTGCCCATTGATCCCAGGAACAGCTTGCGGGCGCTTGTCGATTCACGGCTGCGTGCCCGCGTGGTCGCCGCCAATCGGCGCGCCGGGTTGGAGGCCCTTCACGTCAGCGGCCGCGGCCATGATTTTTACGTGGATGAGACGACGGGGTTCACGAAAGCGGAACAAGACGCGCTGATCGCTTATTTACTGTCGCTGACTAAATAACATCGGTCCCCGATCGGGTGCGGTGGGCGCTTGTCCATCAACGGATGTTTGGCGGACGATAGGGAATGCGCCAAGGAGGCTGAACGGCGCCGCTGCCGCCATAAACCATAAACGCGAGTCACCGGAGTTTGCGACACGCCCAGCCCCGGGCTTGCCCCGCGCTTTTTCATGGAAAATATCCATTTTCATACCGATTGAAGAATAATTTGGGAAACCGTTGCGCAAAATACAACCAGACCTAGACCATGGAAAAAGGAAGCGAACGGGCATGTCGCACACATTGATTGCACGCTCTTTTTTTGGAACGACGATGGGCTTTCACATCATTTTTGCCACCCTCGGTGTCGGCATTCCGCTCATGATTCTTGCGGCGGAACTTCTTTATCAAAGAACGGGCGACCGCGATTATTCGGTGATGGCCCGGCGGTGGACCAAGGGGTTCGCCGTTTTGTTAGGCATCGGCATTCCGACGGGAACGATCGCCGGCGTCCAGCTCATGTTGCTCTGGCCCGGCTTTATGACGTTCGTCGGAAAGGTGATTTCCCTGCCGTTTCAAATCGAGCTGTACGCTTTCTTCATCGAAGCGCTTTTCATGTCCATTTATGTCTACGCGTATGACCGTTTAAGGCCATGGCAGCGGATCGCAAGCGTCTCCCTCGTCACGCTGGGCGCGATGGCTTCCGCCGTTTTGATCACCAATGTCCACACGTTTGAAGATACGCCCGCCGGCTTTAAGTTGGTCGACGGAAGGATCATGGACGTGCACCCGTGGCAGGCCTTCATGAACCCGAGCTTTGTCGATCAGGCCGTTCACGTCGCGGTATCCGCCTTTATGACGGGCGCTTTCTTCATCGCGACGATTGCGGCGTACAAAATGTTGAAGCAACGGGATTACATAAGAATTTACACCTTCCACCGGAAAGCCTTGATGCTTTCGCTCGCGGTGGGCGGCATTTTTTCGGTTTTGACCGCGCTGAATGGGCATGAAACGGCCCAAGGCGTCGCCCAATGGAATCCGGAAAAATTGGCGGCGGCCGAAGGATTGTTCGAGACGCGAACACACGCCCCGCTCGCCATCGGAGGCTACGTGAGCGAAAAAGATCAAGACGTCAAATACGCGCTGAAAATTCCGGGAATGCTCAGCTTTTTGGCCGGAAATCGCTTTGATGCCCGCGTCAAAGGGCTGAACGATTTTCCGCGCGATGAATGGCCGCCGCTTTTTATCCACGTCTTGTTCAACGGCATGGTCGGAATCGGTTTTCTTTTGTTGGCTTTATCGGTGATCGGGTTCATCTGGAATAAAATATTGAGACGGCCCGCTTTTCCGAAAATCATGATGTGGGGCTTTGTTGCTTCCGGTCCGCTCGCGATATTAGGCATTGAGTTCGGTTGGATTTTTGCCTGCACGGGCCGGCAGCCGTGGGTGATCTACCGCGTGATGCGCACGGAGGAAGCCGTGACCGGAGCCGGTCATTTGGCCGGGCTGTTCACGCTTTTTCTCGCCGTTTATATCGTTCTCTTAATCGCGGCGCTTCTCGTCTTGTACTTTTTGTTTCGAAGGCATCCCGTGGCCAACGATTTGCCGCCGTCCTCCGGCAAACCGGAGAGCCTATAACCGGCGACTGAGTCTCGCCGAATGGGGAATGATTTTTGAAAATGGGCGGGTGTGACTGCATGGCTTCAGGCGAGGCGGACGAGTCTTCCAAGGGCAGGACAACCATCTGCCACAGCGGCTGGGAAGACGTGTCTTCGTCTACGCATTCAAGCGCATCTTTTTGCTGCGTGTAAGCTTTAGAACGTTTTGCGGAAATCATTCCATTTTAACGGGGCGGATGAACATGCACATTGCGGATGCGACGTTGGCGGTCATCATTCTTTGGACGTTTATTTTTGTTTATGCCGTGGCCGCGTCGATCGACTTTGGAGCCGGTTTTTGGTCGATGTTGTATATGAACAGGGGAAAATTGGGCGCGAGTGAAATGGCGAACCGGTATCTGTCGCCTTCTTGGGAAGTGACGAACGTTTTTATTGTTCTCATCGTCGTCAGCCTTTACAGCTTTTTCCCGGGCGCCAATGACATCCTCGGATCGACGCTGCTCTTGCCGGGAAGCGTGATTCTGCTTCTCCTCGCCTTTCGCAGCGCCTTCCTCGTTTTTTCCCATTCCGCCGTTGAAAAATACCGGCGGGTCTTAACCGTCATTTCCGGCATGAGCGGGGTGATGATTCCGGCCTTGCTCATTCTCGTTTTGCCGGTCACGCATGGGACGTTCATCCACGCGGTGAACGGCGTCAAGTTGCTTGATTTTTCCACGCTGTTCATGAGTTTAAGCTTTTATGCCTTTACCGGTTTTGCCATTACCAATACGTTGTATTTGTCCTCGCTATTGCTCGCCGATTATGCGCGGGTGGCGGGCGATCAGGAAGCTTACCGCGTTTATCGCAAAAGCGCCATCGGGCTCGGCCCGTTTACGCTCTTGATGGCGGTCATGATCGTCGTTGCGCTGCAAAACGACGCGGATTGGTTGTTTTTGCGCCTGCAAGGGAATTTTTTCTGGCTGTTATTGGCCGTCTTCGCTTTTCTTCTCGGTTATCTCGCCTTGTTTTATTCAAAAAAGGGGAAGGCGAAGCCCGGCGTTCCGCGCGCTTCCGTCGTCTTGACGATCGTCCAATATTTGCTCGCCGGGTATGCCTACGGAAAAGCCCATTATCCGTATATCGTTTATCCTTATGTAACGGTTGCGCAAGGGTTTACCGACCCGAATACGTTTCGGGCCCTGTCGATTTCCTACCTCATCGGTTTGATGCTGCTTCTTCCAGGCTTCATTTTCTTTTGGAAGATGTTTATGGCCGATCATCGCTACATTCGCGCGGATAAGGATTCAGTGGATGATCGGGGGAACAAATAAAAAGGAATTGCACGGCGAAAGCGCCGCGCTACAAAAAAGCCGGCATACCGGGCGGTCCGGCGCCGCATCGGCAATCGGCCGGGCGCCTTGCGCCAACCTTGGGTCAGAACGATGGTTTTCGTCTTCCTTTTAACGGTGAAAATGGACAAGCTTTCCCGAGGAAGAAGTGACCCGGCTCGTGTGGTGTTCAAAATGCTTTTCTTTCAATAACTCTTCCCCTTTCTTCCGCCCTTCTTGGTCGTTGGCCGCTTCAAACGTTTCTTCGACGAGTTTCTTGCCGTCTTTTTCATAGACGGTTAATGTGTAGGTCGGCATGTCGGTCCTCCTTCCGGTTCGGCAAGGTGTGTGGCATGCCGCCGTTTGCCGCGGCGGTTGCGCTATCGCCGGGCTGACGGTTGCATGCGCTTTTTGAGGTTATTATAACGCGCGTTTTGTAAATTTGAAAGCGCTGTCCTTCGAGTTCGGCGCTCGGCGGGGATACGAATGGTCGTTCGGGTGACGGTGTGATAAAATGAAGGAAATAAAGGGAACGGAGGAAAGCGGATGACGGTCACCTTCATCCATGCGGCCGACGTTCATCTCGACCATCCTTTTCAAGGATTGTCCGGTTTGCCCGAGGCGATCGGCGCGCGCGTGCGCCGAAGCACCCTTTCGTCCTGGTCGCGGCTTGTCGATTTCGCCGTCCAACATGGGGCGGATTTTATCGTGATTGCCGGCGACGTCTTTGACCACGTCGGCCGGGGGCTGCGCGCCGAGGCCTTTTTTCGCCGCGAACTCGAACGCTTGCACGAACGGGGCATCGACGTCTTCATTTGCCACGGCAATCACGACCCGCTCGACAGCCATTGGTCCGGCATTCAATACGGGGAAAACGCCCGTACGTTCGGGCCGCATCCGGAGGTATTGCGCTTTGAAAAGCCGGGGCGGCCGACCGTCCACCTCTATGGTTTCAGTTATCCGACGCGCCACGTCACGACCAACATGCTCGGCGGCTATACCAAAGCGCCCGGCGCCGACTATCACATCGGCGTCCTGCACGGCAGCATAAAGGGCGATGCGGATCACGACGTCTATGCGCCGTTTGCGGTCGCCGATCTTTTGGAAAAAGACTTTGATTATTGGGCGCTCGGCCACATCCACAAGCGGAATGTCATCCATGATGACCCTCCGATCGTCTATCCGGGTTCGCTTCAAGGACTGTCCGCCAAGGAGACGGGTGAGAAAGGCTTTTACTTCGTCACGATGGAACGGGGCCGCGTCGCGAAGGAATTCATTCCCGCGGGTGACGTCATATGGGATGAAGCCATGATCGACCTCGAAGGCGCTCCGAACCCGGACGCTTTGCTCCGCGCTTGTCTAAAGGAAAAAGAAGCGCGGCGCCGGTCCGGTGCCGGCGTGCTGCTCCGCGTCGTTTTGACCGGAAGAAGCGATTTGGCGCTGGATCTCATGGAGCGGGCGGATGAATACCTCGAAGCTTTGCGGGACGGGGAGGACGAACGCGAGGACTTCGTTTGGATCACCGCGCTGGAAGATCAAACCGCGCCGAAATACGACAGGGACAAGCTCGCACAAGGTTCACACTTTCTCGGAGATCTCATCCGTTTGGCGGATGAAAGACGGCCGCTCGCCGACCGCCTCGCTCCCCTCTACCGTCATCACCAGGCCCGGCGGTTTTTGGATCCGCTCGGTCCGGAAGACGAAGAAGCCATTTGGCGCGCCGCCGAAAAATGGTTGCTCGATTCCCTGTTGAAAAATCGGGATTCCTAATTTGCCATTTATAATCAGGATTTCTAATCCGCCATTTACAGAGCGCGGCGGAAAAGAGACGGCCGCGGCATGAAGGCCGCAGCCTTTTTAAGAAACGGATAAGGCCGGGTTCCGATGAAAGGGTTCATCGGTGATCAAGGCGGTTTTCCCGTTTGCCGTTTGGAAACGACGCCGCGGCGCTTATCCGCTCATGCTCATCGGCCAGAAGAAGGGAGGAGAAGCCGTGCGAATCACCGCCGTGCACATCGACCGGTTCGGCCGGTTCTCCGATTGGACATACTCGTTCACCGACCGCCCGTTTTTGATCGTCTACGGGCCGAATGAAGCGGGCAAGTCTACACTCGTCGCCTTTATCAAGTGCATCCTGTTCGGCTTTCCGCGCAAAGCGGAACTTTCCCCGTATCTTGGAGACGGCCGGGAGGATATCGGCGGCAGCCTCACGCTATCGTTGTCCGGGATCGGGACGGTCAAAGTCGTCCGCCACCTTCGAAAAAACGGGGGGAGGGCGATCCTTTATTTTGAAAACGGCGACGTGGCCGACGAAAGCCGGCTCGCCGACTGGCTGCAAGGCGTCGATCGCGAGATCTATGAAGCGGTTTTCTGCTTCGATCTGGACGGATTGAACGGCATCGAGCGGATGAAAGCCGATGAGTTGAACCGTTATCTTTTCAGCGTCGGCATGGCCGGCAGCGCCCGCATTCACGAACTGGAGAAAACGCTGGAAAAAAGGGCCGGTGAACTCTTTAAGCCGGGCGGGCGCAACCCGGCGGCCAACCAAACGCTCGCGGAGCTTAAAGCGTTGTCCGAGCAATTGAAAAGCTGGGAAGCGAAGCTCGCCGATTACCGGAAAATGAAGGCCGCGCTTGCGGAACGCGAACGGACGCGCGAGCAGCTGGAACGGGAGCGCGCGCAACTGGAAAGGGACAGGCGCGCCTTTATGAGATATAAAGCGTGCGAGCCGCTCATGATCGAGTACGAATCCGCCAAAAAAGCGCAGGACGAACTCGCCGCCGCCTCGCGTTTTCCGGAAAACGGCTTGGAACGTTATGAGCGCTGGCGCGCGCAAATCGTGACCCTTGAAGCCCAGAAAAATGAATTCGATAAGCGGCTGGAAGCGATCCGAGCGGACATCGCCGCTTGCGGGGACGACGACCCGATCTTGGCCCGTGAGCGCGACATCCGCCGCCTGCTTAAGGAAAGCGCCGACGCCGAATCATGGCGCCGGGAGTTGGCGGCGCTCGATGAAACGCGCCGCGCGGAAGAGGCGGCGCTCGCCGATCGCCTTCGCCGCCTGAATGCCGATCCTGCCGCGCTGCCTATGCTTAAAGAAGCCGATACCGGTTTGGACGCAAAAAAGGCACTCAACGATCGGCACGACGAGTGGGAACGGCTCGCGAAAACGCAGGAAGCGCTTGAACTCGCCGTGGAAGAAACGGCGGCAAAAATCAAGGCGTTAAAAGAAAAATGCGCCGAGCTCTCCCGCGAAGCGCTGCCTGATGAGGCCTTTGAGGAAATGAAAGAAAAGATCATGGCCCGCGCTCCGGAGCGACTGGAACGGGAAAGAGAATGGCTGGTCCGCGAGCGGGAGGCACTGGAAAGCGAGCGGGCGCTGGCACGATTCTTCGGGCGTTTGAAATATGGGCTCTCGTTATCCGTTGCGGTCTTGTCCGTTTTGCTTTTCCTTTGGTTGATGGCGCGGGGAGCGCCATTCGCTTGGGGGATTGCCGCCTTCGGCACCGTTCTTGCTTTCGTTTCCTGGTTTTCCCTTCGCGCCGTCCAAAGGAAGTTTACGGCGGACGAAAAGGCGAAAGATCTTCAACGCCGATGGAACGAGCTGGAATCGCATGGGCGCGCTGTCGATTTTGCCGATCTGAAAGCGCGGTACGAGCGGGAAGAAAACCGGCGCGCCCAGCTCAAAGCCTGCGAAGAGCGGCTTAAAGAAGAGCAAGGGCAATATCAGACTTTGATCCAAAAGCTGGACCGCCTCGAATGGGAACGGGAAAAGGCGAAGGCGGCGCTCGCCGCCTGGTGCGAGCAACACCGCTTTCCAGAAATCGCCGATCCCGCCTTGCTCCCCGATGTCTTTGACTTGGTCGAAAACATCCAGGAGCGGTTGGCGCGGCTGGAAAGAATCGACCGACAGATCGCGGATCGCCGGGCGCGGTTGGCCGCATTCGAAGCGAAGGTGGCGGCTTGCGCCGAGCAGCTCAATGATCCGGCAGGGGATCCGTTCGAATGGGAAAAGCGCCTGGAACGCGCTTTGGAAAGGCGCGAAAAGCGGCGGCGCTTGGAGGAAGCGGCCCGGGAATTGGACAATCAGCGCGCGGCGCTCGTTGAACACATCGCCCGCTATCGGCGGGAATGCCGCGACCTTTTGAAAGCGGCGGGAGTCGAGTCGGAAGAGGATTTTTTCCGGCTCGGAAAAATGAAAGAAGCGAACGATGCCTACCGCAAGCAAACAGAGGAGCTTCTAAAGCAGCTGAGGCAGATGGTGCCGCGCGCAGACGATTTGAAGGCGTGTTTCGACTGGCTTCGCTCCGGCCGCTGGCAAGGCGTAACCGAGGCGGATGTCCATGCGCGTATGGCGGAAGCGGAGCGCCATCTCAAAGCCGTGGACCGGGAGATCGCCGACCTGAAAGCGGCGATTCGGCAAATGGAAGAAAACGAGGCGTACGACGACCTTCTTCACAAGTTTGAAGAAAAGCGCTCGCTCTTCAACGAACAGGCAAGGGCGTGGGCGGTCTATCAAACCGCGCTTGTTTTGTTGAAGGAAACCGAAGAAATCTATCGGGAAAACCGGCTGCCGACCATTTTGACGCTGGCCGGCGAGCATCTGTGGCGCATGACGGCCGGGCGCTACCGCATGGTCTATTTTTCCGAAGCCGACGGATTTTCCGTCGAACGGCGTGACGGCGTTTGGTTTAAGGCGGCGGAGCTGAGCCGCGGCACGAAGGAACAGCTCTATCTCGCCTTGCGCCTCGCCCTCGCTTCGCTCTTTGATGACCGCGTGAACCTGCCGTTTATTGTCGATGACGGCTTCGTCAATTTCGACGGCGAACGGCGGGCGCGCGTCTTGGAACTCCTGCGCGAATGGTCCGGCCGGCACCAAATCCTTTTGTTGACGTGCCACCGCTATCGGGCAGAGGATATGCTTGAATTGTTCCATTCAAATCAAAACGGGGTGACGACGGATGACGGCCTTTTCGTTTCGGATTCACTTGGTAGAGGATGAAGTCAAACTCGCCTCCATACTCAGCAAATATTTGGAGAATGAAGGCTGGACGGTGCAGGTGTTCCACAGCGCCGAAGCCGCTCTGGAATATCTTCACAGCGGCGCCCACCTCTGGATCATCGACATCATGTTGCCGGGGATGTCGGGGTTTGATTTGATCCAAAAGATTAAAGCGCGCCATTCCGAAATGCCGGTCATTTTCATCTCCGCGCGCGATCGCGACCTCGACCGCATCCAAGGCCTGGAAATGGGCAGCGACGACTATTTGACCAAGCCGTTTCTCCCGAAAGAATTGGTCATCCGGGCGCGCAAACTGCTCCATCGCGTCTATGGCCAAGGGCTCAAGTCGCACATCATTGAGGTGACCGGGTACAAGATCGACGTCAACCGGCGCAAAGTCTTCGGCGAGAACCAAGAGGAGATCGATTTGACGATGAAGGAATTTGACGTCCTCCTTTTTCTTTTGGAAAACATCAATATGGCGAAAACGCGGGAAGAAATCTTGAGCGCGGTGTGGGGCGAGGATTATTTCGGCTCCCATCGCGCGGTCGACGACGTCGTTCGCCGCATCCGAAAAAAGATGCCGCGGCTGGCGCTTGAAACGTTGTACGGCGAAGGCTACAGGATCGTGACATGACGATGCGCTGGTCGTTATCCAAACGCATTTGGCTGTCGTTTATTTCCCTCATCGTCATCGTCGGCCTCATCGTCGGCATCGTCTACCCCTTTTCGCTGGAGCAGGCGCTCAAGGACGACAGTTTCCAACTGATCGAGCAGGAACAATTGCGTTATGTCGTGCCGAACCTCAGCGATTATTTGTCGCCGCCCGACGGAAACCTCGGCAAATACATCGAAAATCAGCAAGCCAAGCGCGCGGTCGGACACATGTTATATTATCAGGACTTGCAAGGCATCAAAGGTGACCCTTTGCCCGTGTCGGTTTATAGAAAAATGGTGGAGCGCGCAGAAAGCCAGGAAAAGACGGTCGGGGAATACGAAGTCGATTATCAGGGCGCGACCCTCTATTATGTCGTCCGGAAAATCAAGACGGAACCGAGCGGCATGTATTTGATCTCCTACATGTGGGATACGCACACAAAGCAGATGGTCAAGAAGCTCTGGTGGAAATTGATCTACGTGTTTTTGCTGGCGGGGGCGGCGGCGCTCGCCTTGGCGGCTTGGCTCTCCCGCTACTTAAAGGCGCCGCTCCGGGCGCTCGGCGACCGCTTTGAAGAAATCGCCCGGCTGAACTGGAAGAAGCCTTTTGAATGGAACAGCGACGACGAGTTTCGCCAGCTGTCCGATCAATTCGAACACATGCGCCGCAATTTAATGCGCTACGATGAATCGCAAAAACAATTTTTGCAACGGGCGTCGCACGAATTGAAAACGCCGATCATGGTCATCCAAAGCTATGCGCAATCGGTCAAGGACGGGATCTACCCGGCCGACCAATTGGACGAAACGATGGACATCATCATGGAAGAAGCCGCGCGGATGGAAAAACGCGTGAAGAAGCTGCTTTATTTCACGCGCGTTGACTCGCTCCCCGAGGAAAAGCCGGACCGGAACAACGTCCGCTTCGGGGATTTAGCAAAGATCGTGAAAGAGCGGATGGCCGGGGGAAGGCCGGAGGTGGCCATCGATATCGAAGGCGCCGACGTCCCGATTTACGTCGACGAAGAACAATGGCTCATCGTATTGGAAAATCTCGTGGAAAACGCCTTGCGCTATGCGAAACAAAGCATTCGGCTCAAAGCGGAGTCCGCGGGCAATGAGGTCCGCCTTTCGGTTGAAAATGACGGCGAACCGATTCCAGAGGACGAAATCGACCTGTTGTTCGAGCCGTTCAGCAAAGGAAAAAAAGGGCAGTTCGGACTGGGGCTGGCGATCGTCAAGCGCATCGTCGAACGCCACGGCGGCGTGATCCGTGCGCAAAACACGGCGGGCGGCGTCGCCTTTGAAATCCGCTTGCCCTCCGAAAAGGCGGTCTCCGGCGCTTAAAATCCTTTGGGTTTCGCTGCGAGAAGGAACGGGAGGCCCCGCCCTTTCATGCTCGGAGGGAGGCGCATGGACGGATGGAAAAGATGGGATCGGCGCCTCCCGATTCCGGCAGCGGTATTTGTTCCCGACAACGCAAGCGGCGATCGGGCGGAGGTAAAATCCGTTAAAATTGCGACCGTGCGGGCCGTGACGGTTTGATTTTGGCGATCTATCGGCTTACAAGCGTTTGCCGACTTGTGTAAAATAACAAACAAACGACAGAGTGATGAGGAGGAACCGGCGATGAATGGAATCGGTTACCGATCGGAAGGCGATCCGGTCAATCAGTTTTTGATGATAAAATCCGCGACCCGCTCGGTTGCCAGCAACGGCAAGCCGTTTATCACGCTGATCTTGCAAGATGTGACCGGCGAAATCGAGGCCAAGCTGTGGGACGCCACCCCGCGGGATGAGGAAGTGTACGTCGCTGAAGCCGTCGTCAAGGTCGAAGGCGAAATCACGTCCTATCGGGGCAAAAAACAGTTGCGCATCCGTTCGATCCGGCCCGCAACGGAGCGCGATTCCGTCAAAAAATCCGATCTCGTTCCGACCGCGCCCATGGATGTCGAGGAAATGGTCGATCGCGTCACCCAGTATATTTTCGAAATAAAAAACCCGACGATTCAACGGATCACCCGCGCGCTCGTGAAAAAACACCAGAACGCCTTTTTTGAGTATCCGGCGGCGGTCAAAAACCATCACGAATACGTCTCGGGGCTGGCTTATCACGTCGTCTCGATGCTGGATTTGGCGAAGGCGATCGCCCAGCTCCATCCAGAGCTCGACACCGATCTGCTGTATGCGGGCGTCATATTGCACGACATGGGGAAGGTCATTGAATTTTCCGGAGCCAGAGCGCCGAATTACACGCTCGAAGGCAAACTGCTCGGCCATATTTCGATCATGGCGAACGAAATCGCCGAAACCGCCAAGGCTTTAGGCGTGGAAGGCGAGGAAGTCGTCGTGCTGCAACATATGATTTTAAGCCACCATTCCAAGCCGGAATGGGGAAGTCCCAAACCGCCGCTCGTGCGAGAAGCCGAAGTGCTCCACATGATCGACAACCTGGACGCCAAGCTGAACATGATGAATCGCGCGCTTGAGCAGACGAAGCCGGGCGAGTTCACCGAACGGCTTTTTGCGATGGACAATCGCGCGTTTTACAAGCCGACCTTCTCCGGGCGCGTGCCCGTCAACCATGAATGACGAAACGGGCGATAGATGGCGCTGCCGTTTCTCCCGGCACCTTTGGATACCGCGTTTGTTGGCTGAGCGTTGAAAAGAAGATTGGGTTTTTGGCACGTGTTCGGTCATATTTGCTTCGTTTTCGCATATAGTGTTCTCAGAGGGACAGGTCTTCAAGGAGGTTTGACCATGAATGCGAAGGCGAAGCGCTCGTTATTTCTCATTTTTGCATTGGTCGCGGTTTACGTCATGCAGCAACTCGGCTGGCTTTCGGGTGTGATCAATTACATCGGGGCGTTGCCGTTTTGGGTCGTTCTCGTCATGGTGGGGATTCTCGTCAGCTTTTGGCAATATTTGAAGCACGCGAACGATGACGAAGAAGAGGACGAGCAGTGGATTGAACAAGAGGGCGCGATCTACATCCGCCGCATGGAAGCCGAACGGGAACGGCGCGGCAAAAAGACGGGAACGGATTAAGCCGTCATCTGAAGAGAACCGGAGACCGAAAATAGACAGGCTCGGGAAATGTCCACACGGGGAAGACGAAAGCGGGTCAGATCGATAGGCACCCTGATCTCGCCCCATATGTAAATGAAAAACCGGAAGCCGCTCGATCGGCTTTCCGGTTTTTCCATGTCGCTGATTGATTTTCCGCTTATTTTTTCGCGTTGCTGTCAGAACCGCTGCTCGTCGTCACGGACGTATTGAACAAGTCTTTAAATTGTTTGTCCTTGACTTTGACATCATTTTCTTTAACGAGCTTGTCCAGTACTTCTTGGGTCGGTTTGGCTTTTTGTTCAAGAATTTTGTTCTTGATTTCCGATTTGAAATCTTCGTAGCTGTCTTTGCGGTCGGTGACTTTAATGATGTGATAGCCGTATTCGGTTTTTACGGGTCCGCTCAGCTCTCCTTTCTTCATGCTGAAAGCGGCTTTTTCAAAGGCTGCCACCATTTGCCCTTTTTTGATCCAGCCGAGATCGCCGCCTTTATTTTTGGTGGCGTCGTCGGTGGAATAGGTCTTGGCCAGCTTGGCAAAATCCTCGCCGTTTTTCAGTTTTTGCAGGATTTCATCCGCTTTTTTCTTGTCTTTGACGAGGATGTGGCTTGCCTTCACTTCGATTAAGCTATTTTTATTTTTGTTGAAATAATCCCGCATTTCTTTATCGGAAACTTTAACGCCGTCCGTCGTCGCTTTGAAAAGCAACACTTGCGTTTTCACGTCATCGCGGAAGTCTTTCATTGTGACGCCTTGAGACGCCAGAACCGATTGCAATTGGTCTTGGCTCGTGATGTTGTTTTCTTGCATCAGCTCGTGGATTTTGTCATTGACTTCTTTATCGGTGACTTTATATTTTTTGGAAAGCAATTTTTTGTAGACCATATCTTGCAGCACTTGTTTGCCGTATTTATCTTTCAGCTCTTTGACAAATTCGTTTTCGGTGATCTTTCCGGCTTTCGTGTCGACGACCGTGCCGTTTCCGCATGCGGTGATCACCGTTAAACCGAAAACAACGGCGACGGCCGCAATCCATTTTTTCATATAAATAACACTCCTACCTACATTTTATTGGTTGCGCAAATACAATTAATACTATAGCACATTTTATAGCCGCGGGATAACGACTGTAGGAAATTGTAAAAAATCACATCTTTAGTCACACGACAGCGATCGATCGAAAGACCTCATTGTTGGGCTGGCCATCCCGCCTTGATGGAGCCCGGTGTTTGCCAAGCGCAGATCAACGGCTTTACAACGGTTGCTTAAAATCGATCAGCCATTCAAAATAACTTGTCAGCAGCAGGGCCGTGATGCCGATGTTGACGATGCGAAAAAGGCGGGCGCGTTTTTCTTCAGGAATGTCACGCGTGTCGCAGAGAGCGGCAACGAGGCAGTTGACCGTAAAAAGAATCCCCGCCGCGAAAGCGGTAAAAACCACGGATATCATGAATGAACCCCCACCCCATCCCTAAACATACTTATAGATTACCAATGTTCTCATAAAAATGGTAGTCCCGCTCCGAAATGGAGACGGGGTGAGCGTCGGAGGGAGCGGGGATGCCCGTGCACTTTGTGCGGGCGACGGCATCGTTTCGATTTGCTCAAATCCGTCCGCTTGATATATGCTAATGAAAGCAGCCGAGTGGTGAAGAAGGTGATCGCGTGAAAAAATGGAAAACAGCATTTATCATTTTGGCGTGCGTCGACCTTGCCGTCGTCCTTGGGCTCGTCATCCTGCTCGTTTGGGCATCAATCGCTCCGGGGAACAAGCCTCACGCCCACCGCTTGCCGATGACATCCGCTCCGATTTTTACGGTGCGCACCGATAAAGACCGGCTGGTCGCTTTAATCAATGATGAGATCGACCGCCATCCGACCGGCAATCTCGACTTTCATGTGGCGATGAACGACGGGGTGGATCTCGCGGGCACCTTAAAGCTTTTCGGGTTGGACATCCCCTTTACCATACGTTTTGACCCCGAGGTGAACGACCAGGGCAACATCGTGTTGAAAGAAAAGGCGGTGAAGCTCGGGCGTTTCAACCTGCCGGAGTCCGAGGTGCTTCGCTTCATCCGGGCGGGCGGCAAGCTTCCCGATTGGGTGACGGTCAACCCTTCGCAAAATGAAATCATCATCGCTCTCGATCAAGTCAAAGTCGGCGGCCGCTTTTACTTAAAAGCAAAAACCATCGATTTGACGCAAGATGTCTTTGAATTTAACGTTTATCGCGTCCCCGCCAAAAAGTAACGGTTTCCGCACCGGATGGACGCGGAGGCCGCCGGACTTCCGTTAAGCTCGCGGCTACGGCCATCGCGGGCCGGACTGAGCCGAATGAGCGGTTGGCTGAATGAGAGGGTAGAAAAAACCGCCCTTATCAATCCGAGGGCGGTTTCGGTTTATCTTGGTTGAGAACGATCGCTTTCCTCTCCTTGTCCAATTGTTTGACGCCGCTGGCGATTTTTTGGACGTTCGGTTGAATGTCGCGCCGCCATGTTTCCACGATCGTTCGAATTTCTTCAACGGTCGATTGCAGGGCGGGCAATCCTTTATTGACAAAGCTTTCGACGCTCGTTTTGACGGAGGCGATGCTTGCGCCCAGATCTGAAATCCTCGCGTCTTCCAAGCGTTCTTTGATATCACGGCGCAACGCTTTTCCGGATTTCGGGGTGGTCAAGAGCACCGTGAGCCCGGCGGCGACTCCTCCGATCAAAAAGCCGCACAAGTACGATTTGGTTTTTCCCATCAACATCACCTCATTTGCAGTCTGGCCAAGAATTCGAAATCGACAAGCCGAAAGCCTTCCACCGCTCATTCCGGTGCGCGGCCAAAGATGGCCGTGGAAACGGAAGGCCGCCGTGTCTTAAGCCCCGGACGGCGGGACCCTGTCCATGAATTTCTTAACATCATTATAGTATATCTCACATAAGTTATCATAATAGAGGATGGTCGGCCACACCCGAATCACCGCCGGGTGCCGGAGGGGATCCGCGGGTTCCCACGCGTCTGCCAAGGCGGCGGAACCCGACGCGGACGGCGTCTGCGAAAAGTGGGAGGCGGGGGATGTTGCGGGTATTGTTCATTCTTTTGCTGTTTATCACGGGGAGCGCCTTGGTCGTTCGCACGGCGCTGGATTGGGCCCAGCAAAAAAGTTATGCGTTTAAAAACACCGCGCTCAGGCGCCGGCAGAGCTTGTCCGTTCTGACCGGCGGGATCGGCGGTTTGATTCTGTTCGTTCTTTTATTGTATTGGCTCTTTTGATTCGAACCCAAACAAAAAACGCGGCGCGCAGCCGCGTTTTTATTTTACGTACGCCCGGCATGGGTGCGGTGCTATAGGGTGAAAGTCCTGAACGGGGGCTGGCGAGCGCCTACCGTTAGCTGAAGGCAAGGGTGTCCGCCGTGAGGCGGAATCTGAAGGAAGCCGGAGGCAAACACTCGACCTGAGGGACACGAACCCAATTTGAGGCTGTCACAGTCGGATGAGTCTGCATAACAAGATGAAGTCCTAAGCCGCCAAGGGCTGTGGCGGTATATTGGGCAGGTACATGAGTGGAAAGTCCGCACTCTTATCCGGGGAGACCTGTACGGTACGCCAGGATGGCAACCAAAATCGAGAGGTTTTGCTGAACGTACAGGAGTCAGCAGAGGCCATAGTACCTGAGTAAGGGACGCCTGAAAAGGGAAGGGCTGAACGTCAATTCAGGGATGGATCAAACTCTTTCGAGACGCAATGCGCTGAAGCAGAATTCCTGACGGAACTCTTTCAAGGAAAGATGGGTGAAGCCCGGAGGGCCTTGGATAGAGGGCTGAGCATTGCCCGGCAAGACTTGAACCCCATCCCGCGGAGGGAAAGAGATCTCGATGGCGCTGTTGGAGACGATTCTGTCACGGAACAACTTAATCACTGCCCTCAAACGGGTGGAAGCAAATAAAGGGGCTCCGGGC
>NZ_BDDQ01000018.1 GCF_002003465.1 Caenibacillus caldisaponilyticus | reverse complement strand
AAAAAGAAAGAAAAGCAGAATCCTTTTAACGTCATCAATTGGGAATACAACGCGGAAGACGATACATTTACATGCCCGAACGGGCAAAAATTGACGTTCCGTTATTGGTCTCATCGCACAGACCGAAACGGTTTTACCAGAGAATTTAAAGTCTACGAATGTGAAGACTGTTCAGGTTGTCCGTTCCGTTCCCAATGTACCAAAGCAAAAGAAGGACATCATCGAAGAATACAATATAACCAAAAATGGGAAGAACATAAAGAATTCATTAGGCAGAAGCTTTCGGAAAAAGAAACTGGTGAAATCTACGGCAAACGTAAAATTGATGTGGAACCAGTTTTTGGATTTCTGAAGGCTAATTTGCGTTTCACTCGTTTGTCAGTGAGAGGCAAAGAAAAGGTGAAAAATGAATTGGGATTTGCATTCATGGCGGTGAACTTGAGAAAGATCACCGCCATGAAAAGTTAATCCACCTAAATATAAGGGAAAATAACACCTGAAAAAGGTTCCGACCATCAAAAAGCGATAATCGGAACCTTTTTTACGTTATTTTGGGCTAGTTATGTCCCGGCCCCTTTCGTTCAAGCTTTGATCCGCGCGGGCAAGCGGCCGCTCGGGCTGATGACGGAGCAGGAAAACGCGCCGCCGAACACCTGTTCAGCGACCGCCTTGACGCCTTCGAGCGTGACGGCATCAATGCTTGCCATCATTTCATCCAATGAACGGTGGCGGTTGAGCAAAAGCTCATTTTTCGCATTGCGGCTCATCCGGCTCGACGTGCTTTCAAGGCTCAACATCATATTGCCTTTCAACTGTTCCTTGCTGTTCTCGAGCTCTTTTTCGGTAATCCCTTTGCTCCGGATGTCATCGAGGGTCATGAGAATCGTCTCATAAAGCTCGTCGATTTGATCGGCGCCGGTGCCGCCGTAAATCGTCAAGAGACCGCTGTCGCGATAGGCGGTGTGGTAGGAAAAAATCGAATACGCCAATCCGCGTTCTTCGCGGACTTCTTGGAAGAGGCGGCTGCTCATGCTGCCGCCGAGAATATTGTTCAGCACGATCATGTCATAAATGTGGTCGTCGCCGAGCGGAAAGCCGTTGAACCCCAGACAGAGATGGGCTTGTTCCGTCTCTTTTTGCTTGGCGATTTTGCCGGATTGAAAGACCGGTTTTTCATAGTGAACGTTGTGGGATTCCACCCGGTATTCGGAGAAAATCCTTTCGACCGTGGCGATGATCGATTCATCGACGTTGCCTGCGATCGAGACCACCGTGTTTTCCGGCACATAGTGATCGGCCATATACGCCCGCAAGGCCTCGGCGTCAAACGTCGCCAGGGAAGCCTCACTGCCGAGAATCGGAAGACCCAATGGATGATAGCCGTAGCTCGCCTGGCTCAACAGATCGTGGACGCGGTCATCGGGCGTGTCCTCATACATTTTGATTTCCTCGGAAACGACCTGTTTTTCTTTTTTGAGCTCACCTTCGTCAAAGGTGGAATGAAAAAGCATATCCGCCAATATTTCGATCGCGTAATCGGCGTGTTCATCGAGCACCCGCGCATAGAAGCATGTATATTCCTTCGATGTAAAAGCATTCACCTGGCCGCCCACGCGATCGAAGGCTTCGGCGATGTCGCGCGCGCTGCGCGTCTCGGTTCCCTTAAAAAGCATATGTTCGATGAAGTGCGAAATACCGTTGTTTTTTTCGTTTTCAAAGCGCGATCCGGTTCCGATCCAAAACCCGATGGTCACGGATCGCACGGTCGGGATTCGTTCTAAAACGATACGAACACCATTAGGACATGTATGCTTGATGATCAAGATGCTGCCTCCTACATCGTCTTTAAAAATATCAGCGAGGTTGCCCAAATGGAAGATCGGGCCGAGATCGAGCCCGATGCTGGCACCCTTTTTTCCTAGTGGTAAATATAGCACTTTTGTCGCGGCGGCTCAATGGATGACCCTTCGCACGCGTTCCGCCGAAAGGAAACGGCGGGTTTGCCATGCCGCCAGGCGAATACGGTCACCATTTCGGTGACGCGCCCGTTGGCGACGACCGCCATCACGGTTCTCCTCTTCCGTTCGGTTTCCCATCATCGACCCGTTTTTCACTCAATAATTCGGATACCGTGCCCATGGCGTATCCTTTGTTTTTCAGGGCAAGGATCAACCGGCTTAACCCTTTGGCCGTTGAATCGGTCGGGTGCATCAAAATCATGGATCCCGCTTCCGTCTCGCGGGCGACGCGGCGCACCATGGCGAGGGGCTCGGGATGATTCCAATCGACCGTGTCGACCGTCCACATGATCGTCCGCATCCCGAGCCGATGGGCGACGTCGACGGTCGTTTGATTATAGCTGCCCGAAGGCGGGGCAAACCACTTCGGCTTCACGTGCACCGCCGCTTCGATCGCCTGGTTGGTTTTTTTCAACTGATCGGCGACTTCGCTGGCGCTTTTGGTGCGAAGATCGGGATGATTATAGGCATGATTGCCGATCTCATGGCCCTCTTCCGCAATCATCAGCGCCAGATCCGGATGCTTTTTCGTCCAGCTTCCATCGAGAAAAAACGTCGCATGAATCCCGTAATCGTGCAACGTTTTAATCAGCGACGGCAAATATTCATCGCCCCAGGCCACATTGATCAAGAAGGCGACCATCGGTTTGCGGGGATGGCCGCGGTAAATCGGCCGGGGCGGCAAATCTTTCAAGTGGACCGCCGGCGGAACTTCTTTGTACACGAGGCGGCGTTCATCGAAGCGCCCGTTCGCCTTCATTTTTTCATAGGACGCCCGGACATCGACTTTCAAACCGTTGTACCCCGGAATCGCTTTCCACACCGGGTCGATCCGCGCGTTTTCGGGCGGAATGTTCCGGCGTTCGGCAAACTCTTGGATCTTTTGGTAAAGCGCGTCCTCCGCCCGGCCCGCGGCGCTCAATTCGCCGCGCTCGGGAAGAAGCGGCGCCAAATAAAAGCTTTCATACTTTTTTAATGACGAAAATGTAAATACCATGACCGCGAAAACGGCCGCCACCGCAGCGGTGATTTTGACCAGGCGCATCCGCATTCCTCTCCCTCAAGGCCGGCGATCCACCGGACTAAAGCGCCCGGTAAAACACGCCCCCCGTCCGCTGGTTGGGGACGTACGGCCTCCCCGGTTTGTCTTCCATTAGCCGCTTGGTACAAGCTTATGCGCGGCTCCGGGCCTTAGAACTCGAGATTCAAGGAGGGCATGCGGTCGCCGGTTTTCTCAACCGCTCGACCCGAACGTTTTTGCCGCCTAACCCGGTTGCCGCACCGGCGTCGGACGGTCTGTCTTATGCGCTGGGCAGGCGCGGATTTTAGGCATTAAAAAAGGCCATTGCGTGCGGATAGAAAAGTCCGCCGAAATGGCTCTTGCACGGGTTGTCATTATTTTTGTTTGCCCACCAATTGGTCGGCCATCGCTTGTTTGCGCGACAATTTCACCCGACCTTGTTTGTCGATATCGATGACCTTGACGAGCACTTCGTCGCCGACGTGAACGACATCTTCGACCTTGGCGACGCGCTTTTTGTCCAATTCGGAAATATGGACGAGCCCGTCCTTTTGATTGAACAATTCGACAAACGCGCCGAACTTCTCGATGCGCTTGACCTTGCCGACGTAAATATCGCCGATTTTCACTTCCCGGACAATGTCTTCGATGATTTGTTTGGCCTTCTCGTTCATCTCGGTATTCGCGGAAGCGATATAGATCGTGCCGTCCTGTTCAATGTCGATTTTGACGCCGGTGTCATCGATAATCTTGTTAATGACCTTGCCGCTCGGCCCGATGACCTCACGGATTTTTTCGGGGTCGATCGTCATCGTTAAAATCTTCGGCGCATACGGCGACAGTTCGGGGCGCGGTTTCGCAATCGTTTGCTTCATGTGTTCGAGGATCGTCAAGCGCCCTTTGCGCGCCTGCTTGAGCGCCGTTTCGAGAATGTCGCGGGTAATGCCGGATATTTTAATGTCCATTTGCAACGCCGTGACGCCTTTTTCGGTACCGGCCACTTTAAAGTCCATATCGCCGAGGGCGTCTTCCATGCCTTGGATGTCGGTCAAAACGACGACATTGTCCCCTTCTTTGACGAGCCCCATGGCGATCCCGGCCACCGGCGCTTTGATCGGAACACCGGCATCCATCAGCGCCATCGTGCTCGCGCAAATGCTCGCCTGCGAGGTCGATCCGTTGGACTCGAGCACTTCGGAGACGAGCCGGATCGTATACGGGAACTTGCTTTCATCGGGAATGACCGGTTCCAACGCCCGTTCGCCCAAAGCGCCGTGACCGATTTCGCGGCGTCCGGGTCCCCGCATCGGCCGCGCTTCGCCGACGCTAAACGGCGGGAAGTTATAATGGTGCATAAACCGCTTCGATTCTTCCGGATCCAAGCCATCGAGAATTTGGACATCGCCGAGCGCGCCCAGCGTACAGACGCTCAGAGCCTGGGTTTGTCCGCGCGTAAAGAGGGCCGAGCCGTGCGTGCGCGGGAGAATGCCGACCGCCGAGGAGAGCGGGCGAATTTCGTCGGCCTTTCGTCCGTCCGGACGGATGCCGTCGACGAGTATGGAACGGCGCACTTCCTCTTTCACGATTTTATGGAGCACTTCTTCGATCTGATCGAGTTTGTCCTCGTACGCTTCGTCCCCTTCATAACGCGCAAGGACTTCCGCCTTGACGGCTTCGATCGCCGCCTCGCGTTCTTGCTTGTCCTTCGTCATGATCGCCGCTTTCAGCTTGTCCGTCGCTTCTTCGCGGATTTGACGTTCAAGCGCTTCGTCGGCCACGAACAGTTCAAAGGTCATCTTTTCTTTCCCGACTTTGGCGACGATTTCTTCTTGAAAAGCGATGAGCTTTTTGATCACTTCGTGGCCGAACATGATGGCGTCTAGCATCACTTCTTCGGGCACTTCATCGGCGCCGGCTTCCACCATGTTGATCGCTTCTTTCGTCCCGGCGACCGTCAAGTGCAAATCGCTTTTTTCCGATTGTTCGACCGTCGGATTGATGACGAATTGTCCGTCGACGCGACCGACGATGACGCCGGCGATCGGCCCTTCAAACGGAATGTCCGAAATCGACAGGGCGAGGGACGAACCGAGCATCGCCGCGATTTCCGACGAACAGTCTTGATCGACGCTCATCACCATGCTGACGACTTGGACTTCGTTGCGAAAGCCTTCTTCAAACAACGGCCGGATCGGCCGGTCGATCAGGCGGCTGGCAAGGATGGCCTTTTCGCTCGGACGCCCTTCCCTTTTGATAAAACCGCCCGGGATTTTGCCGACGGCGTATAAACGTTCTTCATAGTTGACCGTCAGCGGAAAGAAAGGCAAGTCCTTCGGTTCCTTAGAAGCGGTCGCCGTCGACAGCACGACGGTGTCGCCATAGCGGACGAGGACGGCACCATTCGCTTGTTTGGCGACCTCACCGATTTCAAAGGTGAGCGGCCGTCCGGCCAAATCCAAGGTGAAGGTCTGTTTTTCTTGTTCCATCAATGGGTACCCCTTCCACGCAAACAATATCTCATGCGCCGATCATGATCGGGGCGCTGATTGGTTAGAATCACCATTCATAAGATAACCGAGCTTATGTAAAACAAACGTTATTAGAAACTTTGCCACATATCGGTTGCCGGTCCCGGACGTGAGCGAGCCGAGCGCAGCGCATGCGCCAAATGACGGGACGGCAACAGCACCGGCTTGAGCGCATGACTTCATTTTATTACAAAAAAGCGGGAACGAATCCCGCTTTTTCCCGATCAACGACGCAATCCGAGTTTTTCGATCAGTTCGCGATAGCGCGCAATGTCTTTCTTTTTCAGGTACATCAACAGATTGCGCCGTTTGCCGACCATTTTAAGAAGACCGCGTCGTGACGCATGGTCTTTTTTGTGAACGCGCAAATGTTCGTTCAGCAAGTTGATTTTTTCCGTCAGGATAGCCACTTGCACTTCCGGCGAACCGGTGTCGCCTTCGTGGGTTTTGAACTCGTTGACGATTTCTTGCTTGCGTTCTTTGGTCAAAGCCATCCTTTTCACCTCCCAATGACAAATCCCCGTCGGCCCAGCGAGCGTCGGTGAATCGCACAGCCGCGCCGCGGTTAGCGTTCAACACATAGCATACATCTTTTTTAACCAAAATACAAGAATAGGTCTATGGATTTATTCATAGCGGTTTGCAAATAAGGCTTTCGCGCGCTCGACGTCGCGCTTCATTTGCTCAATCAACGCTTCCGCATCGGCAAATTTTTGATCGTCTCGGATTTTTTCCAGCCATTCGACGGCGACGGTTTCACCGTACAAATCCCCGTCAAAGTCCAGGAGAAAAACTTCCAAAGAGACGGGCGGATCGCCTTCGTAGAAGGTCGGGCGCTTCCCGATATACCCCACGCCGTTATAGGCGCCCGCGGCGGTTTCCATGCGGACCGCATAGATACCGGTTTCGGGATACACGTAGGGTTCTTGGATCCTCACGTTGGCCGTCGGAAAACCGAGAACGGCCTTGCCCCGCTTGTCACCGTGCACGACGATGCCGCGCATCCGATACGGCCGGCCGAGATAGTCGGCGGCTTCCCTAACGCGCCCTTGGAGGATCAATTCGCGGATCTTCGTGGTGCTCACTTTCTCCCCATTCAAGTCAATCCTTGGAACGACGGTGACCTCAAACATGTTTCGGGCGTGTCCGGGAAGGGTTTCCATGGTGCCCTTCGCCATGTGGCCATATGTAAAATCGAAACCGGCGACGGCGTGTTTCACTTGCAATTTGATGAGGTATTCATCGACGAATTCTTGCGGCGACAGGCGGCTGAACACCTGATCAAAAGTAACGATATATAAAAGATCCACGCCGAGGTCTTCGAGGATGGCCGCTTTTTCCGTCAACGGGGTTAAATAATCGTCGCGCTTCGCCAGCCGGGGCAAAACGACAGACGGATGGGGATGGAACGTCATCACCGCCGATTTCAAGCTTTTTTCCGAGGCGATTTTAACCGCCGTTTTAATGACATTTTGATGGCCGATGTGGACGCCGTCAAAATAACCGAGGGCCATCACCTTATCCTCGGCAGGTCCCGGCCATTCACTGATGGGGTGAGTCAGTCGGATGATTTCCAAAAACGATACCTCGCTTTCTCCGCGGTCACGTTCTGACTGCGATGACCTTCGCGGGTTTGACCAACCCCGCCTTCGACGGATGCGGGCGATAAATGGCCAAGCATTCGCCATGCTTATTATAAACAGAAAAAACTTCGTTTTGAAAGCCCTTTGGTGCGGACAAAACCGCGCCGTTCAATACCTTTTTCTCCAATGCGCCGTCGACCGTCCATTTCTTCATGCCGCTCAAAGCGCGACCGATGTCCAAGACGACGGAAGCGAGATCACCGGCTTGCGCCGCCCGTTCGATGTCCGCAAACGTCACGCATTCTTTCAAAGCGAAGGGGCCGGAACGCGTCCGCGTCAGCGCTTCAAGATGGGCCGGATAACCCAAAGCCCTTCCGATGTCCACGGCCAGCGTCCGGACGTAAGTGCCTTTGCTGCAGTCGACGGTAAAAGGAATGCGCGTCGAAAATTCTTCATCGTCGCCGGCGATTTCAAGGCGATAGATTTCAACCGTCCGCGTCGGCCGTTCGACGGCGATGCCGGCGCGCGCGTATTCATAAAGTTTTTTTCCGTTGACCTTTACCGCCGAATAGATGGGGGGCGTTTGCTGAATCGTGCCGACAAACGCGGCGAAGACGCGTTCGATGTCCGCACGCGTCCACGTGTGCCGCACCTCTTTTTCCTCAACGACTTCCCCCGACACGTCTTCGGTCGTCGTCGCCTTGCCGAGCGCGATCACGCCCGTATAGGTCTTAGATGTTCCCGTGATAAATTCGGCGATTTTCGTCGCGCGCCCGATACAGATCGCCAGCACCCCGTCGACTTCGGGATCCAGCGTTCCGGTATGGCCGATCTTTTGAATGCCCAAAATACCGCGCAGTTTGCGGACGCAATCATGCGACGTCATGCCTTTTGGTTTGTACAACGGAATGACACCGGATAAGTGCTCCATGCGTTTCATCCATCCCCCCTGAACGGTTCATCTGGTAAAAGAAAGAGGATAGACGATGGCGCCTACCCTTATTCATCCTCATTTTTCTTAATCTCATGGATGAGCTGATTGATGCGGTTGCCGTATTCGATCGATTCGTCGATTTTGAAAAACAATTCGGGCGTTTTGCGCAAGCGAATGCGCCGGCCGATCTCCGAGCGGATGAAACCGACCGCTTGTTCAAAGGCCTTTAAAGTGGAAGCTTTCGCTTCTTCATCGCCCAAAACGGTAATATAAACGGTCGCCTGTTGCAGATCGCCGGTCACTTCCACATCGGTGACGGTGACAAAACCGATGCGGGGATCCTTTAGGCGATGAGCGATGATATCGCTCAATTCTTTTTTCATCTGTTCCGCGACGCGGCCGACTCTATAATTTGCCAACATCAGTCACCTCGCTTTACAACCATTCCCATGTCGTCAAGGTCACTTCCAAGTCACCGCTTTGATCGATAACGGAAAGGGCGCGGCGAAGCTCGCGTTCGACCGCGACCCGTGACGAACCGACCGCCGCGAAGGCGAGCGCGGTCCGCTGCCAAACATCTTGATGGTCGACTTCCCCGACCGAGACGTTGCAAGTGTTTCGAATCCGTTGTAAAACGCTTTTGACCACCGACCGCTTATCCTTTAGGGATTGGCAGTTATAAACGACGCATTCGCAACGGATGAGCCCAATGATCACCTTTTCACTTCTTCCATGACGAAGACTTCCATTTCGTCGCCTTCTTTGATGTCGTTAAAGTTGGATAAAGTGATGCCGCATTCGTAACCGCTCGCCACCTCGCGGACATCGTCCTTGAACCGTTTAAGGGTATCGATCTTGCCTTCATAAATGACGACCCCGTCACGGATGAGACGAATGCCGGCGTCGCGGCTGACTTTGCCTTCGGTGACGTAACAACCGGCGATCGTGCCGACTTTGGATACCTTAAAGGTGGTGCGGACTTCGGCCCGGCCGATGATTTTTTCTTGATACTCCGGATCGAGCATGCCTTTCATGGCCGCTTCCATTTCTTCGATGGCATCATAGATGACGCGATAGAGGCGAATGTCGACTTTTTCCATTTCCGCCGTCCGCTTGGCGTGCGCATCCGGCCGGACGTTAAAGCCGATGACGATCGCATTCGAAGCCGAAGCGAGAATGATGTCGGACTCGTTGATCGCTCCGACGCCGGTATGAATGATGTTGACGCGGACGCCTTCGACATCGATTTTCTGCAGCGCGCCGGCGACCGCTTCGACGGAGCCTTGAACGTCCGCCTTGACGATGACGTTGATCTCTTTTATGTCGCCTTCTTTAATTTTTTGGAATAGATCATCCAGGCTGACTTTGGTCGTTTCTTGCCGTTCGGCCATGCGCTGCTTTTCGGCGCGCGCTTCCCCGATTTGCCGCGCTTTCTTTTCATCCTCGAACACCATGAACGGATCGCCGGCATTCGGCACGTCGTTCAATCCGGTGACTTCCACCGGCGTGGACGGCGTTGCCGATTTCACGCGGCGGCCCATGTCGTTCACCATGGCGCGGACGCGGCCGTACGTGCTGCCGACGACGATCGGATCGCCGACCTTCAGCGTACCGTTTTGAACGAGCAGGGTGGCCACGGGACCGCGGCCTTTATCCAGCTGGGCTTCGATGACCGTGCCGGTCGCCCGCTTGTCGACGTTCGCTTTAAGATCTTCGATTTCGGCGACGAGGAGGATCATTTCAAGCAGCTCGTCGATGCCGTCGCCGCGCAGCGCCGACAGTTTGACGAAAATCGTATCGCCGCCCCACTCTTCGGGAATCAAGCCGTATTCCGTCAGCTCCTGCATGACCCGTTCGGGATTGGCGCCTTCTTTATCAATCTTGTTGATCGCCACGATAATCGGCACCTTCGCGGCTTTCGCGTGGTTGATCGCTTCCACCGTCTGCGGCATGACGCCGTCGTCGGCAGCGACAACCAGCACCGTAATATCGGTGACTTGCGCGCCGCGGGCCCGCATCGTCGTGAAGGCTTCATGCCCCGGCGTATCCAGGAACGTGATGCGCTTCCCTTCGTGGGTGACTTGGTAGGCGCCGATATGCTGGGTGATTCCCCCGGCTTCGCCTTCGGTCACTTTCGTATGGCGGATGGAATCGAGGAGCGTCGTTTTGCCGTGGTCGACATGCCCCATGATCGTCACGACCGGCGGGCGGGTGACCGCGGTTTCCTCGTCTATTTCCATGCCGTATTCTTCAAAGGCCGTCTCGTCGAACTGGACTTCTTCCTCCACTTTGACGCCGTAGTCGTCGCAGATGAGTTCGATCGTGTCTTTGTCCAATTCTTGGTTCTTTGTCGCCATGATGCCGACCATCATGAGCTTCTTAATGATTTCGGTCGCTTGCCGCCCCAATTTTTCGGCGAGCTCGCTCACCGTCAGCGAACCGGAAATCGTGATTTTTTCGGGAAGTTTAATCTCTAGGCTGCGCGCCGGCGTTTTGCGGCGATCGTTTTTGTCACGCTTCGCCTTTTTGTTTTTGCCGCGCGGCGGAAGAGCACGCTCTTCCTCCTTCTTATTGTTCCGCCCTTCATCTTTTTGATTTTTATCCACTTGTTTGTTCGCTGCGGGGCGGGGCGATTGCGGGGATTCGGCCGTCTCGGCCGCCGCGGCCGGCCGGCTGCGGTTCATTCTGTCGGCACCGGGCTTCTTCGCTTCCAGCGGGCCCTTGGCCTTCGCATCGCCCGGACGGTGCCGGTCGCCGGAACGGCGATCGCCCTTGTGCTTGCGGCGTTGTTGATCGCGGCCTTTACCCTTAGCTTCCGCATTTTGTCCGCCCGCATTTGGGCCGTTCGCTTTCCGTCCTTTTTCATTTTGTCCGTCCGCTTGGCCGTCGGCTTTCGCATTCAACCGATTGTTCAGCGCTTTGATTTCCTGATCGCCGATCACGGCCATATGGCTGGAAACGGGCATGCCGACTTCCTCCAACATTTGGAGTATGGCTTTACTCGATATCTTTTTTTCTTTCGCAAACTCATAAACACGCATTTTAGTCATACGTTCACCCCCGGTTAGATGGATCCAACAATGCGATCAGCTTCTCACCGAACCCTTGGTCGGTCACCGCCGCGACGACTCTTTCTCGCTTGCCGATGGCCGATCCGAGTGTGGCGCGGTCGGTCACGATTAAAAGAGGCACGCGATAAAAACGACATTTGTCGGTGATCGTCTTTCGCGTCCGTTCGGAAGCGTCGCCGGCGAGCAGCACGACTTTCGCCTTTTGTTTTCGGATCGTTTGCAAAACGGTTTCTTCTCCCGAAACGACCTTGCGCGCCCGGTATGCCAAACCTAAAAGCGAAACCCAGGGTTCACGTTTGGCTGTCATCCGGACTGTCTCCCAAATGGGCCAGCATCTCTTCATATACGGAATCGTCGACAGGTGCTTGCAGATGCTTTTGCAAAAGATTTTTGGAACGGGCCTTTTCGATGCAAGCCTTGTTTTTCGACAAATAAGCGCCGCGGCCGTTGCTTCTTCCCGTCAAGTCAAGAAAGACGCGGCCCTCAGGGGACCGGACGACGCGAAACAGGTTTCTTTTTTCTTCGCTTTGTTGACAGGCAATGCATTTTCGCATCGGGATTTTTTTCGGCTTCACGAAAAAACACCTCCGATTCCTATTCCTCGCGCGCTACGCCTTCTTCGAGAGACGCGCCGGGATGGTCATCGCCTGCGCCTTGCAGCGATGCATCGGTCCGATCCGTTTCAGCGGCTGCTTCCGCCCGTTCGCTTCCGCCGTCATCGAATGCATCGGCAGATTCCTCATGAGCACCCGTCGCATCGAAGCGGTCGTCCGGGACAACCGTTTCCTCTTCATCAGAGGCGTCTTCCCCATCCGCGATCGGCTCGGCGTCCACGTCGTCTTCAAACGCCTCATCTTCCGCGTCCACATCCGCAAATAAAGCCTCGGATTCCCGTTTTCTTTCTTCGAGCAGATCGAATAATCCCATTTCTTCGGCTTCCGATTCGCTCTTGATGTCAATTTTCCAACCCGTGAGCTTTGCGGCGAGCCGGGCGTTTTGGCCTCGTTTCCCGATGGCGAGCGACAGCTGATAGTCGGGCACGATCACCGTCGTCGCTTTTTCGTCTTCGTTGACGAGGACATCGATGACCTTCGCCGGGCTCAAAGCGTTGGCGACAAATTCGACCGGATCTTTGGACCAGCGCACGATGTCGATTTTTTCGCCCTTCAATTCATTGACGATGGCCTGGACTCGGATCCCCCGCGGACCGACGCAAGATCCGACGGGATCGATCTCCGGATCTTCCGCATGGACGGCGACTTTCGAACGATCGCCGGCTTCGCGGGCGATCGATTTAATCTCGACCGTGCCGTCGAAGATTTCCGGCACTTCAAGTTCAAACAGGCGTTTCAGCAAGCCCGGATGCGTGCGCGAAACGAGCACCATCGGCCCTTTTTGCGTGTTTTCCACCTTCGTGATATAGACCTTGATGCGGTCGTGCGGGCGATAGCTTTCGTTCGGCATCTGTTCGGAAACGGGCAACAGCGCCTCAATCCGGCCGAGATCGACGTAAATATACTTCGAATCGATCCGTTGAACGATGCCGGTCATGATGTCTTCTTCGCGGTCGATATATTCCGCGTAAATCACGCCGCGTTCGGCTTCCCGAACCCTTTGGGTGACGACTTGTTTGGCCGCCTGGGCCGCGATGCGTCCAAAATTCCGCGGCGTCACCTCGGTTTCGACGACGTCGCCGATTTCATACTGCGGATTGATCTTTTTCGCCTCTTCAATGGAGATTTGCAGGCGCGGATCTTCGACTTGCTCCACGACTTCCTTCTGGGCGAACACTTTGAAAGTACCGGTTTCTTCGTTGATGTCGACGCGAACGTTTTGGGCTTGATTGAAATTTTTCTTATAAGCGGAAATTAAGGCGGCTTCCAAAGCCTCAATCAACACGTCTTTGCTGATGCCCTTATCTTTTTCGATAGCGTTGAGTGCCTCTAAAAGGTCACTGGTCATCTCATTGATCCTCCCCTTACAAACTCGCCTCGGGCTTCCCCAAGCGATCGGCCTTTATGAACTCCATACCCGCACCTTGCCTCAAACGGATTAAAAGATGATGGCTAAGCGGGCGCTGGCGATCAAGCGAAACGGAATGTTGACCTCTTCAACTTTGTTTTTTTGTTTGACTTCGACCGTCATAAACTCATCCTCGACGGCGCGAAGGAGCCCTTCGAACACATTGGTTCCGCCGATGGCTTCGTACGTCGTGACGCGGACGTTTTTGCCGACGGCTCTGCGATAGTCGTTGGGTCCGTTGAGCGGGCGTTCCGCACCCGGCGAAGTCACTTCCAGCAAATACGGGTCCTTGATCGGATCGGCTTCGTCCAGCGCATCGCTCAGTCGTTCGCTGACGCGCGTGCAAAGGTCAAGATCGACGCCTTCGGGCGAATCGATGGTGACCTTCAACACCCAATTTTTTCCTTGTTTCGCATATTTCACTTCAAGCACTTCGACTTCCATGTCCTGGAGAACGGATTCGGCGAGCTGCCGCACCGTCTCGCTGATTTTTCCGGCCAAAGGCGCCTGTCCCCTCCTTACGGTTGATCATTTCTTATGGAAAACGAAAGAGTGGGAAGATCCCACTCTTGGTTACGAACTATTAACCAGTATTTCCTTAAATAGTATAGCATACACGCGGATGGTTTACAACCATTCCACCGGCGGCGCTGCGCCCATTAGAAAAGGGACAGTTGATCTTCTTCCGGTAAGCCTTGCAAACAGCCGTGGCGTTCGAGCAAGTCGACAACCGTTTTGGACAGCTTCGCCCGTTTCTGCAAATCTTCTTTTGAAAGAAATTCGCCTTGCTCCCGGGCTTTAACAATATTGATCGCCGCGTTCCGACCGACGCCGGGAAGCGCGTTAAACGGGGCGAGCAGCGCGTCGCCTTCGACGAGAAATTCGGTCGCGCTCGACCGGTAGAGATCGATCGGCTTGAACGAGAACCCGCGCTCGCACATCTCAAGGGCGATTTCCAAGACCGTATGCAAGCTTTTTTCTTTCGGGGAAGCGTCCATGCCCTTCGCCTCGATTTCTTCAAGCTTGGCACGGATCGCCTCGGAGCCGCGAATCATCACGTCGATGTCGACGTCGTCGGCGCGCACCGAAAAATATGTGGCATAGAAAAGGATCGGATAATGCACTTTAAAGTAGGCGATGCGCACGGCCATCAGGACGTACGCCGTCGCGTGCGCCTTCGGGAACATATACTTGATCTTCTGGCACGATTCGATGTACCAGTCCGGCACGTCGTGCTTTTTCATCTCTTCGATCCATTCGTCGGTCAAGCCTTTCCCTTTACGCACCGACTCCATGATTTTGAAGGCGAGCGACGGTTCCAGGCCTTTGTGCATCAAATAGACCATGATATCGTCGCGGCAGCCGATGACGTCTTTCAGCTGGCAAATGCCGTTATTGATCAGCTCTTGGGCATTGCCGAGCCAGACATCGGTGCCGTGGGACAATCCGGAGATTTGCACGAGTTCGGCGAAGGTCGTCGGCCGTGTGTCTTCGAGCATTTGCCGGACGAACCGCGTGCCGAATTCCGGAATGCCGAGCGTTCCCGTTTTGCAGCGGATTTGTTCCGGAGTGACGCCGAGGCTTTCCGTCGAACTGAAAATCTTCATCACTTCGGGATCGTCGGTCGGAATCGTCTTCGGATCGATGCCGCTCAAATCCTGAAGCATCCGGATCGCCGTCGGATCGTCGTGACCGAGAATGTCCAATTTCAACAAATTGTCGTGGATCGAATGGAAGTCAAAGTGCGTCGTCTTCCATTCGGACTGGGTATCGTCGGCGGGGTATTGGATCGGCGTAAAGTCGTAAATATCCATATAATCGGGAACGACAATGATGCCGCCGGGGTGTTGCCCGGTCGTGCGCTTGACGCCGGTGCACCCCATCGCGAGGCGGTCGATTTCCGCGCCGCGGAAATGCAGGTTGTTGTCCCTTTCATACCCCTTGACGAAGCCATAGGCCGTTTTCTCGGCGACCGTGCCAATCGTACCGGCTCGATAGACGTTTTCCTCGCCGAACAGCTCTTTGGTGTAGTTGTGAGCGATCGGCTGATAATCGCCGGAGAAGTTCAGGTCGATATCCGGCACTTTGTCGCCTTTAAATCCAAGGAAGGTTTCAAACGGAATGTCGTGGCCGTCCTTGACATATTTCGTCCCGCATTTCGGGCAATTTTTGTCGGGCAAGTCGAACCCGCAGGCGATCTCGCCCTTTGTAAAGAACTCCGAGTGTTTGCAAGACGGGCAAACATAGTGCGGCGGCAGTGGGTTGACCTCCGTAATGCCCATCATCGTTGCCACGAAGGAAGAACCGACCGATCCGCGCGAACCGACGAGATAACCGTCAGACAACGATTTTTTTACGAGTTTATGAGAAATCAAATAGATGACGGCGAAGCCGTGGCCGATGATGCTGTTCAGCTCTTTTTCCAGGCGTTTCTCGACGATTTCGGGCAATTCTTCGCCGTAACGGCGGCGCGCTTCTTCATAGCTCATGCGCCGCACCTCTTCCTCCGCCCCTTCAATTTTGGGCGTATAGAGCTTGTCGCGCACGGGTTTGACCTCATCGATCATCGCGGCGATCTTATGGGTATTCGTCACGACGATTTCCTGCGCGGTTTCCTCGCCGAGAAAGCGGAAGGCTTCGAGCATCTCATCGGTCGTGCGGAAGTGCACCAACGGCTGCGTCTGCCGGTTCAGCGGATTCCCGGATTGGGAGGCAATTAAAATTTTTCGATAGATATGGTCGGTTTCATCGAGATAATGGACGTTGCCGGTCGCGACGACCGGTTTGTTCATTTTTTTGCCGAGCTTGACGATGTTGGCGATGATTTCCCGCAAGGCGAGCTCGTCGCTGACAAGCTCTTTCTCGATGAGATGCGGGAAGATTTCCGGCGGTTGCACTTCCAAATAGTCGTAAAACGCCGCCAGTTTTTCGGCTTCTTCGGCCGATTTTTGCATCATCGCCTCGAACACTTCCCCTTGGTCGCAGCCCGATCCGACGATGAGCCCTTCGCGATGTTTTTCCAAGAGGGACCGGGGAATGCGCGGGACGCGGTAAAAGTAATCGACGTGAGAATAGGAGACGAGCTTGTACAAGTTTTTCAAGCCCGTTTGGTTTTTCGCCAAGATCGTGCAGTGATACGGACGGACGCGTTCGAATTGGCCTTGGCCGCCAATGTTGTCGTTCAGCTGATTGTGGTAATGCACGCCTTTTTCGGCGCAATCGAGGACCATCTTCCAGAGCAAATGCCCGGTTGCCTCGGCGTCATAAATCGCGCGGTGATGCTGGACAAGCTCGATGTTAAACGCCTTGCACAACGTGTTCAATCGATGGTTTTTCATGTGCGGATAGAGAAAGCGGGCGAGTTCAAGCGTGTCGATGACGCCGTTTTCCACTTTCCCATAGCCCATGCGCTCATAGCCCGTATTTAAGAAGCCCATGTCGAACTGGGCATTATGAGCGACCAGTATGGCATCACCGGTAAACGCGCGAAAGCGCTCGAGCACCGTTTCGATTTCCGGCGCGTCCTTGACCATGTCGTCGGTGATTCCCGTCAATTCGGTCGTCACCTTCGACAACGGTTCATGGGGATTGGCGAACGATTCAAAGCGGTCGACGATTTCCCCCTTTCGCACCTTCACGGCCGCCAGTTCGATGATTTTATTATAAATGGCGGACAGCCCCGTCGTTTCAACGTCGAAAACGACATAAGTCGCATCGGTCAGTTTGATGTCCTTCTCGTTGAACGCGATCGGCACGCCGTCATCGATCAGATTGGCTTCCAGCCCGTAGATGACTTTAATGCCGTGTTTTTTGCCAGCGGCATAGGCCTCCGGAAACGATTGAACGACGCCGTGGTCCGTGATCGCGACCGCCTCGTGCCCATATTGTTTGGCCCTTTCGATGAGTTCGGAGGCGGACGGAATCGCATCCATTTGGCTCATCGCGGTATGGGCGTGGAGCTCGATCCGCCGCTGGCCTTCCGGAGCCTTATCCGTTTTTTTCGGCACATAAATCTCGCGGATATCTCTGGCAAGCAGCACGAGATCGCGGACAAACGTATCGTTTTGGACGCCGCCCCGCACTTTGACCCATATTCCTTTTTTCAAACGGGACAGCTTTTGATCGTCTTCCTTGTCGCGGAGAAAGATCTTGACAAGGATCGAATCGGTGTAATCGGTGATTTTAAATAGGACGAGCGTGCGCCCGCTTTTCAATTCGCGCTTCTCCACATCGAAGACATATCCTTGAACCGTGACGCGTTTTTCCTCGTCCTGAATATCGCGAATCGGTATGGGCTCGTCCTCGATGTCATAACCAAAAGCCAGCGGAGTTTCGTCCGGTTGTTCTTGCGCCTTTTCATTCTTGGCGGGGCGCTCGGCGACCGCCTCGCGGGCGAGATGTTCCGTTTCTTCGTCGCGTTTCTTAAAGAAATCTTCAAGAGCTTTGTCGGCATTCGCTTTGACAGCCACTTCCCAGGCGGGGGCGGCAAGACCATACCTTTCGAAATGCGCTTTGATGGCTGGAGCAAGCTTCCGCCTTAATGCTTCCGCTTCCGCGTCATTGCGCGCTTCAAATTTGATCTTTTCCCCGTCGAATAACGCCTCCTGCAACACCGGCTCAAAGGCGGGAAAATCGTTGGCCAATAAGTCGGCGACGAACGGCCAATATTGCTCATAAAGCGCGCGATCCGCAGACGGCTCTCGATATTTTATCGAAATCGAGACGCGGGCGATGTGTTGAAACGCTTCTTGCAAGCGGCGGTCTAACCATTGAAAAACGTGAGCGGGCAACGGCCGATCCAGCAAAAAATGAAACCGCCATTTCCCATCGTTCGGATAAACCGTGAGCTTTTCGATTTCCCCGCTGTTTAAATATTTTTCCATGAGGTCGTCCGGCGTCTCGATTTGTTTGAGAAGCAGAAGAAAGCGCTCGCGCGTCGTTTTGCCTTCCACGTTTCTCCCCCCTGTCTATAACAGACGAAGGTTGGAAGCCGAACGGCTAACCGTCCGTTTCCAACCTTTTGCGTTTGTAAGGCGTCATCGGCTACGGGACTGCTTTCGGAACAATGGTCGGCCCGATCAGACGCGGTTAAGGCATTCGTCAACGACGTGAAGCAATTCGCTCACGTTGCACTCGCGCACCTCGCCCGTCGCCCGCACCTTCACTTCCACAATCCCTTCGCCCGCCTTTTTGCCGACGGTGACGCGCACGGGGCACCCGATGAGATCGGCTTCGGCAAACTTGACGCCGGCGCGCTCGTCGCGGTCATCGAGCAGCACTTCATACTGCGTTTTCAATTGTTCATATAATGCTTCGGCCGTCTGTTTTTGTTCGGCGTTTTTTACGTTGACGGGAACGATATGGACCGCAAAGGGCGCCACCACCACCGGCCATTTAAGCCCGGCTTCGTCGTGGTGTTGTTCGGCGATCGCCGCGAGCGTCCGGGAAATGCCGATCCCGTAGCAGCCCATGATGATCGGGCGGCTTTTCCCGTTTTCATCGAGAAAGCGAGCGTTCATCGCTTCGCTGTATTTCGTTCCGAGTTTGAAGACTTGTCCGACTTCAATGCCGCGGGCAAAACGGATTCGCCCTTTTCCGTCCGGAGATGGATCGCCTTCTTTAATCATTCGCAAATCGTCAAAACGGACCGCGGAAAGATCGCGTTCCGGATTGACGTTGAAATGACGGACGTTCCCCGACGCGTCGAGCAGCGTGCCGTTTACGACATTTTTGACGCCGTTGTCGGCCATCACCACGACGCGTTCCGACGGGTTTAAAGGATCGATGTCGGATTCGGCTTCAAAAACGATGTCGACGCCGAGGGCGTTTTTCACTTTGACATCATTCACCTCGTCGCCCTTCCGGAAAAGCACGGCGATGAGGTCCTCCCCGGCTTTGAAAAACCGGGTTTCGATCTCATAAGCTTGTCCTCTCTTCGCTTCCCCTTCATCCAACGGAAGCGGCGCTTCATCCGGCTTTTCATCAATATGTAGGACTTTCGCCATTTCAACGTTGGCCGCATAGTCGGATTGGTCGGAATACGCAATCGTATCTTCGCCGATCTCCGCCAATGCCATGAATTCGTGGGTGTCTTTTCCGCCCATCGCCCCGGAATCGGCGATGACGGCGCGAACGTTCAGGCCGCAGCGTTCGAACACCCTTTTGTAGGCGTCATACATGATTTGGTACCGTTCATCAAGGCTCGCTTCGTCGCTGTGAAAGGAATAGGCATCTTTCATGACGAATTCGCGGCCGCGCAGCAACCCGAAGCGGGGGCGCCGTTCATCACGGTATTTCGTCTGAATTTGGTAGAGCGTCATCGGCAATTTTTTATAACTATTCAGCTCGTCGCGCACGAGGCTCGTGATCAATTCCTCGTGTGTCGCGCCGAGCGCGAAATCGCGGTCGTGCCGGTCTTTCAGGCGCATCAATTCCGGACCGTAAACGTCCCAACGTCCGGATTCATGCCACAGCTCGGCCGGCTGGAGCGCCGGCATCAGCAGTTCCACGCACCCCGCTTTGTCCATCTCTTCTCTGACAATGGCCTCGATTTTTTTGAGGACCCGATGGCCGAGCGGCAAATACGAATAAATGCCGGCGGCGTTTTGGCGGATGAAACCGGCGCGCAAAAGGAAGCGATGGCTCGCGCTTTCCGCGTCCGCCGGCGTTTCCTTTAAAGTCGGTATGAGCATGGTGCTCTGTCTCACAGAGCCGCCTCCTTTCCGCTTACATGAACAGTTTTTGGATGTCGTTCCACGTCACGACGATCATGACGAGCATCAGAAAAGCGAAACCGATGAAATGGACGAGCGTCTCGCGCTTGGGATCGACCGGTTTTCCGCGCAATCCCTCAAGGAAAAGGAACATGAGGCGCCCGCCGTCCAACGCGGGCAAAGGCAACAGGTTCACGATGCCCAGATTGATGCTGAGCACGGCGGTCCAGCGCAAGACCCAGAAGAACCCGTTTTGCACGACCTGCCCCGTTATATCATATATACCCACAGGACCGGACAGCTGGTCAAGACCGATTTTGCCGGTGATCAGTTGTTCAAAGGCGACGAGTTCCATCTTAATCCAATAATAAGTTTGCGTCACACTGGCTTTGACGGAACCGAGGAACGATTTTTCGGTCGGGCCATAGACGCCGATCACCCCGGCGCCGTCCTTGTTTTTATCCGTCGTCAACGCCTTTTCCAAAATGTGTCCGTGCCGTTCGATCGTAAACGTCAGGCGTTCATTCGGATGGGCGCGCACGTATTCGGTCAGTTCGCTAAAAGAATCGATCGGCTGACCGTTGATCCGAAGGACGCGATCGCCTTCGTGCAACCCGGCGCGCTCGGCGGGGTTGCCTTTAATCAGAGGCCCGAGCTCCGGCTTATCGCTCGGAACGCCCTGAAAGGCGAAGAACACGATGAAGGCGAGAAACGCCAAAAGGAAATTCATAAACGGCCCGGCAAAAATCGTCAAAATCCGGTCGAGCAGCGGCTTCGAACCGAATTGGCGATCGAGCGGAGCAATTTGGAAAGCCTGCCCGTCGATGACGTAATCCGCTTTCGGAGCGATGCGGTACGAGAGGGGCTTGTTGTCTTCCTCTTCATAACCTTCTATGATGAGATCCCTTTCCAAATCGGCGCGCTCAACGGTGATGATTTTGGCGTCGGGATAATTTTCCGTGCGATTGACGATGATTTTCGAGACGGCGTTGTCACGATTGAAATAAAGACCGATGCGCTGTCCCGTCTTGATCTCGACGATCTCGGGGTCTTCGCCAGCCATCCGGACAAAGCCGCCGATGGGCAGCAAACGCAGCGTATAAACCGTCTCCCCCTTTTTGATGGAGAACAGTTTCGGGCCGAAACCGATCGCGTATTCCCGGCAGAGTATGCCGGCCCGTTTCGCCAACAGCAGATGGCCAAGCTCGTGAAAGGAGATCAATAGACCGAAAATGATGACGACAGCTATCAATGTTTCCATGACAACCACCTCTCGTATCGCCGAATTTATGAAATAAGCAGCGCCCGTTATGCGCGCGTGGCGGCGTGACGGTCAATCCAGCCGCGCACGATCTCGCGCGTCTTCCGGTCGGTTTCCAAGATGGTTCCAAGATCCGGACGTTGGATCGGATCGTGTGCGTCAAGGGCGCGTGCGACGATGTCTTCGATGTCGAGAAAAGCGATTTTCCGGTTCAAAAAGGCGAAAACCGCTTCTTCGTTGGCGGCGTTGAGCACGGTGAGCGCCGTGCCGCCCGTCTTGCCGGCTTCATACGCCCATTTTATACAGCGGAAGCGATCCATGTCCAACTTTTCAAAATGCAACGCCCCGATTTCCCATAAGTTTAACCTTTTTCCCCGGTGTAAATCAAGGCGGTCGGGATACGAAAGGGCGTATTGGATGGGCACGCGCATGTCGGGCGTGCCGAGCTGGGCGATCACGCTTGTATCATCATATTCGACGAGCGAATGGATGATGCTCTCCCTGTGGATGACGACGTCGATCCGGTCATAGGGCATGCCGAAAAGCCAGTGGGCCTCGATCACTTCCAGGCCCTTGTTCATCATCGTCGCCGAATCGACGGTCAATTTCGCCCCCATTTTCCAATTCGGATGTTTCAAAGCGTCCTCGACCGTCACATCGGCGAGTTCGGCGCGCGATAAGTCGCGAAAACTGCCTCCGGAGGCCGTCAGGATGATCCGCTTTACCCGGTCGCGCGCCTCCCCGTTCATCGCTTGGAAAATCGCGGAATGTTCGCTGTCGACCGGCAAAAAGTCGACTCCGTGTTTTTCGACCGCCTCCATGACGAGGTGGCCGGCCGTCACGAGCGTCTCTTTATTTGCAAACGCGAGCGTTTTGCCGGCTTTGATCGCCTCGAGCGTCGGCTCAAGACCGACCGCGCCGAGCAAGGCGTTGACGACGACGTCGGCGTCTTCAAAAGTCGCGACGGCGCGCAGCCCTTCGCGTCCCGTCAATATTTTTACCGGTGTGGAGAGAAGGCGCTTTAAACGGTCGGCGACCTGTTCATCTTTGACGGCAACGAGCTTCGGCCGGACGCGCTCGATGATCTCGGCGCCTTTTTCGATGTTTTGCCCGAAGGCGAGCGCCCCGATTTGGAAATGTTCCGGATGGCTCGTCACCACATCGACCGTTTGGACGCCAATGGAACCCGTCGCTCCCAAAAGGCTGATGGTTTTCACTTTCAAGCTCCTTTCCATGCGGTCATCCACTTGCGGCACCCACCGCCTTGCCGTAGCCGGTTACACGATTTGAAAAATGTGCAGGACGGGGAAAAGGAAAATCCAGCTGTCGCAGCGGTCGAGCAGCCCCCCGTGTCCCGGGAGGAGCTTGCCGGAATCTTTAACGCCGAAATGCCGTTTGAGCGCGGACTCGGCCAAATCTCCGAGTTGCCCGAACACCGAAATCACCAGTGCCACGAGAACGAGCCGTTCGGGCGATCCCAGCCCCGGCGGCGTGTGAATCGCTTGGAAAATGAAGGCGACGGCGATGGCGCAGAGGATGCCGCCCACCCCGCCTTCGATGGTTTTATTCGGACTGATATGCGGGGCGAGTTTATGTTTGCCGAACGCGCGCCCGACAAAATAAGCGCCGGAATCGGTCGTCCAGATCAAAATCAAAATGAACAGAACCGACACTAAACTTTCGTCGCGGGCCGCGACGAGATAATGAAAGCCCAAGCCGACGTAAAACGCGGCAAAAAAGGCGACGGCCGCACGGCTGAACGAGTAGGCGTTGCGCGAAAAAACCGTTGCGATCAACAACAACACGGAGAGGCCGATGACGATATCCGAAAGATCAGAGTGAAACCCAACATCATTTAACCTGTCTTGAAGAACGATCAAGAGAACGGCGATGGCGCCGACGGCATTCCCGAAGGCGGCCGCCCCCTCGCCGGCCATCGAAACGAGTTCGTAATAGGCGATGAGAGCGAGCAAGGCGATGAAGGCGCCGAACGGCCATCCGCCGAGGATCAACATCAGGATGAAGCCGCATCCCGCGATGATCCCGGTCACGATGCGCTGTACCATAGAATCCTCCTTATCCGTCTACTCCTTGACCCCACCGTAGCGCCGGCTGCGGCCGGAGTAATGGCGAATGGCTTCGTGAAAGTGATCTTCCGTAAAATCCGGCCAGTAGACGTCGGTGAACCAAAGCTCCGTATAGGCCAGCTGCCACAGCATAAAATTGGAAAGACGAATTTCCCCGCTCGTCCGGATCAACAAATCGGGATCCGGATAAACGTTCGTCAACAAGTATTTGGCAATGTCTTTTTCCGTAATATCTTCCGGATCTTTTCGGCCTTCCCGCACATCGATCGCGAGCCGCCGAACCGCTTCGGTGATTTCATGGCGGCTGCCATAGTTTAAGGCGAAGTTCAATACCATGCCGTCGTTGGCGGCCGTGTCGGCCATGGCTTTGTCCACCGCGCGCCGGGTGTGGGCCGGCAACCGTTCAATATCGCCCATGACGCGGACTTGGACGTTTTTTTCGACAAGTTCTTTGAGATAGCTCGACAAAAATTGTTCGGGAAGCCGCATGAGATAGTCGACTTCATCCTTCGGCCTTTTCCAATTCTCCGTCGAAAACGCGTACAGCGTGAGGATCTCGATGCCGAGCCGGTCGGCGGCCCTGACGATCTTCTTGACGACGTTCATGCCCGCGCGATGCCCGGCGATCCGGGGGAGGCCGCGCCGCCTGGCCCAACGCCCGTTACCGTCCATAATAATGGCGACGTGACGCGGTATATTTTCAAACGCGTTGACATCCACGCCATCGCCGGAGGGATTATGTTGTTGACTGGCCAGTTTTTCAAGCATGGAAAATCCTCCAAGGAAAAGGAATAGGAATATAAAGAGTGGATCCGTGATCGGTCATGCCGGTTGAATAGCCGTGAAAAACGGGACCATTCCCCTATCTCCATTTAACTAATAATCAAGGCATCCGCTCATCGACGCGCGCATCGATGGAGCGGATGCCCGCCGGATGGGTCGGTCGTGACACGAAAGATCCGGGCGCGTCAATGCGTGCCACCCGGGAAGAGGGTGGAACGGGCCGTTGTCATGCGAGGATCGCTTAAACTTCCATGATCTCTTTTTCTTTATTCGCAGCGATTTCATCAATTTTGGCGATGTGCTTGTCGGTCAGTTTTTGAATGTCGTCGGAGAAGCGGCGCAGATCGTCTTCCGTAATCTCGCCGTCTTTTTCCGATTTCTTCAAGCTGTCGTTCGCGTCGCGGCGCACATTGCGCACGGCGACCTTCGCGTCTTCAGCCGCTTTTTTGACGAGTTTGACGAGCTCTTTGCGGCGTTCTTCCGTCAGAGGCGGAATGGCGATGCGGATGACGCTGCCGTCGTTCGCCGGCGTTAACCCGAGATCCGCTTTCAATATCGCCTTTTCGATTTCGTTGAGAATCGACTTATCATAAGGTTGGACGACGAGCAGCCGCGCTTCCGGCGCGGTGATGCCGGCGAGCTGTTTCAACGGGGTTTCCGCGCCGTAGTAATCGACCGTGACGCGGTCGAGAAGCGCCGGATTGGCCCTTCCCGCCCGAATGGTGGCGAGTTCGTTGCGCAAAGCGTCAATCGCTTTGGACATTCTGGACTCGGCGTCCTTGATAATTTCGTTCGCCATATCTTACTTCCCCCTTACTATCGTACCAATTTCTTCACCTTGGACGACGCGTTTGATGTTTCCGGGTTCGGTGATCGAAAAAACGATCAGCGGGATGTCGTTATCCATACACAACGAGGAGGCGGTGGAGTCCATGACCCCCAGCCCTTCGTTCAGGACGTCCAAGTAAGAAAGCTGTGTGTATTTGACCGCGTTTCGGTCGACGCGCGGGTCGGCACTGTAAACGCCGTCGACTTTGTTTTTCGCCATTAAAATGACTTCGGCTTCGATTTCCGCCGCGCGCAACGCGGCCGTCGTATCCGTTGAGAAATACGGATTACCGGTGCCGGCCGCAAAGATGACGACGCGTTTTTTCTCCAGATGGCGAATGGCGCGCCTTCTTATGTACGGTTCGGCGACTTGCCGCATTTCAATGGAGGTTTGTACGCGCGTTTCCACGCCGATTTTTTCCAAGCCGTCTTGCAGGGCAAGGGCGTTCATGACCGTCGCCAGCATCCCCATATAATCCGCGGTCGCGCGGTCCATGCCCATTTCGCTGCCGATTTTGCCGCGCCAAATGTTGCCCGCGCCGACGACGACCGCCACTTCCACACCCAATTCTACTATTTCTTTGATTTGCTTCGCAATGGATTGTATAATTTTTGGATCGATGCCGAATCCGGCGTCCCCGGCGAGCGCTTCCCCGCTCAGCTTCAAAACGATTCGGGAATATTTTGCTCGGGTTGCCATGATGATACCTCCTCGATCGAAAGCCTATGTCATTTTCCCATGATGACCTTCTTAATAAGATATTTTACGGAAAAACGGTTTGAAAAGAGGGAACACGGCGTGTTCCCTTTTATCAAAGCCATTATTTTTTCAGCTGTGCTTTAACCTCTTCGGCAAAGTTTTCTTGGCGTTTTTCGATGCCTTCACCGACTTCGTAACGGACGAAGCGTTTCACGCTCGCGTTTTTGTCGGCGAGATATTTCTTCACCTTGATGTCGGGATCTTTGACATAGGCTTGCTCGACGAGGCAGATTTCTTCAAAAAATTTGTTCAGCCTGCCTTGCACCATTTTTTCAACGATGTTGGCGGGTTTGCCTTCATTGAGCGCTTGTTGCGTCAGCACTTCTTTTTCGCGGTTGATTTCATCTTCAGGCACGTCCTCCCGCGCAACGTATTTCGGAGAGCTCGCCGCGATGTGCATGGCGACGTCTTTCGCCGTTTCTTGATCGGCACCTTCCAGAAGGGCAAGCACCGAGATGCGGCCGCCCATGTGGACGTAAGCGCCGAAGGATTCGTTCGCGGCTTTTTCTAAAACCGTAAAGCGGCGCAAAGAAATTTTTTCGCCGATTTTGGCGATCGCTTCATTAATCCGGTCGCCGAGCGTTTGACCCGCCGCAAATTCGCGGGCGAGCGCGTCATCGACGTCCGCCGGGTTTTCTTTGATCAAAAAGTCAGCGATTTCATCGACGAGCGACGTAAATTGTTCGTTCTTCGCGACGAAGTCGGTTTCGGAGTTGACTTCGAGAACGACGGCTTTATCGCCGTCCACTTTGACTTTGGTCAGGCCTTCGGCGGCGATGCGATCGGCTTTTTTCGCGGCTTTCGCCACGCCTTTTTCGCGCAGCAAATCGATCGCTTTTTCGATATCGCCGTTCGCTTCAGTGAGAGCGTTTTTGCAATCCATCATGCCCGCTCCGGTTTTTTCCCGAAGTTCCTTAACGAGTTTTGCACTGATTGCCACTGTGACTCCTCCTGTTCATAAAACTTGAATATTAAGAGGCATCCCTCTCATGGCCGACGCGCTGTGATTTCTCCATGGATAAGAGGCGCCGCCGTCCGGGGATGCGGGCGCTTCGAGATGTCATTAAAAAGGTGATAAAGGGTTCGCGCCCTTTATCACCCTTTATTCGATGCGGCTTATTCGGCTGTGACCTCTTCCGGTTGCTCTTCTTCTTCGGTCGCCTCAGTTCCGCCTTGGTTGGCTTCTATGATGGCGTCCGCTATTTTGGAAGTGAGAAGTTTAACGGCGCGAATCGCATCGTCATTGCCCGGGATCACGACATCGATTTCGTCCGGATCGCAGTTGGTGTCAACGATGGCGATGATCGGGATGTTCAATTTGCGCGCTTCAGCGACCGCGATCCGTTCTTTGCGCGGATCGATGACGAACAAAGCGTCCGGCAACCGTTCCATGTCTTTGATGCCGCCGAGGAATTTTTCAAGGCGTTCCAATTCTTTGTTCAAACGGATGACTTCTTTTTTCGGCAACACGTCAAACGTGCCGTCTTCGCGCATTTTTTCGATTTCTTTTAAACGATTGATGCGCTGACGGATCGTTTGGAAGTTCGTCAGCGTCCCACCGAGCCAGCGTTGGTTGACGTAGTACATGCCCGAGCGCTCGGCCTCGGCTTTGACGGAATCCTGCGCTTGTTTTTTCGTGCCGACAAACAAAATTTTGCCGCCGTCGGCAACGAGGTTTTTAACAAAGTTGTAGGCTTCTTCGACTTTTTTAACGGTTTTTTGCAAGTCGATGATGTAAATCCCGTTGCGTTCGGTGAAAATGTAGGGTTTCATTTTCGGATTCCAGCGCCGCGTTTGGTGACCGAAGTGAACGCCGGATTCCAACAGTTGTTTCATCGAAATAACAGCCATGCATTCTTCCTCCTATTTATTGGTTTTCAACCTCCGTCCGCCTCATCTTCGCGCACCACCGCAACCGGCACCCGTGCGCGCATCCTCGGACGTGTGTAATAACACCAACGGTAAATATAACATAGTCGATGGCAAATGGCAACAGCCAAACCGCCTCGTGACACAACGCCCAGTCGCCCCGCCGGCGGACCGTGGCGGCCCTTAACGGTTCGGACGGAGAGGCCTGGAGACCGTTTTTAAAACGATTGGCCGGATCGGATGTTTTAAACCGCCCTTCTAAAAGCGAAGGGGAAGCGAACCGCCCTATCTTTTGGCCGCATGCTGCTTGCGGTGAAGATTGAGCATGAGTTCAACTTCCCCTTTGCCGATCTTCAATTGTTTGGCGATGTGTTCAACATCATGACCCGCCTCGGCGAGATGAAGCACTTGAGCGGAGAGCGACGGCTCCACGCGGTCTTGAACGCCGTCAATCGGCGGGGGAGCGGGCACCGCCTCAGCGCCGGCGGACGGCGTCCGTTCCTCCGCCGGGCCGCGAGCGCTCGTTTGCTCCTCGCGTGGCGCCGCTTCTTCGCGACGCTCGATGGGCGCCGCCTGATCCCTTTTTACCTGGTGTTCGTCGAGCGCGTCGAGCAAGGCCTGGTTTTCTGCGCGCACGGCTTCCAAATGAGCGCTGAGCGCGGCGTCGATCGCTTCCAGGTCATGCTCGGATTGCGCATGCTTCAACTGGTTGATCCTCTGGGTGAGGAGGATGAGCAGATAAAAGGTCACCAAATGCAGGAGCAGGCTGAAAACAAGCAATACGGATATCATGGTCACACCCCGTCGTCATTATGTATCGCGGTCAATCCAGGTCGGCGATTTCCTTTTTCAAGCCGTTTCTGAGTTTTTTCAGCGCCTTCGAATGAATCTGGGAGACGCGCGACGTCGATAACCCCATTATTCTTCCGATTTCCGACAACGTCAACTCTTCATAATAGAACAAGCTGATGACGAGCTGTTCTTTTTCCGTCAACGTTTTGATCTCTTCGGCCAAACGTTCCACGCTTTCCGTTTTGATGACATTCTCCGCCGGATCCGGCGTGGCTTTATCCTCAATAAAAGTCGCGATCGGATCGCTCTCCGGCGAGTGATCGAAAGCTTCGTCGATGGAAATCGTGTTTCCGGCCATCCCGTTGGTCAAGACGTCGCGGACATCTTGGGCGTCCATGTTCATGGCCTCGGCGACTTCATCCACGGTCACGTCGCGCCGATATTTCTGTTCAAGCGACTCGATCACCGATTCGATTTTTTTCGTCTTGGCCCGGAGCGATCTCGGCAGGGGATCCTCGCGCCGCAGGCCGTCGATGATGGCGCCCCGCACGCGGATGGAAGCGTACGTGTCGAATTTCAAATCTCGCTTCGAATCAAATTTGACCAAAGCGTCGTATAAACCGATATAAGCGTAGCTCGTCAATTCATCGATCGTGATGTTTTTCGGCAAGTTCGCGCGCATCCGGTTCACGTGATAATCGATCAGCGGCTCATATCGTTTGATCAGATAATCGGCGGCCTCGGGATCCTTTTCTTTCAGCCAAAGATCCCAGTAATATTTTTCCTCATCCGAGGCCGATCGGGACATCGTCGCCATGCACATCCCTCTCTTTTCCAAAATCAAGCCTGCTTTCGCGCCGGTCAAATTTCTTTTTCGCCGCGTTTGACGGTGCGAATATAAAGTTTACTGGTGACGGTATCAAACTCGATGGTACGCCCCGCGTTGCCTCCCGTGTCCCGGGCGATGAGGGGGATATTCAGACGTCTCAGGCCTTCCATGACGGCCGTGATGTTTCGCGCGCCGATCGCCTGTCCGTTTCCGCCGGATCGCGGGAACATTTCCGCGCCGCCCGCAAATTTCGCCTTAAGATTTTCAATCGCCGAGCCTTTTTTCAACAACAGTTCGACGAGGCCCGGCACCGCCGTGTCCGCGAACTTCGCCGGATGAAAAGAGGAGCGCGCGAGATGGTGGTCGGGCAACATGACATGCGCCATCGCCGCCCGCCCCGCGACATCGTCATAGACGACGACGCCGACGCAAGAACCGAGCCCGGCCGTCCGCAAGCGATCGGGCCGTTCCGCTTCCTTCCATTCGGAAAGCCCGACCGCGATCACTTTACACATCCGCAACACCCAGCATCTTCATGAAGGTTTCCAAGTCTTCGGGATCCGGCAAAAAGGTAAAGGCGCATTGGATCGGCTCGGCAGTTCCGCTGTTCCGCAACTCCGCATCGATGACGATCACCTCGTCGCCGTAAAGGGACAAATCGATCAACCCTTCGGCGAGAATGGCGCTCGCCATGTCGACGCTGATCGACGGCGGGGAGGGTTGCACGGCAATTCCGGTAAAGTTTGAGAGAACGGAAAGGTATGAGCCGGCGAGGATGTTGCCGACCTCGCCGAACGCCGACGACTCGAGACCGGGATTCGTCAACGTGCACGCCCCCCCGGATTTTCCGGCGATGAGCACTTCCAACAATCTCTCCGTATCCTCCGTCGGAAACAGGATGAAGAGATGACCGTTCAAATCCCCCGTCGTGCGAAAATAGACGGCGCAAACCGTCCGCTCGGGGTCATCGGCGCCCAGCCATTCCGTAAAGGACGCGACGCGCACCGACGGCACCGTCATCTCGACGGTTTGTCCGATCAAGCTGGAAAGGGCGGTCGCCGCATGGCCGACGCCCATGTTCGCGATCTCTTTTAAAAGATCCAACTGTTTTTCGTTCAAATTAAACAGGGCGCTCACCGTTCATTGACCTCAATCTTTTTAACGATTTCAACGTCTTTGTCGCGCAGCACGCGGTCCAAGTTTAATAGAACGAGGAGGCCGTCGTCGATTTTGGCGACGCCGTGAATGTAGTCGGCCTTGACGCCGCCGGCGACCTCGGGCGCGGGCTCAATGCTTTCCTCATCGATCGAGATGACGTCTTCGGCGCTGTCGATGAGGATGGCCACCTTAATGTCATCGATTTGCACGATCGCCAGGCGCGTCTCTTTTTGCACGGCCGATTCTCCGATGCCGAATCGCTGTTTCATGTCAATGACCGGATACAAGATGCCGCGCAAGTTCATGATCCCCTTGACAAAGGGCGCGGTGTTCGGCACCGGCGTGACGCCTTCCGGCTTTTCAATGGACAACACTTGCTCGACCGGGACCCCGTAGCGTTCTCCATTTAAGGTAAAAACGATATATTTTTTTTCACTCATGATGGATCCCTCCTAGGCATACAGAATGGATGCGCAGTCGATGATCAGGGCAACCTTGCCGTCTCCGAGAATGGTCACTCCGGAGATGCCGGGGACATCGCCGAGATACGTTCCGAGCGATTTGATGACGATCTCTTGCTGTCCGATCAGTTGGTCAACGGCGAGCGCCGCCGTCTTCCGGCCGCTCTGGAGAACGAGAGCATGGATATATTTCCCTTTATTCTCTTCCTCCGGCAGATCAAAGAGCCGGCTGAGGCGCAGAAACGGGATGACCCGGCCGCGAAAATCGATCATTTCACGCCCTTGCGCCGTCATGATGTCTTCGTGTTTGTACAGAGCGGTTTCGACGATGTTCGTGACCGGCACGGCGTAGGTTTCCCCGCCGGCGCGGATGAGCATGGCATTGATGATGCTTAAGGTCAGCGGCAGGCGAATCGTAAACCGCGTGCCCTTTCCGGGTTCCGATTCCACTTCCACGACGCCGCCGAGCGACTCGATTTTGGATTTGACGACGTCCAATCCGACGCCGCGCCCGGAAATGTCGGTGATCTTGTCGGCCGTGCTGAATCCGGATTGGAACAAAAATTGGTAGACTTCCCGATCCGAAAGCTTATCGGCGTCGCTTTCGGAGACGAGACCGTTTTTAATCGCTTTTTGCAGCACTTTTTCGCGGTTGATGCCGGCGCCGTCGTCTTCGATTTCGATGAACACATGGTTGCCGGAATGATAGGCTTTAAGAATGATCGACCCTTCTTCCGGCTTATTGTTTTGTCTGCGTACTTCGGGCAATTCAATGCCGTGGTCCATCGAATTGCGCAAAAGATGGACAAGCGGGTCGCCGATTTCGTCGATGACCGTCCGGTCGAGCTCGGTTTCGGCGCCTTCAATCTGCAAGCGAATCTTTTTGTTCAATTCTTTGGAGACGGAACGGACCATGCGCGGAAATCGGTTAAAGACTTGTTCGATCGGTTCCATCCGCAAATTGAGGATGATCTCTTGCAAGCTTGACGACGTCCGCGCGATCCGTTCGGCGGTCTCGATCAGCTCCGTATCTTTCAGCTTCCTGGCCACGCCCTCCAGCCGGCCTTTTTCGATCACGAGCTCTTCGAAAAGATTCATCAGATCGTTCAAACGTTCGAGATTGACGCGTATCGTCTTGGACGTCGCCTTCGCGCGCGCCGCGGTCTGGGCCTGAGGTTTCTTATCAGCGGAGCGGGCGTCCGTCGCTTGCGACGAGGCGCCGCCTCCGCCGGCCGATTCCGCAGCGATCGTCTTCAAGTCGACGACGTCGACGCGCGCAATCTCCGAGACGTCCATGATTTTTGACCGCACGTCTTCTTGCGATTCCTTGGTCACGATCGTGATCGTAAAACTCGGCCCCACTTCGCCCGCTTCAAGCTTCTCGACGTCCGGCTCCGCTTGAATGATATCGCCCATTTGTTCGGCGATTTGAAAGACCATATAAGCGCGCGCGCCTTTAAGAACACAGGATTCGTCGAAGGTGACGGTCGTCCGGAAGACGTTGTAGCCTTGTTCGAGCGACTGAACGATGACCGATTGAACAAACGCGTCGTGGCCTTCCGCGGTTTCCGTCTTTTTCTTCGCAGGGCCCGGCGCCTCGGAACCTTGGTTAGGGGAGGACAGGACGGACTGCAGCTGGGCCACAATGTCCGACACATCCATCCGGTCGCCTTCGCCGGACTGCACGTTTTCCAGCATCCCTTCCAAGCGGTCTACCGCCGCCAACAAAACGTCCATGATGTCCGCATTGATCTGCAATTGATGGTTGCGCACGGCGTCGAGAATATTTTCGAGCTTGTGGGTTAAATCCGCCATGTTTTCAAAGCCCATCGTCGCCGACATGCCCTTGAGCGTGTGGGCGGAGCGGAAAATCTCGTTGACGAGATCAACGTTGTCGGGGGAATTTTCCAGCGCCAACAAATTGTCGTTCATGTTTTGCAAATGTTCTCGGCTTTCATCGAGGAACATATCAAGATATTGACTGTTTTCCATTCCCCTAACCTCCTATGAGCAAATTTGCTTGACGATCGCCGGGGCGATTTTTTCCAGCGGCAGGACTTCGTCGACGAGGCCCGTCTCTATGGCCGCTCTCGGCATGCCGAAGATGACAGAGGTTTCCTCCGATTCCGCGATCGCGTGCACGCGGCACGTCCGTTTGATCGCCGAAAGGCCTTCCGCGCCGTCGTTGCCCATCCCGGTCATCACCGTTGCGACGATGTCTTGTTCCCCTATTTCGGCGAGCGACTCCAACAGCAGATCAAAACACGGCTTTAACCCGCGGATCGGCGGGCCGTCGGAAATTTCGAGGGCCAACGCTCTTCCGACTTTTCTGACACGCATATGCCGTCCTCCCGGGGCGATGTACACCGTGCCGTCGCGCAACACCTCGCCGTTGACCGCCTCTCTGACGGTCACTTCGCTCAGTTGGTTGAGCCGTTCGGCAAGCGACGCGGTAAAAACGGGCGGCATATGTTGAACGATGAGCACCGGGGCGGACAACGCCTTGGGCAAGCGGGGAACGACCGCCTGAAGCGAACGGGGGCCGCCGGTGGACGTGCCGATGCAGACGATTTTTTTCCGATGGACTCCCGCCAAGGCGGCGTCTTCGGACGGCGTCCACGGCACCGGGTGAAGGCCGTCGAGTGCGGGCATGCGGACACTGACGCGATGGGCCGCGCGGATTTTGGCTTTCAGCTCTTCTTTGACCTTATAGAGATCGAGGGAAATCGTCCCGGATGGTTTTGTAACGAAATCGACTGCGCCCAAGCTCATCGCCTCGATGGCGGCTTGCGTCCCCTTTCTCGTCAAACCGCTCAACATGATGACGGGCACCGGGTGTTCCGCCATCACTCTTCTTAAAACCTCCAAGCCATTCATATCGGGAAGCTCGACGTCCAAAGTGACGACGTCCGGCTGTCGGCGTTTGATTTTTTCCAATGCCTGCGCCGCGTTGCGGGCGACATCGACGACGCGCATGTCGGGCTCTTCATTAATAAAATCGGTAATCACCCGCCTCATGAATGCCGAGTCGTCGACGACCAGAACTTGGATCGGTGCTTGCACCATCGCCATCATCCTTTGGAAAGAAAGAAGTGCTTTAACTTGTTGATAAAACTGTCCAATGACGCGGCGTGACCCTCCGTGTTTTCATTTAAATAACCGGCCGCCAGCCGTTGGACACCGATGGCGATCTTGGAATGCGGCGCATCGGTGACGAAGGGCGAGCGCGCTTTCACCGAGCGAACGACCGTGTGGTCGCGGGGCAATTCGCCGAGGAGCTTTAACTCCTTGTTCAGAAAGCGCTTTGCCGTGTACGAAAGATTCTTCCAAGCTTCCTTCGCTTCCCGTTCGTTGTCGTACCTGTTGATGACGCAGCGAACCGGTACATCCCCGACCTTGGCGTGGATCAGCTTGATGGCGGCATAGGCGTCGGCAAGCGCCGTCGGTTCCGGCGTCGTCACGAGAATGACTTCATGGACGGCGGAAATGAACCGGAGTGCGGCTTCGTCCAATCCGGCTCCCATGTCGAACAGGATCACGTCGTAGGCGTGCTGCAGCTTTTTAAATTGCTCAAGAAAATGTTGGAAATCCCCTTCATCAATTTTAAAGAGGTCGTCAAGACCGCTGCCTCCGGAGATGACCGACAGGCCGCTTCGGTGTTGCACGATCAAGGATTCAATCGGCAGCCTTCTATTTAACATATCGACAAAATGGCCGGGAGCATGAAGGCCGAGCAAAATGTCGACGTTGCCCATCCCGATGTCCAAATCGACGAGGATCGTTTTCTTGCCGATCCTGTTCAAGGCAAGGGCGAAGTTCACGGAAAAAATTGATTTTCCGACGCCCCCCTTTCCGCTTAATACGGCGACGACCCGGGTGTTCGCGGCTCGCAGCCTTTGCACTTTTCTTCTGAGCGCTTCAGCTTGATCCATCGCGGAAAACACCTTCCAAAAAATGGCTAATTAAGGCATTTTTATCCGCCTCGAGAAGATCGTCGGGAACGTTTTGCCCGTTCGTCAAGTAAGAGACGCCGATCGAACGATCGAGCAAGATGTTGAACAGCGCGCCGAGGCTTGTCGTTTCGTCCACTTTAGTAAAGATGAATTTGCTCACGGGAATGCCGTCAAATTGCTTGACGATATTTGCCAAATCATTCGCTTTCGCGGTCGCGCTCAAAACGAGATGGGTCTCGAGCCGGTCGCTGAACGGGATCAACGCTTTCAATTCACGGACAAATTTCGATTGTTGATAATTGCGGCCCGCCGAATCGACGAGGATCAAGTCTTTGTCTTTGTGGCGATCGAGCGCCCGTTTAAAATCGTCCATGGAATAGGCGACTTCGGTCGGAACGTTTAAAATCTTGGCGTACGTCTTCAGCTGTTCGACCGCCGCGATCCGATACGTATCGGTCGTGATGAATGCGACGGATTTCCCGTCGTCCAATGCGGCCTTTGACGCGAGTTTGGCCGCCGTCGTCGTCTTGCCGACCCCCGTCGGACCGACCAGAACGAGTGTTTGTTTTTGGTAAGACAGGCCGGAAAAATCATGCCCCTCGATCATTTGGTGCAAAAGTTCGAACAACGCCTTCTTCATGTCATGCACCGTTGGCCGCTCTAAGGAAAACCAGCGCTTTAATAAGCCGCGGCCGAGCGCTTCGACGAGATCCTTGCGAAGCTCTTGCTCCAACAAGCGGTCGCAAAGGTTGCGGATGACTTCCGGAATCGCCCCCGACCATGCCAGCCCTTCATCGAAAGGCCGGAACGGGCCGAACGCTTCGGCATGCCGCGCCGCACCGGCCGAGCTCGTCGGCCGAGCAAGCGCGGCCGCTCCGATTTTGGGCTTTGCCGGTGTTTCCAGCGGGAGCGCCGCCGCGTTTGTCAATGGAGGGACGGAGCCGGGAGCGGCGGACGGCGGTATGTCGCCGTCGACCGCGGCGAACACCTCAATGCCCGATTGGTTGAACCATTTCAACAAACTTTTTTTCTTGTAATTTCTTGTGTAGAGAATGACGGCGTTGTCGCCCAATTCTTTTTTCACCAGTTGGATGGCTTCGGGCATCGACTTGGCGCGAAACTTTCTGACCTTCATGCCGCCTTCACCACCCCGATGCTTTGAATTTCGACGTTCGGTTCAAGCTCGTTATAGGATAAGACCGCGACTTGCGGCAACGTCCGTTCGATCAAACGCTTGACGTGCGGCCGTATGACCGGCGAGCAAAGTACAATCGGTTCCTGATCGAGATCGGGACGGGCTTGAATTTGCTCTGCGATGTTTTGCAAAACGCGCTGGGCGACGTCGGGATCCAACGCCAAATAATTGCCGTGTTCGGTTTTTTGAATGGCGCCCGCGATCGTCTCTTCCAAACGCGGATCGAGGGTGATGACTTGTAAATAATCGCCTTTGAGATATTGCTGCGTGATCTGCCGGCTCAGCCCTTGGCGGACGTATTCGGTCAGCAGATCCGTATCTTTCGTCAACCGCCCGTAATCGGCCAAAACTTCAAATATGACGGGCAAATTGCGGATGGAGACGTTTTCCCTCAAAAGATTGGCCAAAACTTTTTGCACGTCCCCGACAGACAGCGGTTCGGGCGTCACTTCTTCGACGAGGGCGGCATCTTGCTCGCGCAGATGATCGATCAACTGCTTCGTTTCCTTGCGGCCGAGCAATTCATGGGCATGACGTTTAAAGAGCTCGGTCAAATGCGTCGAGATCACCGACGGCGGATCGACGACCGTATAGCCGGCGAGTTCCGCTTTTTCCTTCATTTCTTCCGTGATCCACTTCGCCGGGAAACCGAAGGCCGGCTCCGTCGTTTCGATGCCGGTGATCGACGGATCGTCCTCACCCGGGCTCAATGCCAAATAATGATCGAGATAAAGGACGCCGCGAGCCACTTCCGCCCCTTTGATTTTCAGGCGGTAGGCATTCGGCTCCAGTTGAATGTTGTCGCGGATGCGGACGACCGGGATGATCAGTCCGAGCTCTGAAGCGAGCTGGCGGCGGATCATGACGATGCGATCCAAAAGATCCCCGCCTTGGTTCGGATCGGCGAGCGGAACGAGCGCGTACCCGAATTCAAATTCAATCGGATCCGTTTGCAAGAGATCCACGACGCTGTCCGAACTCTTAAACCGCTCCTCTTCAAGGTTCGCTTTCATGGCCTCATCCATGGCTTCTTCCTTAGCGCTGTTCCGGCGCATGACCGCCCCGCCGATGAAGAGCAAAAGCGCAATCGGGATGGTGATGAAAAACCCGATCGGCGTTAAGCCGAGCAGCAAAATGACGCCGCCCGCTACAAACAGCATGTTCGGATAAGCGAGAAGCTGTTTCGTGATGTCTTGCCCGAGGTTTCCGTCAGACGCCGCCCGTGTGACGACGATACCCGTCGCGGTCGAAATCAACAGCGCCGGGATTTGGCTGACCAAACCGTCACCGACGGTCAACATGGTGTATGTATGCGAAGCGTCGCTAAACGACATGCCGTGTTCAACCATGCCGATGACCATGCCGACGATCAAGTTGATCGTGACGATGACCATGCCGGCGATGGCATCGCCTTTCACGAATTTGCTGGCACCGTCCATCGCGCCGTAAAAGTCCGCCTCTTGTTCGATCTTTTCCCGGCGTTTTCGCGCCTCTTGTTCATTGATGAGCCCGGCGTTCAAATCGGCGTCGATGGCCATTTGTTTGCCAGGCATCGCGTCGAGCGTGAAGCGGGCGGCGACTTCCGAAACGCGTTCGGCGCCTTTCGTGATGACGACAAACTGAATGATGACGAGGATGAGAAAGACGACGAAGCCGACCAACGCATTTCCGCTGATGACGAAATTCCCGAACGTTTCAATGACGACACCGGCGTCCCCTTTGCCCAAGATCGCTCGGGTCGTTGACACGTTTAACCCGAGGCGAAACAAGGTCGTGAGCAAGAGCAGTGACGGGAAGATGGAAAACTCCAACGGCTCTTTCATGTTCATGGAAACGAGCAATATGATCAGGGCGATCGAAATGTTCGTGATGATCAAAAAGCTCAGGATGATGTTGGGCAACGGTATGATGAGCATGAGCACGATCAAGACGACGCCGCCCAAGACGATGAGATCTTTCGCTTTCAAGCGCTCCACCCCCTTGCTTCGCGCACGCCGGCCCGTTTAGGATGCCGGCAGGCAATCATAGCGTCTTCCCCTTCAGTTGATAGACATACGCCAATATTTCGGCGACGGCTTTAAAAAACGTTTCGGGAATTTGATCGCCGATGTCCAACTCGCGATACAACGCGCGGGCGAGCGGCGGCCGTTCGACGATCGTCACGCCATTGGCTTTGGCGACCTCTTTGATCTTTTGGGCGATGTAATCCGCGCCCTTGGCGACGACGACGGGCGCGTCCATCTCTCCGTCCTTATAAAGCAGGGCGACGGCGAAATGCGTCGGGTTCGTGATGACGACGTCGGCTTTCGGCACTTCCTGCATCATCCGCCGCATCGCCATTTGCCGCTGCCGTTCGCGAATCTTGGATTTGATCAAGGGATCGCCTTCCGTCTTTTTATACTCGTCTTTGACTTCCTGTTTGGACATGCGGAGGTTCTTTTCGTAATCGTATTTTTGATAAAGATAATCGAGCAATCCGAGAAACAACAGCGTCACGGAAGCGGCGAACCCCATCCACAACGTCAATTTGCCGATGAAGACAAGCGCTTGGCCGATCGTCATTCGGCTTAAACCGATCAGCTCGTCCAGATGCATCCAAATGATGAGAAAAGCGATAAAGCCGACGCAGGCGACTTTCAGCAACGATTTCAACAGTTCGACGAAGGCGCGGACGGAATAAATCCTTTTAAAACCGGCGATCGGATTCAGCCGTTCCGGCTTGAAAGCCAGCGGATCGCCCGAGAAAACAAAACCGATCTGCACGACGTTGGCGAACACGGCCGCGACGAACGCGACGCCGAGGACCGGCGCCACCAATTTTCCGACATCGAAGACGAGCGAGGTCAATAGGCGCTGGACCTCTCCCTCGCTCAGGGGCTGGTTCAAGCCGTTTTCCAAAGTCGATCTCATCATGGCGGCAAGCCCCTCGCCCATCCAAGGAACGGAAAAGAGAAAGACGATGAAGACGGCAAGCAACGTCAAAGCGGAAACGATATCGGCGCTCTTGGCGACTTGCCCCTTTTTCCTCGAGTCGCGGCGTTTCTTTGGCGTCGCTTTTTCCGTTTTTTCTTCGGCAAAAAATTGCAGATCGACGCGTCTCATTTCGGACTCCCCAACAGTGCCATGAAATCCCGCATGCCGCTCGCCGCCCAGTCGAAAAGGTCGCGGAAAAAGGCGACGTACAGCGGCATGGCGAAAAAGAGAATGAGCAGACTCGCGGCGATTTTCAACGGCAAACCGACCACAAACACATTCAATTGCGGGACGGTTCGGGCGACAATGCCGACGGCGACGTCGACGAGAAAAAGCGAGCCGACGATCGGCAAGGCCATTTGAAAGGCGATGGCAAACATCTGCAAAAACAGCTGAGAGATGTCATGGGCGCCGGCACCGGAAAACAAGGCGGTGGCTTTTCCTTCGACGGGCACCCACTGAAAGCTGTAATAAATGCCGTTTAAAAACATGTGATGGGCATCCGCCGCGAAGAAAAAGACGATCATTAAAACATATAAAAACTGGCCGGTGATCGGCGTTTGCACCCCGTTGTTCGGGTCGATCAAGTTGGCAATCGCAAAGCCCGTTTGCAAGTCAATAAAACCGCCCGCGACCTGAATCGCATAGAATAACAGTCCGGCGGCAAAACCGATCGAAAGCCCGATGAGCGCCTCTTTCATGACGATCAGCGGAAATGCGCCGGTGAGCGGAACGGCGTGGTCGTGCATCGACAACGTCACGATCCAGGCGAAGCACGCCGAAAGGCCCACCTTGAAGCGGGCCGGTATCCCCCGGTAAGAAAAAACGGGGGCCGTAAAAAAGAAGCTGGCCAGTCGGACTAAGACGAGCAAAAAAAGCGGTAGCAAATTGAGTGCGTCCATATCAGCCCACGAATTTGTCCAAATTCATAAAGATGTTTTCCGTAAACGACACGATTTCCGTCAGCATCCAAGGACCGAAAATCACGAGCGCGATGAGCACGGCGACGATTTTGGGGATGAATGCCAACGTCTGCTCTTGAATTTGCGTCGTCGCTTGAAAAATGCTGATGACAAGCCCGACGACCAGCGCGATGATTAAAAGAGGGCCCGCGATCAACAGCGTCGTCATGACCGCTCGCTCACCGATGTGGATGACAAACTCCATGCTCAATCGACGTCAACCCCTTTTGGGTTTAGGAATAGCTGACCAAAAGCGACTTTACGATGAGATACCATCCGTCCACCATGACAAACAAAAGAATTTTAAACGGCAAGGATATCATGACGGGCGGCACCATCATCATCCCCATCGACATCAGGACGCTGGCCACCACCATGTCGATGATGAGGAATGGGACGAAGATCATAAATCCCATCTGGAAAGCCGTTTTGAGTTCACTGATCGTAAAGGCGGGCACGAGGGCGGTCATCGGAATGTCTTCGATCTTTTTCGGCCGGTCATAATGGCCATAATCCAAAAACAGCGACAAATCTTTCTCGCGCGTTTCCTTCGCCATGAAATTTTTGAGCGGGACCTCGGCCCTTTTTAAAGCTTCTTTTTGCGTGATTTTCCCGTCTAAATACGGCTTTACGGCCTGGCTGTTCACGTCTCCGATGACCGGCGCCATGATGAAAAACGTCAAGAACAAGGCAAGGCCGATCAACACTTGGTTCGGCGGGATTTGCTGCGTGGACAGCGACGTTCTCACAAAAGACAAAACGATGACAACGCGCGTGAACGACGTCATGAGAACGAGAATGGCCGGCGCGAGGGACAAGACGGTCAAGAAGAGAAGCAAACCGACCGTTGTCGCCACATCATGCGGTTGTTGCGATAAAAAATGGGTATCGATTCCCGGTATGATCTCATTCATCGCGATTGTCCTTCCGTAACCGATCCTTCAATGCGTCCGACCGGCTTTTCAGCAAAGCTTTCAATTGCTGATCGAACGACGACGCGCTTTGACCGCCATCCGGCTGTTCATGGTTTTCCGGGAGCGCGCGCTCCTTCGCCCGCGCCAACACCTTGGACAAGGTTTTGCCGAATTCGGGTGGAGCCTCATCCTCGTTCAGCAACTGGGCCACGGTTTCCGGATCGGTGATCTCTTTCAGAAGTTGAACCGTTTCCCCGACGCCGACGACGAGAATGGTCTCTCCGATGCGGACGAGCTGGACCGAACGGTTCGGACCGACGGCGACGCCGCCGAGGTTGCGAATCGCCCCGACTTTGCGGTAAGACCGCGTATGTTTATGCATCGCCCGATATAACAAGTAAATGAGCCCGAGAATGACGGCGAGCGAAACCACTAACTTCAAAAAAGTAAACAGGCCGGACGTCCCGGAAGCCGCCGGCGCCCCGTCCTTCACATCCTTTTTGGCGTCGGAAGGAGCGACCGCATCGTGCGACTTCCCGGACGGCGTGTCTTTTTGGTGAAGCGCATCATAGACCGACTGGCTGCCATCCGGCGTTGCCGCCCGGGCGGCGGAAACCGCGCCGCCGCCGATTAAAACAAGGCAAATCGATAACGCGAGAAGCGCCAGCGTCGATCTCCGCTTCCAGATACCGCGTTCGTCGGAGCGTCGCTGCGACGCCCGCGCGCGCCGTTCCCGCATCCGACCGGTTATCTCTGGTGCACGTTTCATCTTGCGCCTTCTATCCAATCGTTTTCTTGATGGCTTCCAATACGCGGTCGGTTTGGAACGGCTTGACGATGAAATCTTTCGCTCCCGCTTGTATGGCGTCGATGACCATCGCCTGCTGGCCCATCGCGGAAACCATGATGATTTTGGCATTCGGGTCGAATTCCCTGATCTTTTTCAAGCAGGTGATGCCGTCCATCTCCGGCATCGTTATGTCCAACGTGACGAGATCGGGTTTATGTTCTTTATATTTTTCGATCGCTTCTTGGCCGTCGCCCGCCTCGGCGATGACTTCGTAGCCGTTTTTCGTGAGAATATCTTTGATCATCATCCGCATGAATGCCGCATCGTCAACAACCAGAATCGTTTTCCCCATTGTTGCAGTCCTCCTATTGCGCTTGTATTTTTATAGTCTTTTTAATCGGTCATGTTGATTGAGGATTTCGGTGATGCGAACCCCGAAGTTTTCATCAATGACGACGACTTCCCCTTTTGCGATGGGTTTGTGGTTGACCAAAATGTCCACGGGTTCGCCGGCAAGTTTATCCAGCTCGATCACCGAGCCGCGGCTTAAATCCAAAATGTCTTTGATGCGCCTTTTCGTCCGGCCCAATTCCACGGTGACCGTCAGCGGAATATCCAACAACAGGTCGATGTTTTGCGCGTTGACCGAAGACGTCTCGCCGTCGTCGAATTCGCTGAAAGCGACGGGGCGCACGTGAACCGGTTCTTGGGCGCCGAGCCGCGAGGCGGAAGCCGATATCCGTCCACCGGCATCGGTGCGCCGCACCGGCTCCGCATCGTCCCCAGCAGCGGCGCGGTCCCTATCCAGAGCTGCGCCGGATTCGCCGTCGGCTCTTTGGGCATCGGATGAAGGACGCTCGTTTTCGGAAACGTCCGATCTTGCCGATAGCGCCTCAACGTCCAAATCATCTTTATCGTCGCTCAACATGAGATGGTGGACGAGTTCTTTCGTGAAATCGATCGGCAGAAGCTGCATGATGTTCGAATCGATGAGCTCACCGACGCGCAGGCGGAATGAAACCTTCAAAAATTGGTCGTCCGAAGGAATGTGTTCCGTGCCGCGGTCCTCTTTGACGTCAAACATTTCAATGACCGGCGGCGAAATGTCGATGCGCTTGTCAAACATCATCGACATGGCGGTGGCCGACGAGCCCATCATTTGATTCATCGCCTCTTGGACGGCGCTGAGATGGATTTCTTGAATTTCCTCAGAAGGATTGGTGCCATTTCCGCCCAACATGAGATCGGCGATGATGCTCGCGTCTTCCTTTTTGATCAACAAGACGTTGGAGCCGCGGAAGCCTTCGGTATATTCCACAAAGACGGAAACATAAGGAGTTGGAAATTCATCGTACAAACTCGAACGGTGGACGAGCGAAACCTTCGGCGTCGTAATGTCGACTTTTTGATTCAGCAACGCCGAAAGCGCGGTCGCTGCGCTCCCGAAGGCGATGTTGCCGATTTCGCCGAGCGCGTCGATTTCCATCGGGGTGAGCACATCTTCCAAAGCGCTTTGATCGTTGTTCTCATCGGTGGAATGGCTCCCGTCCGCCCCTCCCAGCAACGCATCGATTTCTTCCTGCGACAGCATGCCCTCATCATTCGGACGCATCGATTTCGTCTCCTTCCTGAATGATATCCATGATTTGCACCGCCAGCTTCTTGTTTTTCAAACCGGGTTGCACGGTAAATTTCGGATACGGCCCGACCTTCATAACGATCGGGCGGTCAATCCGGCTGTCGAGCGGGATGACGTCCCCTTCATTCAAGTTCAAGAGATCGCCCACCGTCAGTTGGGCTTGACCGAGTTCCACCCGCATGTCGACAAAAATGTCTTTGATGTTGTGCTCGATGTGGGCGGCGTCGTCCGGACTGGGCGATTTTTCTTTGCCCGTCATCCATTCGTGCGCGGACAGTTTCGGGAGGATCGGCTCAAGAACGACGTGGGGAATGCAGACGTTCATCATGCCGCTCGCCTCGCCGACCGTTGTCGAAAGGGAGATGACGACCACGGTCTCGTTTGGTGAAGCCATCTGCAAGAATTGCGTATTCACTTCAAAAACGCGCATGACCGGGTCGAGCTCGATGATGCTGGACCATGCTTCTTTAAAAGAGTCGAGCGCTTTTTCGAAGATTTGCGAGATGATCTTCATCTCGATTTCTGTTAAGTTATCGATTTTATTGTAACTGGCTCCGACGCCGCCCAATATGCGGTCAAGCATGGCGTAGGCGATGTTCGGGTTGACCTCGATGAGCATGCGTCCTTCAAGGGGCGCCGCTTCGAACACGTTTAATATCGTCAAGGACGGGACGGAGCGTATGAATTCTTCATACGGCAGCTGTTCCACGGAAGCGACCGTGATCTGTATGTATGTCCGCAACTGGGCGGAAAAGTAGCTCGTCAGCAACCTGGCGAAATTTTCGTGGATTCTCGTCAGGCTGCGAAACTGGTCCTTTGAAAATCGAAGCGCCCGTTTAAAATCGTAAACGCGCTCTTTTTTTCGATCTTCTTCTTTTTTCAATTCATCTGCGTCCATTTCTCCCGTTGAAATCGCGGAGAGCAACGCATCAATCTCGGATTGCGATAAGATTTCGGCCATGTGCTTCACCTCCCGGATCAAAAGGGCTTTTTTTCACCCGCGGCGCATCTCGGCACCTTCTATATCTATTATTCTATAATTTTTTCCGTCGTGTACACGTGGACGACCTCTCCCTTGGTCATTAAGGCGTTCAATTTTTGCTGAAGGGAGCTTTCAAGCTGCTTCAAGCCGGCTTGGCCGCGCAAATTTTTTTCGGTCATGTTGGACAATAAATAGAGAATGGTGTTCTTGACTTGAAATTGGCGTTTCTCCAGCTCATCTTTCGCCGCCTTGTTTGAGACTTGAATCGTAAACTTGATGCGTATGTATTTGTCGTCAGCGAGATTCGTCGTCATTTCCTCGGTCTCGACGGACAAATTTTTGGCGATGTCATCGATCGTCGGAGGTTTCGACGCGCTTTCGGCTTTATGGTTCAAATAATAGAAAGAGATGACTGCGACGATGGTGAGACAGGCCATCGTTAACAACACGATGTTTAATGTTTTGCTTTTAAACATGCGCCGAGCCCCTTTCACTCTTGCTTTGGACGGCATATAGCCCGATCTTCTTATAAAAGTCTATCATCCTCTCGACGACTTCGGCTTCGCTCTCTTTGACGACAATTTTTTTACCGCTGATGAGCGTGACCGTCGTGTCGGGAAGTTCTTCAACCTGTTCGATGAAACAGGCGTTGAGCGTAAAGGTTTTGCCGTTTAATCGGGTGAGTTTAATCATATGACGGGGTCAAGCGCCCGGCTTGACCCCATCCCTCCTTTACGAGCGCTTCAAATTGACGAGCTCTTGCAAGATTTGGTCCGCCGTGGTAATCACGCGGGCGTTCGCTTGGAAGCCGCGCTCCGCCTCGATCATACCGGTAAATTCCTCCGACAGATCGACGTTGGACATCTCGAGCGCGCTCGGGATGAGCGACGCACCGGCCGCATCGGCGGTACCGATCACGGGATTGCCGGAGTTGGCCGTATTGATGTAGAGGTTATTCCCCATTTTTTGCAATCCGTCCGGGTTATTGAATTGGGCGAGCGCGATTTGACCGAGCACTTGCAGCGATCCGTCGTCCAATACGCCATAGATTGTACCGTCGGTGCCGATGCTGAAGCTGGTCAGGTTTTCCGTCGTGCCGCCGATCGTGATCGTCTTCGGAATTTGCAACGGCCCGAGGTTATTCGTCAAATTCCCGTTGGCATCGATGGTGTAGCCAATGACGTGCAAACCGTTGGCATTGACGAGATCGCCTTGTTCATCCAAGTAGAAGTTGCCCGCACGCGTATAGTAGTTCACGCCGCCGTCTTGGACGACGAAATAGCCATCTCCCGAGATCGCGACATCAAGGGGCCGGCCGGTTGTTTGCGTATTGCCGCCGGTGGTAATCGTATCGATGGAAGCGATCGTCGAACCGAGGCCGACTTGTTTCGGGTTCACGCCGCCGCGGTTGGCGTTCGGCGCGGTCGCCCCGGCAAGCTGCTGACTGACGAGATCGGCGAACGTCACGCGGCCCTTTTTAAACCCGGCGGTGCTGACGTTGGCGATGTTATTGCCGATGACGTCGAGTTTCGTTTGAAAGTTTTTCAATCCGCTGATCGCGGAATACATGGCACGAAGCATATGGCATCCCCCTTATTACTTTTATTGGATTCAACTTACCGCTCGCTGCGTCCGCTTCGGTCGGTCCGCGGACGCGAAGGCTCCCTTGAAGGTCCGGCCTTCAATCGTCCAACAAAATCGCGCCGTCAATGTTGGAAAAGATATGGGTTTTTGCTTCGCTTCGGTTCATCACCGTGATGACGGTATCGTTTTTGGCGCTGACGACAATCGCCTTGTCTTTCGTCAAAACGAGCGGTTCACGAATTCCCATCGCTTTGGCTTCGTTTAATTTTTCATAAATCGCCCGCCATTGTTCCGGTTTAATCTCGATGTCCCGCTCGGCGATGCGGGCTTGCGCATGCTTGCTGATCTTTAAGGGCGTCCCCGCTTGCGCCGCCAACGCCTGCGCAAACATCCCTTTGAACCCGGTTTTTGATGTCGGTCGAGGCGTTCCCGTCCCGGTTTTCGCCGGTATAACAGGGTTTATCAGCATGCTGCGATCAATCGGTTTCAGGCGGATCCCTCCCCTTCTCCCGAAGCGCCGCTGTCCCCGCTCGGTTCGGCGATCGTGGTGATCGTTGACGGATCGACCTCTGAACCGTCCTTCGTCAAATACGTCAATTTGCCATCTTTTAAAGTCACGGCGGTGACGATCCCGGTTTTCGTGACGGTTTGCGTGTTCCCGTCATCTCCCGTGACACTTTCGGTCCATGTGATCGATTTGCCGATCATGTTGGCCTGTTGGCCCAATTGGGCAACGGATTGCGATTCAACAAACTTCTCAAACAAGTCGTTCATGTTTGTCGTTTGTTCAAGCGACGTAAACGTCGCCATCTGCGAGATGAACTCTTTATCTTCCATCGGTTGGAGCGGATCTTGCATTTGCAATTCCGTGATGAGGAGTTTTAAAAAATCATCCTTGCCCAGCACGCCGGGATTCTTTTGCGTCTTGCTGTCCTGATAGCCGTAAAGGAGCGTCGGATCGATATTCATGACGAACTCCCTCCTTCCGTTAACCAGTCGTCGAACGCATGGCCGACGTCGTGATCGCCCTGGTCTTCGCGGCCGGTCGGCGGTTTTTTATCTCCCTGTTCACGGCCGTGTCCTCCGCCCGAATGGCCGTCAGGATATCCGGAAAAGCCCGAAGATTGAGCTTGGGCGGCATTCGGCTGTTGGATGTCGATTTTATGCACGTTCATTCCGAGCGTTTGAAACGATTGCTTCAAATCGCCGAGCTGCGATTCCAACAGTTTTTTGGCGGCCTCCGTGTGCGCGATTAAAGTGACGTCAAGTCCCGTTTCGTTTTTAACGAGGACGATTTGCAATTCGCCGAGATGGGCGGGATGCAGTTTAATCGATAACTGCATGGAGCCGTCGGCCAGCGTTTTGAAATTCCCTTTGGTAACGGCGGCCTTCACTTGTTCAACGATGTCAACGGCGCGAGTAGGTGCGCTTTGCCCGTGAAGGACGAGCTGCTGAATTTTGCTCATCGGCCCACTCGAAAACCAGGCGGCCGCCTCACCGTTATGGGGCTTTCCGAAGCGGTTAAAATCGGCACCTCGGTTGCTTTCATCCGACTTGATCGCATCGGCAATCGCTGGAATCGTCCGGCCGGATGCGGCAAACGTTTTTTCCGTTGACGCCTTGGCGTTCGCGGCGATCGGCTCGCCGTTCAATCGGACGGGCTTTGCTTCCGCCGGAACCGCGTCACGTCCGCGCGATGGAACGCCTGTCAAGGGCGCGTTCATGGCCATATGGACCGGCGTCGGCTTCGAAAGCCGGTCGTCGATTCGATCCGGGGCAAATCCAGGTGCATACGGATGCTTTAAATTTTGCGCCAGCACCTGACCATCGCCTTTATGGCGCCTCGAATCGATGGCCGCTCCACCTTGCGCCTCGCCCAACGCGAGCTTGCCGGCCAAATCATGTTTGGACCCTTCGGACGCTTTCAAAACGAAGTCCCCGGGCTGACGATGGGCCTGTAAAAGCGCGAGCGCCTCAATCGCATCGCCTTGGCCTTCCCGCACAAGATGTTTTTTCTTCGCTCCATCCGAATGCTCAGAAGTGTGGGCGCGGCCTTCGGACATCGTCCGGAAAGCCATTTTTCCGCCGTCCGTTTTTCCTGCTTCCTTGGCCTGCAAGAGATGCGCCATCATTTGCAGAAAATGGCGGTGGCCGTTCACATCCACCTTCGCGGGTTCATCATAGGCCGGCATTTTTTTCGTCGTCACGAGCGCTTTGCCCGACGGTATCGCGGGTGCCTTCACCAACGGTTTCACCTCCTTTCAAGGTCAAGCAAGCAGCGGTTATGTATGGCAGCGCTTCACATCTATATCCACAACCGGCATTACGGGTTGCCCGTATTGACGGATGCCCCCGTTCCTTGGGAGGGCGTTGCGGTAGAAGCGTTCGTGGTGCCGCCCGTATCGCCGCTCGTTCCGGCCGTTTGCGTCGTCGACGTCGACGGCATCGCCTTTAGCAAGGGGGTGAGCTGGGCCGCTTTGTCGGTCGACAACTTTTCCAATATCTTCGCCTTCGTCTGATTGTTCAACATGTTCATGTATTTCGCCGCTTCTTGCGTTTTCATCTTTTCAAAGATTTGCGCGGCCTTTTCGGGATCCATGTTTTGATAGACTTGGGCAATCGTTCGCGCCCGATCGCTTTCCGCTTGCTTTTTGTTCGTCTCCGTCATGGAATCGATGGTTTGTTTCAGTTGGTTGACCTGTTCATTGAGCGATTGGATTTGGTCGTCTTTCTGTTTCGTTTCCTTTTCCAACGATTTAACCTGTTTCTTTAGATCGCTCACCTTGAGCTTCAACGTTGCATTTTCGGCTTCGAGCGCGCTTCCCGTATGTTTTCCGGAATGGGAAACAAACGGGAGCCGGCCCGCGAGTTGCGACACTTCCTCTTTGACGTCAAAACCGGCCAATTTCAAAAACAGAACGGTAAACGCCGCGATAAATACGACCGGGATGAGAATGACGAGGAAGCCTTTTAAAATTTTTAAACCGATGCTTTCTCTTGATCCGCCCATGTGCCTCATTCCCGTCAATGTTTAAGATGTTGTTGTACGGCCGTTTCGTCCATGAACCGTATTTCCGCACGCTTTTGCATGGCGCGAAATCTTTCCCAATGCCACTCTTTTAATTTTTCGAATTTCTTAACCTCGACGGACTTTTCGATGAGCGCTTGGCGATAGGCTTCCAGCCGCTCGCGCAATTGCTCATATTTTAATTTTTCTTCGGCGATCTGATGGCCGACGGCGGCGAGGACACGATTCAACTCCCTGATTCTCGAGACCGTGATCTTGTCGCCCTTTTTTCGTTCGAGATCGGCTTCCAACCGCGTTTTTCTTTCCATGAGGTCGACGAGCTTTTCCCCTTGCTTTTGAAGCCGGTCATACCATTCGCTGTAAATTTGTTCCAGTTGTTTCTTTTCGTTTTCATTGATTTTCAGAAGCCGATCAAAACGATATTGGAACGCCACGCTTAATCCACTCCTCCGACCAGTTTCGTCAACCGATCGATCGCTTCGCGCCCTTCAACCTTTTCGTCTACCGCTTGTTTCAAATAATCCAGCATCGCCGGCCGCAGGCGTATCGCCTCATCGATTTCCGGCGAGCTGCCGGACTTGTACGCCCCGATTTGGATGAGATCTTCGGCTTCTTCGTACTTTGCCAATAGGGCGCGGAAACGATTGGCGGCTTTTAGATGATCGGGCGTGACGACGTTCGTCATCACCCGGCTGACGCTTTTCAGGACGTTGATCGCCGGATATTGCCCTTTTTCGGCAATCTTGCGGTCGAGGACGATGTGCCCGTCCAATATGCCGCGGGCAGCGTCGGCGATCGGCTCATCCATGTCGCCGCCGTCGACGAGCACCGTGTAAAACGCGGTAATCGTCCCGTTTTTTGCGCTTCCCGTCCGTTCGAGAAGCTGCGGCAAAAGGGCGAACACCGACGGCGTATAGCCTTTGGTCGTCGGCGGCTCCCCGACGGCCAGGCCGATTTCCCGTTGAGCCATCGCCACTCTCGTCAAGGAATCCATCATGAGCAGAACGTCCAAGCCTTGGGAGCGAAAATATTCCGCAATCGCCGTGGCCGTCAACGCGCCTTTAATCCGCATGAGCGCTGGTTGGTCGCTCGTCGCGACGACGACAACGGAACGTTCCAGGCCTTCGGGCCCCAAATCGGCTTCGATGAACTCCAAAACCTCGCGCCCGCGCTCGCCGATGAGGGCGATCACGTTGATGTCGGCGGCCGCGCGCCGGGCGATCATGCCGAGCAGCGTGCTTTTTCCGACGCCGCTTCCGGAAAAAATGCCGACGCGCTGCCCTTTCCCGACGGTAAGCAAGCCATCGATGGCGCGAATGCCGAGCGCGAGCGGTTCGGCAATGCGCGGGCGTTCAAGCGGATTGGGCGGCGGTTGATCGGTCGGATAATCGGTTAAGAGCCCGTTCAACGCACTGCCGTCCAACGGGTGCCCGAGGCCGTCGAGCACCTTGCCGATCAGTGCGTCGCCGACTTTGATTTTGAGCCCGTGGCCCGTGGATTCTACAAGGCTTTCCGGGGCGATGCGCTGGATCGGCGCATAGGGCATCAGCAGCAAATTCTCGCCGGAAAATCCAACGACTTCCGCGAGGACCGGATCGCGCTCGCCTGTGATATGTATGCGGCACAAGTCACCAACTGAGGCCCGCGGACCGCGCGATTCGATCAGGATGCCGACGACGCGCGTGACGCGGCCCAAGCGGTGATACGGATCAATTGTTTCCAGGCGGTCGATCAGCGCGCTGCGGTTCATCGCCCAATTCCTCCAAGCTTTCCAGAAGCTTTTGTTTAATGATTTTCAATTGGCTGTCGACGGATGCGACAATGCGGCCGTACGGCGTCTCGATATAGCAATCATTGGCGGCGAGAGATTCATCGACGTAAATGGCCAGGCGGGCATCCCTGACGATTTTTTGCAGTTCGTCCCTCGCCTGCACCGTCCGTTCATACCAACGCGTCGGGACGATGATTTGGATCGGGTCTTGATCGCGTGCTTCCCGGACGGCATTCGCGACGAGTTCCGTCCACCTTTCCGGTTTTTCAGCAAGCGCTTGATCAACGATTTTTCCGGCAATCGCAACGGCAAGATGCAAGATGTCCGCTTCGGCCCGCGCCAAATACGCTTTGTAATCCTGCTCGGCGAGCGCGGCGAGCCGTTTCGCCTCCGCGATTTGCTCGGCCCATTCGGCCTCGGCGGCGCGGCGGCCTTCTTCAAATCCGTCCCGGTAACCGATCTCTCTCGCCTTTTTCCGCTCCTCTTCCCGCTCGTGCGCCCAGCGCTCTCGTTCGGCCTTCAGCTTCTCCTGAAAAGCCTCGTATTCACGCGCGATGTCGGCGCGCACCGCCGCGAGTTCATCCTGAGCGCGCAAGAGCGCTTCTTTATTCGTCAATGGAGCGGAGGGCTCTTCCGGGCCGGCCGGCAATTTGGCGTGGACAATCCGCTTCGGCTCCCCGCTTTTCGGCGATTTGATCACGCTATACAACGACATCGTCTCCGCCTCCGCGTGCGATTACGATTTCTCCCGCTTCTTCTAACCTGCGTATGATCGAAACAATACGGGTCTGCGCCTCTTCGACGTCCCGCAGGCGGACGGGACCGAGATATTCCAACTCTTCTTTGAACGTTTCGACGCGCCGTTGCGACATGTTGCGGAAAATGGCCTCTTTGACTTCGTTGCTCGCCGTCTTGAGAGCCAGCAGCAAATCGTCGTTGTCGACATCGCGGATGACGCGCTGGATCGAGCGGTTGTCGAGACCGACGATGTCCTCGAAGACAAACATGCGCTTCTTGATTTCTTCGGCGAGCTCGGGGTCTTGGACGCTCAGCGCTTCTAAGATCGTCCTCTCCGTGGTGCGGTCGACGCCGTTCAGGACGTCGACCACCGCTTCGATACCGCCCGCCTGGGTGAAATCTTGGGTGACGGTCGCCGAGAACTTTTTCTCAAGGATGAGTTCCACTTCGTTGATGATCTCGGGCGACGTCCGGTCCATGATCGCGATTCTCCTCGCCACCTCCGCCTGCAATTCCGGCGGCAGGGACGACAAGATCTGCCCCGCTTGCGCCGGGTCGAGATAGGCGAGCACGAGCGCGATCGTTTGCGGATGTTCATGCTGGATAAAGTTTAATATTTGTTGCGGATCCGTTCTGCGCAAAAAATCAAAAGGTTTAACCTGCAGCGATGACGTCAGACGATTGATAATATCGTTCGCCGCATCTTTACCGAGCGCTTTTTCAAGCACTTGCTTCGCATAACCGATGCCGCCCTGACTTATGTAATTTTGCGCGACCGCAATGTTGTGGAACTGTTCGAGGACTTCATCTTTCACTTCTTGTTCGACGCGCCGGACGTTGGCGATTTCAAGCGTGAGCTGCTCGATCTCGGGCTCACTCAAATGTTTAAAGACTTGCGCCGACACTTCCGCTCCGAGGGTGATGAGAAGGATCGCCGCTTTTTCCTTGCCGGTTAAAGGTTTCTTTTTGGCCGCCACATCGATCCCTCCCTTCTTCCGTGCTAAACGACATGGGTAACGTTTTTACCGCTGGCTTCCGCCTCAGTCTTCCGAAAGCCACGTGCGCAACAACTTGGCGAACTCCGCGGGATTTTTCCGCGCCAGCTCTTCAAGCTGCCTGCGCTTATCATCTTGTTCGCCGCCCGCGAGCAGATCGATTTTCTGATCTTGAACGGCTTGCGGCTGAATTTCTTCTACCCGTTCTTCGTCTTCTTCCCGGCGGCGCAGCCGGAGAATCACGAAGATCAACACAATGATCAGCAGGACGGCAACACCGCTTGCTATTTTCAGCCAGAGCGGAATGCCCGTTTTCGGATTCGGTGTTCCGGTGACTTTTCCGTTAAACTTCTCGACGGTGACGACCGATTTGTTCGCGATTTGTTGAGGCGTCAAATTGCTTGCCTGATCGCCCAGCGACGTGGTGATGATGGTGTTTAAAATTTGTTTTATGTCTTGGACGGTTTGGTTCGACAACGACGCCGGATTGTTGGGATTCGGCGGTTCGACCATCACCTGGATCCCCAAATCCTTGATTTGGTAAGGACTTTTTTGAATATCGTTGTGAATCTTATTAAACTCGTAGTTTATCCGGTCTTCCACGCGTTGGTAATTGCCGTTGCCATTGCCCCCCGATTGGTAACCGGGCACTTGGTTGTTTCCGGTGCCGACGACGCCGCCCGCTCCGCTGCCTTGATAGCTTTCCGTGATGTGTTCCGTCGATACCGCAAGCCCTTGCATCGTATTGGGGTCGACCGGTTCGACGAGATCTTCGCTCGTCTTTTGTTTCGTAAAATCGATATCGGTCGTGACGTTGACCAAAACCTTGTCCATGCCCATCATCATGCCAAGCATTTGTTGGACGCGGCGCTGGATGTCTTTTTCGATATCCTTTTTGACTTCCTGCTGTTGTTGATAGACGGAAAGGGTCGAATCGGCGTTGTTGGCCGAATTTTTATCGTAATAATTAAAGTTCTGGTCCATAATGACGATATTGTCTTCAGGGAGGTTCGGCACGCTCTTCGATACGAGGTGATACAGCCCATTGACCTGCTCGTCGGTGAGATGGTATCCCGGTTTCAGACGAAGAACGATCGACGCCGAAGCCTCTCCTTGTTTATCGCTGACCCAGACGCTTTCTTTGGGCATGTTGATCATCACTTTGGCCGACTGAACACCGGAAATGCCGGAGATGAGGTTCGACAGTTCCGTTTGGACGGCCGCACGTTCCAGCACGTCAAACTGCTTGTCCGTCATGCCAAAGTTCGCGTTTTTTCCGAAGAAGGAATAATCGATTTGACCGGTTTTCGGCAGCCCTTCGGCGGCGAGTTCCACTTTCAAGTCGTCGACTTGATCTTTCGGAACGCTGATCGTCGTGCCGTCTTTGCCGATTTTATAAGGGATTCCCTTGGCTTCAAGCGTCTGTTTGATCTGTCCGGTTTCTTCGGGCGACAGATCGCTGTACAGCGGCGCATAGGGTTTATAAGTTGAAAAGAAGATGAGGGCGATCAAGGCGACGGCGGCGACGCCAAGCCCGGTGAACAACCAGAGTCTTTGCTTCTTTGTCGTTTTCTTCCATCGTTCCTTTGCGCTGTTTAAAAAGGTTTTTATTCTCTCATTCATCAGACGGCTCCTCCACAGCGACTAGACTTGCATGCGCATGATGTCTTGGTATGCGCTGATCACCTTGTCGCGCACTTCCACGGCGAGCCTGAGCGTAATCTCCGCTTTTTCCAGCGCAATCATGACGTTATGTAAGTTCTGGGCCTGGCCGTTCGCAAGCGCGGTCACCTGCTGATCGGACTCGATTTGCGCATCGTTTACCTTTTGTATGGCGTCTCCCAGCGCTTTAGAGAAGGATTTCTCTACGCTCGCCGCGCTGGCTGCTGGCTTCGCTCCGGCCGCAACGGTCTGGGGCGTGGCGCCGGCCGGCTGAATGGCGAATGGCATGTTGCACCTCTCCTCTCCTCATCAACGTCCAATCTGCAATGCCTTCATCAGCATGCTTTTATTGGCATTTAAGACGGTCACGTTGGCTTCGTACGATCGCGTCGCGCTCATAAGGTCAACCATTTCATTCAACGGATTGACGTTAGGCATCCGCACGTAGCCGTCGGGACCGGCATCGGGATTGGATGGGTCATAAACGAGCTTAAACGGCGTATCATCTTCGACGATGGCGCTCACCCGGACGCCGCCGTCGGGCGCTCCGCCCTGGCCGGCCGCCGCGGCCAATTGATCTCTAAAGCTCAACGGTTGGGTTGAAAAGGCGACCATTTTCCGACGATACGGCACCCATTGGCCGTTCACTTTCTCCGCCCGCGTCGTGTCCGCGTTCGCCATGTTGGAAGAAATCACGTCCATGCGCAGCCGTTCGGCGGTCAACGCGGATCCGGAAATATTCATCCCGGTAAACAAACCCATCATCCATTTCCTCCTTTAAGCACGATGTTCCATTCGTTGAATTTTCTCGAGATCGCTTCCGAGTAAGCCTGATAGGCGATCTGGTCGGTCGCGAGATTCAACATTTCCTTATCGATGTCCACGTTGTTGCCGTTGTTTTGAATGGTGGTCGTCCAGTCCGTGACGACCCGGGCGCCGTCGTCGGAATCCGTCGAAAACGCAAAATGCCTTGGATCCGTACGACGAGCCTGAAACGCGCTCTGCAACACATTGCGAAAGGCGACCGTTTTCGCCTTATAGCCGGGGGTGTCCACATTCGCAATGTTTTGCGCGATGACGCGTTGGGTAAGGTCGGCACGGTCCAAGGCTTTTTCTAATGACGGAATGGGTGTACTTCCAAAAAGATTCATGTGTTTCGCCTCTTTTCAATACCCATTTCATTATATAAGTATTTTAACAAGAATTCGCCCCATGTCATTATATTTCTCGCTCCTTCCACAAAATTCGATAAAAAAGTCCTGGACACCTTTAGGTCCTTTTTACTATTTTTTCGACACCCTTGTGAGACATTGATCACAAGCCGGTCGATTTAGGCGCTCAAAGCGCATCTCGCGGTTTCAAGCCCCTCATATCCATCGGGTTGCCCGCGCTGCTCCTGATTCGTTCCGGCCGCTCATCGCCACGGGGTTTTCGGGCAAAAAAAAACCCCTATGACCTTAACGGGTCACAGGGGTTTCATCAAAGCAACGCGCTTTCCGGGGAAGGCGTATATGCCTGATCGGCCGGATTAAGCGTGACGAATTCGGTCGAGTTCCACGAGGAATTTGTCGTTGAGGACTTTGATGTAAGTCCCTTTCATGCCGAGCGACCGGGATTCGATCACGCCCGCGCTTTCCAGCTTGCGCAGCGCGTTGACGATCACCGAACGGGTAATGCCGACGCGGTCGGCAATTTTGCTCGCCACGAGCAGGCCTTCTTTTCCATCCAGTTCATTGAAAATGTGTTCAATGGCTTCGAGTTCGCTGTAGGAGAGGCTGCTGATCGCCATTTGCACGACGGCTTTTTCGCGGGCTTCTTCTTCGATTTCTTCCGTTTTTTCACGGAGAATTTCCATGCCGACGACCGTCGCGCCGTATTCCGCCAAGATCAAATCCTCTTCCGTGAACGTTTTGTTCAAGCGGGCAAGGAGCAAGGTGCCGAGGCGTTCGCCGCCGCCGACAATCGGAACGACCGTCGTCAAACCATCGGCAAACAGATCCTTGTTTTCGACGGGGAAAGCGGTGTACGGGCTGTTGATGTCAAGGTTGGGCGATGTTTCGTTGATCGCAAATAAGCTTTGGGTGTATTCTTCCGGGAATTGCCGTTTTTCGAACATTTCCTTCATGCGTTCGTTTTCGATTTCCAATTTCAGCGCCATGCCGAGAAGCTTCCCGCGCCGGCTCAGCACGAAGACGTTCGCTTCGATGACATCGCGCAGAGTTTCAGCCATGTCATTGAAGTTAACTGGCGTTGCCGCTTTCTGTAACATATTGTTGATTTTTCTCGTTTTCTCCAAAAGATTCATCGTTTTCAATCCTCCTAGTCATTTGTTTACAAGATGTATTGGCTTAAATCGCGATTTTTTGCGATTGTTCCAAGTTTTTCATCGACATATTCCGGCGTGATCTTCACCGTTTGGAGAGAAATGTTCGGAGCCTCAAACAGCAGATCCTCCAAAAGTTTCTCCAAGATGGTATGTAAACGCCGCGCCCCGATGTCATCGGTCTCCTGATTGACCTCATAGGCGATGGTCGCGATCTTACGTATAGCTTCGTCTGAAAATTCAACATCTATACCTTCGGTTTTCAAAAGCGCCTGATATTGTTTGATCAACGCGTTGTTCGGTTTCGTCAAGATGTTGACGAAATCGTCGACCGACAGGCTGTCGAGCTCCACGCGGATCGGGAACCGGCCTTGGAGCTCGGGAATGAGGTCCGAAGGCTTCGCCATATGAAAAGCGCCGGCGGCGATGAAAAGGATGTGGTCCGTTCTGACCGTGCCATATTTCGTCATGACGGTCGATCCTTCGACAATCGGCAAAATATCCCTTTGCACGCCTTCGCGGGAAACGTCACCGGATTGGTGGTTCTTGCCGCAAATTTTGTCGATTTCATCCAGGAAGATGATGCCGGACTGTTCGGCGCGCTGGATGCCTTCTTGGATGACTTCGTCCATATCGATCAATTTTTGCGCCTCATCCTGCACGAGCACTTTCCGGGCTTCACGCACGGTCAATTTCCGGCGCTTTTTCCGCTTGGGCAGCACATTGCCGAGCAGATCTTGCATGCTCATCCCCAACTGTTCCATGCCAGCGCCTTGAAAAAGATCGAACATGCCCGGTTGCTGACTTTCCTCGACTTCCACCGTGACCATGCGATCTTCGAGTTCGCCGAGCGCCAACAGCTTGCGCATTTGCTCGCGCTTCTCCCGAAGAGAACGGTCGTCCTCGTCGTCGTCAACGGACACTTGGGCGTTTCCGCCGCCAAAAATCATTTCGAAAGGATTTTTAGGCGTTTGCGTCTTTTTTCGCGACGGAACGAGAAGCTCCACCAAACGCTCGTTGGCGAGTTCTTCGGCGCGCGACTGGACGGCCGCCATCTTTTCTTCCTTGACGAGACGGATCGCCGTTTCAACGAGATCGCGCACCATCGATTCGACGTCTCGTCCCACGTAACCGATCTCCGTGAATTTGGTCGCTTCCAATTTCACGAACGGCGCACCGACCAGTTTGGCGAGGCGTCGCGCGATCTCGGTTTTGCCGACACCCGTCGGTCCGATCATCAAAATGTTTTTCGGCACGATTTCTTCACGCAGCTTTTCATCCAAAAGACTGCGCCGATAGCGGTTCCTGAGCGCGATCGCCACCGCTTTTTTCGCTTTTTCCTGGCCGACGATATACTGATCAAGCTTTTCGACGATTTGCCTCGGTGTCAAAGCGCTAGACATGGATGGGACGCCTCCTTAAGGGATTAAAGCTCCTCCACGATGATGTGGTCGTTGGTGAACACGCATATCTCGCTCGCGATTTCCAGCGCCTTGCGGGCGATATCGGCCGCTTTCATATCTCCGGCGTACCGTTTCAGCGCTCGTCCGGCCGCAAGCGCGTAATGCCCGCCGGATCCGATCGCGAGAATGCCGTCATCGGGCTCGATCACTTCGCCGGTCCCCGAAATGAGCAAGAGTTTTTCCTTGTTCATCGCGATCAGCATCGCTTCGAGCTGCCGCAAAATCTTGTCGCTGCGCCACTCTTTCGCCAATTCGACGGCGGCTCTGACTAAATTGCCGTTGTGCTTTTCCAAACGCCCTTCGAATTTTTCGAAAAGAGTAAAGGCATCGGCGACGGATCCAGCAAAACCCGCGACGACCTTCCCTTCATATAGTCTGCGCACTTTCCGAGCGGTATGTTTCATGACCACCCGTTCGCCGAGCGTCACTTGACCGTCACCGGCCATCGCGCTCTGCCCGTTGTGCTGTATGGCAAAGATTGTCGTGCCGTGAAACGTCATGGATGGGTCCAACGTTTTCCCTCCTAAGCGCGAAGACGGTGTTTCGCGCGGACGTTCGTTCCTCTCCCAGTCGAAAGTTCTAGGTTGTGGAAAGATGGGCATGGCCAAGGGCCGCAAACCGCTCTCGCATGAAGGACGAGTGGGGCAAGAGCGCTTGCGGATGAACATGAGCCGAATGGACTGCGCGTTCAACCATTGGCCGGCGATCGCCCAAAGCTCCGGAGCGACGACCGTTCGCTTTTGGATCGGACGAACGGCGCCTCATCTGCGCCTTCGGACGAATGCCATCCCCGCGTGCAATCGATCGATTTCCCAGGCGTCCAATGGGCGCAGGCGGTCGGGGACGGCGCATTTTTTCTATTTGCCTTTTACCGCGCAATCCGCCGAAGGGCGGGATCGTCATCGGCCGCCTTTGTGGCTGTTCATGCGCACGCGCGCGCACCCGCCACCGGTTGGGCAGGTGCGATCCGACACATGAAAAAGTTTTTCCATTTCTTGCCCATATAAAAACTCCGGAAACCGTCGCGACCTTTTGGGGGTGCAACCGACGGGAACAGGCGTTTCGCAAACCCGTTTTCCGCCTCAAATTGAACCCCAAGGGCTTCCGCCCGCGGCCGGCTGCCGGACATCACGCCTTCACAAGCGAGGCGAAAAGATATAGGCAGACATCGGCGGCGTCACGGCGCCGAAATCCCGAATGATCAGGATTTCACATTCACATCAAAGCTGGCCGCTTTGACGGCGCCGGTGGATACAGGCCTATCAACTTGAGGCTCGCCGTTTGAGTTCCAAATGCTGGAGAAACGCACGGACCCTGTCTTCCACGGCTACCCCCTTCATACCAAAGGCTCCTAAATCTTATCACAATTTAGGAGCCTCTTGCAATAGATTTTACAATTTTGTAACAACATTCTGAATTGTGGTCAGAGCTCGTTCAGCCAACTTTTCGTAACGCTCTTGTTTGTTTTTGATTTTCTGTTCGAGCGGCGGGAACAAGCCGAAATTGGCATTCATCGGTTGGAAATGGGCCGGATCGGCGCTCGTAATGTAATGCGCCATGCTGCCGATCGCCGTTTCAGGCGGGAACACGATCGGATCCAACCCGAGCGCCAGCCGGCCGGCATTAATGCCGGCAACGATGCCTGCGGCCGCCGATTCCACATAGCCTTCCACGCCGGTGATTTGTCCGGCAAAGAAGAGCGTCTCCCTGTCCTTATATTGATAGGTCGGCTTGAGCAATTTGGGCGAATTGATGAACGTATTCCGATGCATAACCCCGTACCGGACGATTTGGGCGTTTTCCAACCCCGGGATCATTCGGATCACCCGTTTTTGTTCGCCCCACTTTAAAGTGGTTTGAAACCCGACAATATTGTACAACGATTTGGACGCATTGTCTTGTCTGAGCTGCACGACGGCAAAAGGTTGTTCGCCGGTTTCCGGATGGTTTAAGCCGACCGGCTTCAACGGACCGAACAAAAGGGTTTCCCGGCCGCGCTTGGCCATGACTTCCACCGGCATGCAGCCTTCAAAATAGATTTCTTTCTCAAAGTCCTTCGGCACGGCTCTTTCGGCGGTGACGAGCGCCTCATAAAACCGGTCGAATTCCTCTTCCGTCATCGGGCAGTTGATGTACGCCGGTTCGCCCCGATCGTAGCGCGATTTAAAGTACACCTTGTCCCAATTGATGCTGTCCGCCTCGATAATCGGCGCGACGGAGTCGTAAAAATAAAGGTAATCTTCACCGGTCAGACGCGCGATCTTCTCGGAAAGCGCGTCGGAAGTAAGCGGGCCCGTGGCCACCACAGTGATGCCGTCCGGGATGTCCGTCACTTCTTCATGAATGACCTCGACGAGCGGCAAGCTTTTGACCCGTTCGGTCACCAAGCGGGAAAAACGGTGGCGATCGACCGCAAGCGCCCCGCCCGCCGGCACTTCGGTTTCATCGGCGGCGGCCATAATGACGGAATCGAGCCGGCGCATTTCTTCTTTCAAAACCCCAACGGCGTTCGTCAGCCGCTTCGATCGCAACGAATTGGTGCACACGAGTTCAGCGAAATCTCCTGTATGATGGACGGGCGTCTGTTTGACCGGGCGCATTTCGTAAAGCTTGACGGGAACGCCGAGCTTCGCGATGTGCCAAGCGGCTTCGCTGCCGGCCAAACCCGCTCCGATGACGTTCACATGATTCACTGCCAACGGCGAATCCCCCCGTTTCTAACTGATTCTAGCTGAGTGGCTCGGTATAATCGCAAGCGGCGCATTGAATGTGGCCGCCGTTTTTGCCCTTTTTCTCGAAGAGCCATTGGCCGCATTTCGGGCACGTCCTTGCGATGGGTTTGTCCCATGAGACGAAATCGCAATCCGGATAACGGCTGCAACCGTAAAAGAGGCGGCGCTTTTTGCTCTGCCGTTCAACGATTTCGCCTTCGCCGCACGACGGGCATTTGACACCGATGGTTTTAAGAATGGGCTTCGTATTGCGGCATTCAGGAAAATTCGAACACGCCAAGAATTTTCCGTACCGGCCCATTTTATAAACCATCTCGTGGCCGCATTTTTCACACAAAATGCCGGCGCGCTCATCCTGAATTTCGACCTGCTTCATCTCTTTCTCAGCGGTTTTGAGACGCTTTTCAAATTCTTTATAGAAGCGGTCGATGATTTCGATCCATTTGACCTTGCCCTCTTCGATCGCATCGAGGTCATTTTCCATTTTCGCCGTGAAATCGACGTCGATGATTTCAGGAAAAAATTCAAGAATGAGTTCTAAAACCACTTCGCCGAGTTCGGTCGGGACGAATTTGCGATCCTCCAACACGACATAATGCCGGCGCTGCAGGGTATCGATGGTCGGCGCGTACGTTGACGGGCGCCCGATGCCGAGTTCCTCCATCGTCCGGACAAGCCGCGCTTCCGTATAACGCGGCGGCGGCTGCGTGAAGTGTTGTTTCGGATCGATTTTTTCCATCGTCACCGTCATCTTTTCTTCAAGCTCCGGAAGAAAGTTTTCTTCTTCACCTTTGCCGTCGTCGCTGCCCTCGATATAGACTTTCATGAATCCGGGAAACTTCACCTTCGAACCGTTGGCGCGGAAAACAACGGAGCCGTTTTCCAAGTCGGCGCGGACGGTATCGAGGACGGCCGGAGCCATTTGACTGGCGACGAACCGCTCCCAAATCAGCTTGTAGAGCCGGTATTGATCGCGGCTTAAATACGGTTTGACGTCGCTCGGCAAGAGATGAACGGAGGTCGGGCGGATCGCTTCATGGGCGTCCTGCGCGTTTTCCGCTTTTTTCGCCGGCCCTTTCCCTTGGCCGACGTAAGGCTCTCCGAACGTTTTCTGGATGTATTCCCGCGCTTCTGAACGGGCGACGTCCGACACGCGCGTCGAATCCGTTCTCATATAGGTGATGAGACCGGTGGCGCCTTCTTTGCCGATGTCGACGCCTTCGTAAAGCTGTTGGGCGATCATCATCGTTTTCTTCGCCCGAAAATTCAACTTGCGGGCGGCTTCTTGCTGCAGCGTCGACGTGATGAAAGGCGGAGCGGGTTGGCGAAGCCGTTCCTTTTTCGTGACCGACGCGACGGTAAATGTCTCGCCGTTTAACGCCTTCAGGACGGCGTCGACGTCCTTCTTCGATTTCAGCTCGGTCTTTTTGCCGTCCAGGCCGTAAAAATGCGCCGAAAACGTCGCGTCGCCCGTCCGGAACTGGCCTTCGATCGTCCAATATTCTTCCGGAACGAACTGCTGAATTTCTCTTTCCCGTTCAATGATCAGCCGCAGCGCCACGGATTGGACGCGTCCCGCGCTTAAACCTTTTTTCACTTTTTTCCAGAGCAACGGGCTAATGTTGTAACCGACGAGGCGGTCGAGCACACGCCGGGCTTGTTGAGCATCGACGAGATCCATGTTGATCGCGCGCGGATGTTTGAAAGCCTCTTTGATGGCCGGCTTCGTGATTTCGTTGAAGACGACGCGGCAATCGGACTCGATGTCGATGTCCAACGTGTTCGCGAGGTGCCAGGCGATCGCTTCCCCTTCCCGGTCGGGGTCGGCGGCGAGATACACCTTTTTCGCCTTCTTGGCGGCCGTCCGCAATTCCTTCAAGATCGGCCCTTTTCCGCGAATGGTAATGTAGCTCGGCTCATAGCCGTTTTTTATGTCAACGCCCATTTTGCTCTTTGGCAGATCGCGAATGTGCCCCATGGAGGCTTTGACCTGATATTTATTGCCAAGGTAACGCTTGATCGTTTTCGCTTTGGCCGGGGATTCGACGATTACCAAGTAATCCGCCATAAGAAGGCACTCCCCTCTTTGAAAAAGTATCAAATCTTCACTTATCTTAAAGACTGTATATCCGTTTGTCAAATGAGAGCGCCAAGAAACTCTTTTTCATTATTTATTTAATGTGAACGGGACACGCTTTATTATTATATTCGTCCCCATAAAATTTTGACAGCCAAATGATGCATCATGAATGGCGCCAGCGTATCTACAGGGGTTTCCATTTTGCCCAACCGCTTGGAGACCGCGTTCTCCGCTGTCGAACACTCCGGAAAGCGACATGCCTGCAGCCAGGACGGATCGGCGCACGTCGCAGCCTTTATCGGCCACAAAGTTAAGTGGACTCGCCCGCGATGCGGCGCGCCGCCCATTCCTCGCGGATGTCCTGGGCGGTGCGGACGAGTTTGGCGCCTTGCTGGATGAGCGCGTTTGTCCCGGCGGCATTCGGATTCAAGATCGATCCGGGAAGCGCAAAGACTTCCCTTCCTTGTTCCAAAGCTTGGTCCGCGGTGATCAACGAGCCGCTCTTTTCCCGGGCTTCCACGACGAGCGTCCCGAAAGCAAGCCCGCTGATCAGGCGATTTCTTTCCGGAAACCGATGGCGCGCCGGGGGCGTTTCCGGCGGATATTCGCTGATGATGACATGTTCGGCTTTGATCTTATCGAACAGCCATAAGTTTTGGCGAGGATAGGGATGGTTGAGGCCGGAGCCGAGAACGGCGACCGTTTTGGACGCCAGCGCTAGCCGGTGAGCGAAGCCGTCGACGCCGACCGCGAGCCCGCTGACGATCGTCCAGCCTTCGGCAACGAGAGGCTTCAGAATGCGCTCCATGCTTTTCAAACCGTCTTCACTGGGATGGCGGGTGCCGACGACGGCGAGCATCGGTTCTGAGCGCAGATATTCCGGATGACCCATCACGTATAAAACCCACGGGGGATCGGGGATGTGTTTGAATGGAAGCGGATAATCATCGTCAAAAAAGGTGAGCGTTTGGATGCCTTGTTTGCCATAGAACGCTTTCTTTGCGCAGGGATCAACGGTGCGGAGATCGCGGAGGAACTGCTCGGCCTGGTCGGCGCGGAGGCGAAAGTCGAGGATGAGGTCGCGTTCGGTCAGATCGTACAGCCGTTCAAGGTCCGGATCTTGACGGAGCAAGCGCCGGATGCCGCGTCGGCCGATGCCGCGGCACAGGTGGACATGAAACAATCTTTCTTGGACACTCAAAAGAAAACGCCCCTCTTTTCATGGATTCTTGGATTTGAGGCCAATCATCTATATTCCATACCCCGTTTTGATTTTCCTTCTTCAATCATGCCGTGAGCCCGCCGCTCTGCCAAGCGCCGCTTTTGCCAAAAAAAGAGCTCCCGGTCAAGCGGGAGCTCCAAACCGTTATTGAATGAGGCATTTTTCGTAGAGGCCGCGTTCTTTCAAGACGGAGATGAGCGTCTCCCCGATGACCGCCGGGGTCGGCGCCACTTTGATGCCGTAGTGATTGAGCGTTTCGATCTTGGCTTTCGCCGTGCCTTGGCCGCCCGACACGATGGCGCCGGCGTGGCCCATCCGTTTTCCGGGAGGCGCCGTTTGGCCGCCGATGAACGCCACGACCGGTTTATCGAGGTTTTCAGCAATCCATTTGGCCGCTTCCTCTTCGGCGGTGCCGCCGATTTCGCCGATCAAGATGATCGCATAGGTATCTTCGTCTTCTTTAAAGGCTTTCAACACGTCGATGAAGTTCGTGCCGTTCACCGGGTCGCCGCCGATGCCGACCGCCGTGGATTGGCCGATGTTCGCTTGGCTCAATTGGTGCACCGCTTCATACGTCAACGTGCCGGAGCGGCTGACGATGCCGACATGGCCTTTTTTGTGGATGTAGCCCGGCATGATGCCGATTTTGCATTCGCCCGGCGTGATGACCCCCGGGCAGTTCGGACCGATGAGGCGCGTCTTTTTCCCTTCCATAAAACGTTTGACTTTCACCATGTCAAGGATGGGAATGCCTTCGGTGATCGCGACGACGAGATCGAGGCCGGCGTCGACGGCTTCGATGATGGAGTCGGCGGCGAAAGCCGGCGGCACATAAATGACCGAGGCGTTCGCGCCCGTTTTTTCGACGGCTTCGGACACGGTATTGAAGACCGGAACGCCTTCCACCACCATGCCGCCTTTGCCGGGCGACGTGCCGCCGACGATTTTGGTGCCGTATTCGAGCATTTGTTTGGTATGGAAAAGGCCTTGTTTCCCCGTGATGCCTTGGACGATGACCTTCGTATCCTTATTTATGAAGATGCTCATCTGTTCCTGCCACCTTTCTAACTATTTGACCAACTCGACGATTTTCTGAGCGGCGTCTGCCATCGATTCCGCTGAAGTAATGTTCAAGCCCGATTCGTCCAAAAGTTTTTTGCCGAGCTCGACGTTCGTGCCTTCCAAGCGGACGACGAGCGGGACGTTCAGCCCGACTTGTTTCGTCGCTTCTATGATGCCGGTTGCGATGTCGTCGCATTTCATGATGCCGCCGAAAATGTTGACGAGGATGCCTTTCACCTTCGGATCGGAAAGGATGATTTTAAAAGCGGCCGCGACTTTTTCCGCGGACGCGCCGCCGCCGACATCGAGGAAGTTTGCCGGCTCGCCGCCGTAGTATTTGATAATGTCCATCGTGGCCATCGCCAACCCGGCGCCGTTGACCATCATGCCGATGTTGCCGTCAAGTGCGGTATAGTTCAGGCCGTATTTCGATGCTTCGATTTCTTTTTCATCTTCTTCATCCAAATCGCGCAGTTCGAGAATTTCCGGATGACGGTACAGGGCGTTATCGTCGAAGTTCAATTTGGCGTCGAGCGCCATGACTTGGCCGTCCCCGGTCGTCACGAGCGGGTTGATCTCGGCGACGGAGCAATCTTTTTCAATAAACACTCTGTACAGGCCGAGCATGAATTGAACGGCTTTGTTCACCAATTCTTTCGGGATATTCATGTTAAAAGCCAAGCGGCGCGCTTGATAGCTTTGCAGACCGATGGCCGGATCGATCGTTTCCTTGAAGATTTTTTCGGGGGTAGCTTTGGCGACTTCTTCGATTTCCATGCCGCCTTCTTCCGAACCCATCAAAACGACGCGGGATGTGGAGCGGTCGAGGACCAAACCGACATAATATTCTTTCTTGATATCGCTTCCTTCTTCGATCAAAAGGCGTTTGACCACTTTGCCTTCGGGACCGGTTTGGTGGGTGACGAGGGTTTTGCCGAGGAGCTCTTCGGCGTATGTACGGACTTCATCCAATGTTTTGGCAATTTTGACGCCGCCTGCTTTGCCGCGGCCGCCGGCGTGGATTTGCGCCTTCACGACATAAACGCTCGTATTCAGCGATTCGGCGGCCTTTACGGCTTCATCCACGGTAAAGGCAACCTTGCCGTTCGGAACGGCAACGCCGTATTGCCTTAAGAGGTCCTTGCCTTGATACTCATGAATATTCACGTTAGAAACCTCCAATCATCTTGAGTAAAACCCATTGCTTCATAATTGTATAAAACATTGTCATCTTTTGTCTAGTTCGGGTAACATCGACGGTTCAGTAAAAAAAATAAGCCCGCGCCGGGGCGGGGCTGTGTATGCGCTTTATTCCGGGCGCCGCGGAGGCATCGGATTTCCATAATTTTTGTCTAATTGGTAAATAAAGCTAAAAATCTCGGCGACCGCTTGATATAATTCAGGGGGAATGGCTTCGCCGATGTCCAATTGGATCAACAGCGCGACGAGCGTTTCGTCTTCCTGGATGGGGATATGATGCGCTTTGGCCGTCTCAATAATCTTCTTTGCCGTCTCCAGCGTGCCTTTGGCAACGACCTTCGGCGCCTCGTCGCGATCGGCTTGATAGCGAAGGGCGACCGCTCGCTTCACTTGTTCCGACGCTTTCATACTCTCACATCCAAGGCGCCCGGTTTAGGAGTGAAAACCGAACGCATTTCATCCAAAGCGTCTTCATCTTTGACGATTTTTAATGAAGCGAGGCGGTAGTTCCACTTCGCCAGCCCTTCGGAAAGGCTGGGCCGAAAGGCGTGAACGAGCCTGTCGATGCCCGGCGTACCGTTATACAACGTCATCGTCACCATCCGCTTTTGCACGAGGATGTTCAAGATCGTCTCTTTAATGTTGGCCAGCTCAAAGCGAAACGCCAGTCGCCAGTAATCGCCATCCATTTCTCCCCGCTTGTTGCGCTTGCCTTCTAAAATCGCTTCCACGTCGCGCAACGCGCTGCCGAAGCGGACCGGGAACGTAAAAAACAATTGGACAAACGCTTTATCCGCCTGGATGGACTGGAGCTGCTGGCCGGTGATTTGCTGCAACGCCTGGTTGACGGCCGCACGCATCGCTTCATCGCTCCGGTCGGAAGCGAGCAGCGAAAGCAGCACGGCTTTTAAATTATCGCTGGACGCAGCGGCATTGGGTTCCTCTCCATGCTTGAGGGCGGAAAACAACCCCGCTTCATGAAAATAGCCCATGAGAAATAACGTATCTTTCAACCAACCGCCCGAAAACTTCCCCATTTGAAATATCCGGGATTCCGCGGCCATTTGCTGAAGCGCGGACGCGTTCACGGGAAGGCCGAGGCGCTTTAGAAAAGCGTTCAGATCCTCGCCATTCCGCAAAACGGTTAACCGTCGGGCAGCGTCATCGGGCCACCCTTTTTCTATCTGTTCGGCATGCTCCGGAAACCGCTCGATCAGCCAGGCCTTGATCTCCTTTAAGCCCGCATCCGAGCGGGCTTTGAGGCGCAACGCGTGGAGAAACCCCGCCATCTCTTGGGGACGCCCGGGTCCCGGCCACTCGTCGAGAAGAGCGGCGAGACGGGTGAGCGCGGGCGCAGCGTCCGCCGTGGATTTGGCGGCTTCCAAAAGGGTGTTCAGGCGGTCGGAAACGCTTTTTGCTTGCGCCGCGCCGAGCACTTTTAATAAGGATTTTTCGAGCGGCCACCCTTTGGACAAGATGATGTCCAAGGCCTTTACATATTCGGAAAAACGGCCGGATTCAAACAAGCGATGGGCGGCGTGCAAAAGATCCGCCTGAAGCGGCCAATCGCGCTTCTGAAAGAGCTGAATGAGCGCCCGCGCCTTGCGATCGTTCGGCAGACCGAGGAGGCGGATCATCTCGCCGAGCGAGTCGCCGTCATCCGCCCTCCCGTCCGCCAGTTCTTTGATCATTTTCAAACGATACCCTTCAGGCTCTTTCAGCACTTGAAAAAGGTATTGGCCGCCCGTTTTCAGCGGCACTTCAACTCTGGCTTTCAGCGCGTGGCCGTGGACGTCAACCACCGCTTGTTCGCCTTCCAACAAATCGAGGACTTTCCCTTTGACGATTTGTCCGTCGGACGGTCGCGCCGACCGATTGTAGACCGGTTCCGGGCGACCGATGGATGGTATGGCCATAAGCTTTCCCTCATCCTGTGCGAATGGGAGCGAAACTCATGCGGTGTTCGGGGCACGGCCCCAATCGCCTTAATGCTTCGAGGTGCGTTTCCGTGGCATATCCCATGTGCCGACCGAACTCATACCCCGGATAACGGCGATCGAGCTCTTCCATCAGTTGGTCGCGCGTCTCCTTGGCGATGATGGAAGCCGCCGCGATGGACAGGCTGCGGGCATCCCCCTTGACGAGCGATTGTTGCGGGAGGTCCACATCGACGGTCATCGCATCGACTAAAAGAAAATCGGGCCGGACGTTAAGGTTCAAAACGGCGCGCTTCATGGCGAGCTTCGTCGCCCGATAAATATTGAGCGCATCGATTTCAGCCGCCGTGGCGATGCCGACGGAAACGGCGAGCGCGTGCTTGCGGATCACGGCGGACAGATGGCGCCGCTGTGCCCGCGACAATTGCTTCGAATCGTTGATGCCGTAGATCGGCTCATCCTCCGGAAGAATGACGCAGGCGCTGACAACCGGGCCGGCGAGCGGGCCGCGGCCGGCTTCATCGATGCCGGCGATCAAGCGATAACCCTTTTCGCGCCATTCCCTTTCAATCATCGTCATCCGTTCATATTGCGCGCGCTCAAGCTTCCGCTTCTCCTGCCGTTTTTCCCAGCGTTCGAGCAAAGCGCGCGCGCCCTTGCGATCGTCGCTGGCAAGCTCGCGGTATTCTTCGGGGGTGAGAACGGTCGCCTCCCGCAAGTACGCCTCCCATTCCTTCAACGATTTTCTCCTCATGATTCTCAACGCCTTTATCTTTATTATCGACGGATGTTTGGATTCGTTTAATCGCGCGCGGATCCGGGCGGCCATTCCAGCGTCAGGCGTCCAAACTTTTGGCCGCGGAAATCGCGGACGATGATCTCCGCGGTTTTATCGTAATCGACGCCGCCGCCGGCCATGACGGCGCCGCGCTTTCTTCCGATCGCATCGAACAAGCGGACGATGTCGTCCAGAGCGGCATCAAGATCGGTTAAACCGTAGCGCTCCGCCAAGGCTTCGGGGGCGTTTCGGAGCAAGTAGCGGAGCAGAAAAACGGCGACTTCCTGCTGATCAAGAATTTCATCTTTGATCGCGCCGGTTGCTGCCAACCGCAAACCGACGGTTTCATCGTCAAATTTCGGCCAGAGAATGCCCGGGGTGTCGAGCAATTCCATCGTTTTGCCGACCTTGATCCACTGCTGGGCTTTTGTGATGCCCGGGCGGTCGCCGATCTTCGCGATCCTTCTTCCCGCCAGCCGGTTGATGAGCGTCGACTTGCCGACGTTGGGGATGCCGACGATCAGCGCCCGGTCGGCCCGAGGCTTCATGCCTCTTTTTTCTTCTTTTTCCCGCCGCTTCGCGGTCAACCGCCGCACGGCGGCCGTAATCCGCTCCGCGCCTTCACCGGTTTGTGAGTTGACCGGCAGGCTGTCGACGCCCTTCGCTTTCCAATAAGCCTGCCAAGCCGCCGTGGCTTCCGGATCGGCGAGATCGCTTTTATTTAAAATGACGAGGCGCGGTTTCCCGCCGGAAATGTCATCGACGAGCGGATTGCGCGAGGACAGGGGAATGCGGGCGTCCACAAGTTCGATGACGACATCGATCCATTTTATTTTCTCGATCATTTCGCGTTTGGCTTTCGCCATATGCCCCGGATACCATTGAATGGTCAATCGGATCACTCGCTTCCGTCATCTAGTCGATCAGTTTGAAATCGCGCAAAGGCCAAAACAGGAGAACGGCTTTGCCGATGAGTTCGTCTTCCGGAATCGCCCCGATATAGCGGCTGTCACGGCTGTTTCTCCGGTTGTCGCCGAGCACGAAGACGGTGCCCTTCGGCACCTTCGCTTTGAAGTTGTAGGTCAACAAACCCTCGGTTTTCGCTTTGAAGGCCTCCAGATACGGCTCATCGACGGGTTTACCGTTCACGTAAAGCACGTCGTTTTTATATTCGATGGTGTCCCCGGGCAGCCCTATGACCCTTTTTATGTAATCCGCTTGTTCAGTCGCGTGAAAAACGACGATATCAAAGCGTTTCGGTTGCGCAAGTTTATAACAGATTTTACATATGATGATATGATCGCGGTCCTTTAATGTCGGCATCATCGAATGCCCTTCCACCATGATGTGAGCGAAAAGATAGTAGCGGACAAAAGCCGCGAGGATGATGGCGACGGCGATCGGCTTGAGCAGCCCCCAAGATTTTTTCTTCACAGCGGTCATCGTTAAGACCCCTTTCGCTGAGGCCGGCGAACGGACATTATTCTTCCCATGCGCGGCGGAGGATAAAACCGTCCATACCCCCGCGGCGGTGCGGACGGAACGCCGACCAAACAAAAAAGCAATGCCCGCAGATCGGGCGCCGATTTGAAAAAAGGAGCTTGACAGGCAAGCTCCTTCCAGGTCGTTCCTTATCGGCTTTTGATGCGGGCAGCTTTTCCGCGCAGATTGCGGAGATAGTACAATTTCGCACGGCGCACTTTCCCGCGGCGAACCACTTCGATTTTTTCAATCTTCGGCGAGTGCAGCGGGAACGTCCGTTCAACGCCGACGCCGTAAGACACTTTGCGGACGGTGAAGGTTTCGCTAATGCCGCCGCCGCGACGTTTGATGACTACGCCTTCGAACATTTGGATGCGTTCGCGTTGGCCTTCGACAACTTTCACGTACACGCGTACCGTGTCGCCCGGACGGAACTCGGGCAGATCGGTTCTCAATTGGTCTTTCGTGATTTCTCTGATCAATTCTTGCATGAGGCTAGCCTCCTTCCACCGAAATGTTCATGTAATGTTCTCAAGCCATTACAGCGGAACACCGTAGTCGCGGCACAATGCCACAAGTATTAATATAGCACAGCAAAAGAACCGTGCGCAAGAGCGCGCCATCATTCATTTAAATGATTACCGGGGAAGAAAAGAGGATTTATGCCGCATGCAAGAACGTTAATTAAAAGCATAAATGTACCAAAAATCACAGCCTCTCGAAGAAGCCGTCCGAATGACCGTTGAACCAACAACCCCATTTTTAATGCATAAGTCGATACGTCGTTCACGCCTAAAAAATCAGCAAAACATCCTATCTTTAAATTATTGAGGAAACGCTCGGTTATCCTTGCGAGGAATATCTGCAGTCAAGCACAGTTCCATTTGTTCCCGCGAGAGGCATCGAAGAACAACTCACTGAAAGCAAATGGTTTGCTTAATATGGAAATCTAGTGTCCTAAAGGGGCCTCTTTCTTTTGTTATTAAGACATAGAGGAAAATGGGTACTCGAAATGGACGAAACTTCAGCACTAAATGGTATTTATGAATTAGCAGAGAATGGATTCATATGAATCCACTGTTCTGGGTTTCCAATTTCTTATTTTTTCTCGTCGGTTTTATCATCGTTTTTATAGGTGATGGAGACCCCTATTTTAGTGCGATGTGTTTGGCCCCCATTCCGTTCGTCCTTGGACTGATTGAAGTCTTTAAAAGCCGGGATCAGGGCATGGCGGAATTGGAATGGACGACAAGACATTCTTTGCAAGAAATTATTTTATCTAAAACGGTCATTGTCGGAAGTTTTAACTTGTTGTTAAATCTAACGTTTACCCTTGTGTTCCCTTTTTTCTTAGAGGATGTTTGGTTATGGAAATTAATCCTCTATTGGATGACTCCGTTTACCGTTGTTTCTGCCATCGCGTTGATCATTTCCGGTGTAGTAAGAAACGGCTACGGAACGGCGATTTTTGTCCTTGCGGTTTGGGCAGGCATATCCTATGGAATTATTGTTACAGAGCGATCGAATCCTTGGTTGGAACAGATACACGTCTTTTATTACATTCTATTAAATATCGTAGCCGTATCCGTATTGTTACACCAAATCTATCGATTAAGTAAGAGTTACGTCTCGCCCGTATTGGAATAACTAATCGTTGACCAAAATAAGTTGAGATGAATGTCATACTTTTGCGCGATTATTTGCCAACCGAATCGTGAAATCGCGTAAGGTATTCCCATGGGTCATCGTTCACATCATCAGCTTGTTAATGATTGCTTTGCAAAAGAAGGCCTCTATCTAATGGTATCCGCGTACATTTATGATAGAGCGCCTTCTTTGTTTACAAAAAAATTTCGAGATACCCATCGTTTACCGATTGGTGCATGGATTATATAGAAGTTTCTTTTTTGATCTCCTCAAGGAGCGCTTTTTCGGTTTCATCCAAGGGGTAGTTTTCAAGGAGATCGGGCCGGCGTTCAAGCGTGCGGCGCAGCGACTCCTTCTTTCGCCACCTTTCGATCAAGGCGTGGTTGCCGGACAACAGCACGTCCGGCACCTTCATGCCGCGGAAATCGGCCGGGCGGGTATATTGCGGATGTTCAAGCAGCCCGGTCGAAAACGAATCGGTGGCCGGGGATTCTTCATTGCCGAGGACGCCCGGCAAAAGCCGGACGACGCTGTCGACGATGACCATGGCCGCGAGTTCCCCGCCCGTCAAGACGTAATCGCCGATCGACAATTCATCCGTCGCCAAATGCTCGCGCACGCGCTCGTCAAACCCTTCATAATGGCCGCAAATGATGATGAGATGCTTCTCTTTCGCCAGCTCTTCCGCCTTCTTTTGCGTAAACCGCTCGCCCTGCGGCGTCATCAACAGCACGCGCGGGTTGCCTTCCGAGCGCCGCTTAATGGCCGCGACGGCGTCGAATAAAGGCTGCGGCATGAGCACCATGCCCGCCCCGCCGCCATACGGATAATCGTCGACGCGCTTGTGTTTGTTGTCGGCAAACTCGCGGAAATCGGTGACTTGATAGGAAACGATCCCGCTCTCGGCCGCTTTTTTTAAAATCGACTGTTGAAAAACCCCGGTGAACATGTCCGGAAAAAGCGAAAGAATGTCAATCTTCATCTTCCACCAGCCCCGGAATGAGGTGGACGACGACCCGTTTTCGGGCGGTGTCGACGTGTTTGACGACGTCTTCTATGTACGGCAGGAGCACGTCTTTTTTCCCCTTTCGCTTGACGACCCACACATCGTTGGCGCCGGGGGAGAGAATTTCTTTGATTTTCCCCAAATGCGTCCCGTCCTCGTCAAAGACGTCGCAATCAATGATTTCGTAGTAATAATATTCGTGTTCGCCCAGCTCGCTCAATTGCTCTTCGGAAACAAAAAGGGAAAGCCCTTTCAGGCGCTCCGCGTCGTTGATCGAATCGATGCCGTCAAACTTTAAAAGATCGAAATTTTTGTGTTGGCGCCAAGACTCGACCGTCACCGATTCTTTTTCGGCGGCATGATCGCGTCCGACATATAAAACGCTACCGGAAGCATAACGTTCATCGGGAAAATCGGTTTGGCTGATGACGCGCACTTCGCCTTTGATGCCGTGCGTATTGACGATTTTTCCGACATAAAACCAATCGGTCAAGAGCGAGTCCCCCTTTTTAATCGTGAATGGCGGAACGGAATGCGCTTGCATTTATTATTAAGGCCATGTACGCTTCGGTTCATACAACGCGTTCCGATTTGATCCAAAAGGAAAGGGGAAGGATAACCTCCCCCTTATTCCTTAATGGCCAATGTAGCTTTTTCGTGATGAGCGAGTCCCGCCGCATGCACCACCGCTCGCAACGCGGCGGCCATCCGGCCGTTCTTGCCGATGACCTTTCCCATATCTTGTTTATTCACCGTCAACACGTAAGTGACACCCCGGTCGCTCGACTCTTTGGTGACTTGAACATCGGCGGGATGGTCGACAAACGGCGTGACGACCTCTTTGATGAGCTCATCCATCACTTGTCACCTCGGGGGTTCACTTACTTTTTTTGCTTGGCGTTGTGGAATTTCTCCATGATGCCTTCTTTGGAAAACAGGTTGCGGACGGTGTCCGAAGGTTGAGCGCCCTTCATGAGCCAATCGAGCGCTTTTTCATGATCGATTTTCACTTCCGCCGGTTGGGCGATGGGATTGTACGTCCCGATTTGATCAATGAAGCGTCCGTCGCGCGGCGAACGAGAATCGGCGACGACGACGCGATAGAACGGGCGTTTTTTTGCCCCCATGCGTTTTAAACGAATTCGAACTGCCATATCTAATGCCCCTTCCTAGCCAATTCCTGGTCAATTTTATAATTTATGTGAACGGACGGAGCGCCCGTTACATAAACGGTAGATTAAAGGGATTTTTCTTCTTTTTCCCCTTTGTCATGCCCATCATTTGCTTCATCATTTTCTTCATGTCGTTGAATTGTTTGATGAGGCGGTTGACGTCTTGAATCGACGTCCCGCTGCCTTTGGCGATGCGGCGCTTGCGGCTCGCGTTGATGATATCGGGATTCGCTTTTTCCTCCGGCGTCATCGAACGGATGATCGCTTCAACCCGGGCGATTTGCTTTTCATCGATCTTGATGTTTTTCAAGCCTTTGATGCGTCCAGCGCCGGGCAGCATCGAAAGCAAATCCTCAAGCGGCCCCATTTTGCGGACCTGGGCGAGCTGATCGAGGAAATCGTCGAACGTGAAGCTCAGCGTCCGCATCTTTTGTTCCATTTCCTTCGCCTTTTCGGCATCCACGGCGGCTTGCGCCTTTTCGATGAGGGTGAGGACGTCACCCATGCCGAGGATTCTCGATGCCATGCGATCGGGGTAAAAAGGTTCCAGCGCATCGAGTTTTTCCCCGGTTGCCGCGAACTTGATGGACTTGCCGGTGACCGCTTTGACGGACAAGGCGGCGCCTCCGCGCGTGTCCGCATCCAGCTTCGTCAATACGACGCCGGTGAGGTCAAGCGTTTGGTTAAAGCTTTCCGCGACGTTGACGGCATCTTGACCGGTCATCGCGTCGACGACGAGCAGGATCTCATGCGGCGAAACGGCCTCCTTGATCTTGACCAATTCGGCCATCATCTCATCATCGACGTGCAGCCGGCCTGCGGTGTCGATGAACACGACGTCGTGGTGGTCGGCTTTGGCCGCCTCCACGCCCTGCTTCGCAATGTCGACGGGATCGGCCTGTTCCCCGAGGGAAAACACGGGGATGCCGAGCTGCTTGCCGAGCGTTTCCAGCTGCTTGATCGCCGCCGGCCGGTAAACGTCGGCCGCCACGAGCAACGGTTTTTTGTTAAAGTGCTTGCGCGCGTAGTTCGCGAGTTTTCCCGTCGTCGTCGTTTTCCCAGCGCCCTGGAGACCGACGAGCATGATCACGGTCGGCGGCTTCTCCGCCCATTGAATCTTGCTTTGCTCGCCGCCCATCAGTGCGGTCAGTTCTTCCTGGACAACCTTGATGACCTGTTGTCCCGGGGTGAGGCTTTTCAGCACTTCTTGTCCGACGGCGCGCTCTTTCACTTTGTTGATGAAATCTTTGACGACTTTAAAATTGACGTCCGCTTCGAGCAAAGCGAGGCGAACCTCGCGGGCCATCTCTTTAACGTCCGCTTCTGTGACCTTGCCTTTGCCCCGAATTTTTCTGAACGTATTTTGAAGCCGGTCGGCCAAATTTTCAAACGCCATACGCCCGCCTCCTAATCCAAGTTCTCAAGCGCGCGGACGATGGCCAATCCCCGCTCGGGGGACCAGCGGTTTTCCAAAATCATGTTCCGCAAATCCCGGAGAAGTTTCGAGCGGCGCACGTATTTGTCATATAAACCGAGCTTCGCTTCAAAAGATTCCAAGAGCGCAATCGTCCGCTTTAAATTGTCGTAAACGGCTTGACGGCTGATGCCAAACGCGCTCGCGATTTCCCCGAGCGAATAGTCGTCGCCGTAGTACATATCCATGTACTCCCTTTGTTTTTCGGTGAGCAAAGGTTGGTAGAAATCGTAAAGCGCGTTCACCCGGACCGTTTTTTCAAGCATCTGCCTCACCCTGTAAAGTCGATTCACTTTACACAACGTTAATCATAACGGCAAGCGCAGCGAATGTCAAGCTTTTTTTCTTGTCGGCGCCGCCAATAAATAAGCCGGCCCCTGTCCGGACCCGGTGCGGCGCCGTTCATCGTCTTTAGGCCGATGGCGTGCCGTCCTCGCCTTGGATCATATCCGAGAAAAGCCCGTAAACGAAGGCGTCGGCGTTAAAAGGCTCGATGTCTTCAATGCCTTCGCCCAGCGTCACAAACTTAACGGGCAAATCGAGCTCGCGGCGAATGGCGAAGACGATGCCGCCCTTCGCCGTCCCGTCGAGCTTCGTCAGAACGATGCCGGTGACGTCGGTCGCCTCGCCGAAGACCTTGGCCTGGCTCAAGGCGTTTTGCCCGGTCGTCGCATCGAGAACCAGCAAGACTTCGTGCGGCGCGCCGGGCAGTTCCCTGGCGATGACGCGTTTGACCTTTTCAAGCTCTTTCATTAAATTCACCTTGTTTTGCAAGCGGCCAGCCGTATCGCACAGCAGCACATCGACGCCCCGCGAGCGCGCGGCGTGGACGGCGTCATAGATGACGGCAGCGGGATCGGCGCCTTCCTGGTGTTTGATGACGTCGACTCCGGCGCGTTCGCCCCAGACTTCCAGCTGATCGATGGCCGCGGCGCGGAACGTGTCGCCCGCCGCGAGCAACACCTTTTTGCCTTCTTGTTTAAAACGGTGGGCGAGCTTGCCGATCGTCGTCGTTTTGCCGACCCCGTTGACGCCGACGACGAGGATGACGGTCAGCCCGTCCGGATTCAAGCGAAGTTGGGGTTCTTCGGCGGATTTCGTCAGCATGCCGCTCAGCACTTCGACGATCGTCTCGCGCAACGCTTCGGGATCTTTGATGTTCCGGCTTTTCGCTTCATCTTTCAAGCGATCGACGAGCTCGGTGACCGTCGCGACGCCGACATCGGCCGAAATCAGGATGTCTTCGAGTTCTTCAAAGAAATCTTCATCGATTTTGCGGTAACGCTTGACCAATTGGTTGACTCTCGTCGCGACCGACGCCCGCGTTTTGGTGAGGCCGTTTTTAAACTTGCCGGTGACCGCTTCGGTTTGGCCGGCAATTTTCTCTTTCAGTCTTTTAAAAAAGCTCACAATGATTCCTCCTTCATCCGACGAGCGCTTCCGTGTCTTCCAAGCGGACGGAGACGAGCTTGGACACGCCGGATTCCTGCATCGTCACGCCGTACAAAACATCGGCGTTTTCCATCGTCCCTTTGCGGTGGGTGACGACGATAAATTGAGTATCCTTGCTGAAATTGCGTAAAAACGCCGCGTAACGGTCGACGTTGGCGTCATCGAGCGCGGCCTCCACTTCATCGAGGACACAAAAGGGGACCGGACGAACTTTCAGAATCGCAAAGAGAAGCGCGATCGCCGTGAGCGCCCGCTCCCCGCCCGAAAGCAAGGAGAGATGCTGGAGTTTCTTGCCCGGCGGTTCGGCCATAATTTCCACCCCGCTGTACAACAAATCGTCGGGATCGGTCAACTGCAAGTCCGCGCGGCCGCCGCCGAAGAGCGCTTTGAAAATTTCCTGGAAGCGGGCGCGAACCTGTTTGAACAAATCGCCGAAGCGTTTTTCGACCTCTTGGTCCATCTCGGCGATGACGTTCAGGAGCGTCTCTTTCGCTTGCAGCAAGTCTTCGCGCTGTTCCTGCAAAAATCGGTAGCGCGTCGAGACGCGTTCGTATTCGTCGATCGCCCCGAGGTTCACCTGGCCGAGCGCTTCGATGTCCCGCTTTAGGCTTTTGACTTTGCGCCGCGCCTCTTCGACCTCCATCTTCAACGGGTAGCGCGTTTTGGCGGTCTCATAAGCGAGCTCGTACTCTTCGCGCAACCGGTTCAGGAGATTGTCCAGCTCGACATCCAAGCGCTCGAGGGCGATTTCTTCGCGCCGCAGCGCCTCTTCCGTTTCCTTGTGAACGCGCTTTTTCTCCTTTAATTCGACTTCGCCTGCTTGCAGCCGCTCGGTAAGCTGGATGCGTTGCTTTTTCCGCTCGGCGATCCACGCCGAAATCCGCTCTTTGTCCCGGCGGCTTTCTTCCAGCCGCTTTTCCAACGCGGCGCGGTCGGTGTCGTGTCCGGCGAGCGTTTCATCAAACGCTTGGACGGCCGCCCGCGCGTCCGAAAGCTCATTGGTGAGGCGTTCCAGCTGTTGCGAACGCCGCCTCGTTTCCTCCATCTGCGCGCGCACGACTTCCTGCTGGCGAGCGAGCGCCACTTTCATCTCCGTAATCTCCGATTCGAGCGCCTTTTTCGCTTCATCCTGATGCTCTTTTTGATGGGTCAGTTCGGCGATCGCCGCGTTCATCGCCTTTTCTTCTTCGGAGATCTGAGCCTGCTCCGCCTTTAATGCCTCGATGCGCGCTTCCAGAGACGACCTTTCTTCTTCGAATCCTTTCCGTTCCCGTTCGAGGAGCGCCAAGCGGTCGGAGGCGCTTTTTTCGGCAAAATCGCTTTCTTTAAGCGCGGATTCCAGATCTTCCGCCTCTTTTGCCAACACCGTGGCGACCCGTTCGGCGTCCTCCTTTTCCCGAAGCGCGGCGCGGATCGCCTTTTTGAGTTCTTCGAGCCGGCTCTGGACTTCCGCACGTTTCGCCGTCATCTCGTCGATTTGCTTTCCGATCCGTTCGATTTCCCGCGACCGCCCCAAAAGATTGACGGTGGTCGTTTTCCGGCTGCCCCCGGTCATCGCGCCGCCGGGGCTGACAACATCGCCGTCCAAGGTCACCAAACGGTAGCGGTAACCGAGGCGCTTTGCGATGTCGTTCGCGCCTTTGAGATCCTTGGCGACGAGGATCGAACCGAGCAATTGGCCGACGACGGCGTGGTACGCCGGGTCATATTCCACCAGGGCATCCCCCGTCCCGACAAACGCCTCATGCTCGCGGGCGAGGCGCAAATCGTGTTCCGGCAATCGGCGCGGCCGGATGACGGACAGCGGTAAAAACGTAGCGCGCCCAGCCTTCTTGGTTTTCAAGTACTGGATGGCGGCGCGCGCGTGGGCTTCGTCATCCACGACGATGTGTTGCATCGCCGCGCCGAGCGCCGTCTCGACCGCAACCTCATAGGCTTTGTTCACGCGAATGAGCTCGGCGACGGCGCCGTGAATGCCGGCGAGGGTCTTGCCTTTGGCTTTAAGGACCGCTTTCACGCCGCCGTAGTAGCCGGCGTATTCTTCTTCCATTTCTTTAAGCATGTCGCGTCGCGATGACGCCTGTTGGATCAACGGTTCGATTTTTTGCAGGGCATCCCGATTCTTTTCCCATTCCGCTTGCAGCGCCTGCAAGCGCGTGTCGAGGGAGCGCAAGTGCTCTCGCGCTTCTTTGAACGCCGCCGCTTTTTCGTCATAACGACGAGTAATCTGCTGTTTTTCCGCCTTTACGGCATCAAGCCGGCGGCGGGCTTCGGATTCTTCTTCGCCCAGTCGTTCGGCCCGTTTGAGCAATTGCTCCCGCTGTTCAAGCAAATAGCGGATTTCGTTGCGCACGCCCGCGCCCCGGTTCATCCATTCGAAGTAATCGGATTTCAGCGCCTCCAGCCGCTCATCGATGTCTTTTTCAAAACGGGCGAGCCGCTCGGTTTTCTCCGCGAGGCGATGCTCCAAATCCTTCAGCTTCGCATTTTCCGCATCGAGCTTTTCCTTCTCGGCTCGCAGCGCGTTTTCTTCATCCTTCTTTTGGGCTTCCAATTCTTCGATATGTTGCTTGAAACGGGCCGCGTTTTCCTGCGCGTTTTTGCTGCGCTCCTCGAGCAGTTTTTTCTCGCCCTCGTATTTTTCGTGAAGCTCGCTCGCCGCAAGCAGCGCTGCCTGCAGTTCATCGATCGATTCATCAAAGGCTTGAACGGCGCTTTGCAGGCGTTCCTGTTCGGACTCCGCTTTCTGAATGTCGGCCAGTTCACCGAGCGCTTTCGCTTTTAACGCCTCGACCGCTTTCGTTTTTTCCTGCCAGCGTTCATGGGTGATGCCGATGTCGTGGGCGAGAAGGGCCACTTCGATCGCTTCCAGTTCCGAACGCTTCTCCAAGTATTCCTTGGCGACCGAAGCTTGGTCCTCCAGCGGCTGGATTTGGCTTTCCAGCTCGTAGAGGATGTCTTCGACGCGGTTTAGGTTTTCCTGGGCATCCGCGAGTTTTTTTTTCGGCGTTTTCCTTGCGTGTTTTATATTTCAAGACGCCGGCGGCTTCTTCAAAGATCTTGCGCTTCTCCTCCGGCTTGCTGTTCAGAATGTCGTCAATCTTGCCTTGGCTGATGATGGAATACGCTTCGCGGCCGAGCCCGGAATCCATGAACAAGTCGACGATGTCCTTCAATCGGCATTTCTGGCCGTTCAAATAAAATTCGCTTTCTCCCGAACGAAACACGCGCCGGGTGACGCTGATCTCGCTGTAATCGGTGTTCAAATACCGGTCGCCGTTGTCGAGGGTGAGCGTCACCTCCGCCATGTTCAGCGGGCGCTTGCCGTCGCTGCCGGCAAAGATGATATCCTCCATCTTCGCGCCGCGCAGCGTTCTCGCCGACTGTTCGCCGAGCACCCAGCGGATCGCGTCCGTGATGTTGCTCTTGCCGCTTCCATTCGGGCCGACGACCGCCGTCACGCCCGGATGGAAGTCGATGGTCACTTTATTTGCGAACGATTTAAAACCGACGATTTCCAACTGTTTGAGAAACATAGGCCGCTGCCTCCCGTACACTATAAGCCATTCTATTTTATACTATCGGTTCGGAGAAATAAAGCCGGCGCCAAGCCGCTCGTTTGCCGAAAAGTCGGGGGTTTGGAAGGCGGACCGGCCGTCCTTTTGGATCTGCGTTTCAAAGCAAAAGAAGAACCCTCCCGGACGGAAGGGCTGCTTCATTTACGACTTTAAGGCGTTCAACGCCTGGCGGGCGGCTTCTTGTTCCGACTCTTTTTTTGAACGCCCCGTCCCCGTTCCGAGGACGGCCCCGTTCACCAACACGCGGGAGACATATTCCTTATTATGAGCCGGCCCTTTTTCGGACACGACGGTGTAATCGATCTCGCCCATGTTGCGCCGCTGCACGTATTCTTGCAGCTCGCTTTTGTAATCCATCCTATGTGAAAAAGCACCGGAACGGATTTCGGGAAACAAGACGGCATCCAAAAAACGGCGAACGGCATCCGCGCCTTGATCGAGATACAGGGCGCCGACAAACGCTTCAAAAATGTCGGCGAGAAGCGCCGGCCGTTGCCGACCGCCTGTAGCTTCTTCCCCTTTTCCGAGAAAAACCATGTCCGCAAACTTCAGTTTTTCGGCGAGTTTGACGAGGGAAGGTTCACAGACGACCGCCGCCCGAAATTTGGTCAATTCGCCTTCATCAAGATCGGTGAAATGCTCGAACAAATAGTGGGAAACGAAGAGTTCGAGAACGGCATCGCCGAGAAATTCCAAGCGCTCATTGTGCGCCAACGCGCCGCGATGCTCATTCACATAGGATGAATGAGTAAAAGCCTGCACCAATAAGTTTTCATCGTGAAACGGGATGCCGAACGCTTTTGTAAAAGACCGGAGCTTTTGCACCCGTTCCATATCGCTCGATGGCCATTGATCGCGTGAATCCAACGGAAAACCTCCATTCAAGCCTTGATCCTTTTCGGAAACGGAAGACAACGCCATCTCCCCCTTGAAAAAGGGTAGAATAAACGGAAAGTCCCGTGTGAAAACCGGGACTTTCACTATTATTCATGTCAGGATTGGTGGCTTTTTATGTACTCCACAACGTCTCCGACCGTCAAAATCTTCTCGGCATCTTCATCCGAGATTTCTAGGCCGAATTCGTCTTCGAGTTCCATCACCAATTCCACGACATCAAGGGAATCGGCTTCCAAATCTTCTTTAAAAGAAGCTTCCGGAGTCACGTCGGCTTCGTCTACGTCAAGACGTTCAGCGACGATTTTCTTCACGCGAGCCAAAATATCATCCGACATTCTTGTCACCTCCCCTCAAAGGGTGCGCGTCATTCGCACGGAAGACCGCTTTATACACAAACAATATTTTAACCGCCATATTTCATCGGGTCAATCCGTACTGGGCGGCGCTTAACCCATGACCATGCCGCCGTCGACGCAAAGCACCTGGCCGGTCATGTAATCGCTCGCGCTCGAAGCGAGGAAAAGCGCGACGCCGGCCACATCTTCCGGCTTTCCGAAGCGGGCGAGCGGAATTTGCGCCATCATGGCGCGTTTCGTCTCCTCTGGCAGATTTTCGGTCATATCCGTTTCGATAAATCCGGGAGCGATCGCGTTCACCGTGATGTTCCGAGGGGCGAGCTCGCGCGCCGCCGACTTGGTCAAGCCGATGACGCCCGCTTTCGCCGCCACGTAATTCGCCTGTCCGGCATTGCCGATGATGCCGACGACCGAAGCCACGTTGATGATTTTGCCGCGCTTTTGTTTCATCATTTGCCGCGCGACGGCTTTGGTCGTATGGAAGACACCTTTTAAGTTCGTATTCAAAACGGCGTCCCAATCTTCTTCTTTCATGCGCATGAGAAGACCGTCGCGCGTAATGCCGGCATTGTTCACGAGAATATCCAGCGATCCGAACACGTCGATGACCTGTTTGACCATGTTTTGGACGGCTTCGGCGTCCGAAACATCGGCTTGCACGGCAAACGCCTCGGAGCCCAGCGCTTTGATTTCCTCGACGACTTTCTGAGCCTGCTCAGCGTTTCCTGCGTAATTCACTGCCACTTTGACGCCTGCGCCGCCAAGAGCCAAGGCGATGGCCCGGCCGATGCCGCGCGACGCTCCCGTTACTAAAGCCGTTTGTCCTTTCACGCGCCGCTCCCTCCTTTTAAGTCTGCCACGGTTTTTTCGAAGGATTCGTAGTCATTCACGTTAAGCACCCGCGCCGACCGTTCGATTTTTTTGATGAGTCCCGCGAGCACTTTCCCCGGGCCGACTTCAACGAAGGTGTCGACGCCGAGCGCGACCAATTTCTCGACGGATTCGATCCAACGCACCGGCGAATAGATTTGCCGAAGCAACAGTTCTTTGATCATGCCGCGATCCGTCACGAGATCGGCCGTCACATTGGCAACGACCGGCACGCGCGCGTCTGCGATCGCGATAGCCTCCAGCACCGCTTTGAGCTTTTCGGCGGCGGGCTTCATGAGTTCGGAATGGAAGGGGCCGCTGACATTCAAGGGGATGACGCGTTTGGCGCCCGCTTCCTTGGCGGCGGCCGACGCTTTTTCCACCCCCGCCTTCGTCCCCGAAATGGCGATCTGCCCCGGACTGTTCAGATTGGCGAGCTGGACGAGATCGCCGGAACGCGACACTTCGTCACACACTTCGGCGAGACGAGCGGCATCCAGCCCTAAAACCGCCGCCATCGCGCCGGTGCCCGCCGGAACCGCTTCTTCCATATACAATCCGCGCATGCGCACCGCATAAACCGCATCTTCAAAAGCCAAAGCGCCGGCGGCAACGAGCGCGCTATATTCCCCAAGGCTGTGACCGGCGACGTAGTCAGGCACCAATCCTTCCTTCTCAAGCAAAGAAAGCATGGCGACGCTGGCCGTCAAAATGGCCGGTTGCGCGTTCTCCGTCAGCGTGAGCGTCTCCGCCGGGCCGTTAAAAATGATATCGGACAGTTGATAACCGAGTCGAGCGTCTGCCTTGTCAAACAAGGCTTTGATTTCGGGAAACCGGCCGGCGACATCTTGCGCCATGCCCACCGCTTGCGAACCTTGTCCGGGAAACACGAACGCTATCTTTCCCACTGCCTCATCCCCCGTTCCTTTGAAAATCGATTTATTCATTCGGCACCCATGTGTCTTTGGTTTCCAAAACGGTGCGTTCGATCGTCTTGACAACGTTTCGTTCGACGATCAGCTGCGCCTGATTGATGGTCGTATAAATGGCTCTGGCGTTGGAGGAACCATGCGCTTTGATCACGGGCGCCGCCAGCCCAAACAAACAGGCGCCTCCGTAGCTCGAATAATCCATCAACGCTTTGATGCCCTTTAATTTCGGATACAAAAACATCGCGATCAGTTTCGAATAAAGCGAATTCGTCAGGTTGCGCTTGATGAGCGTGAATAAGGACAGAGCCGAGCCTTCGATGCATTTAAGCACCAAATTTCCGGAAAAACCGTCGCCGACAACGATGTCCGCAACGCCCATGAGCAGATCGCGCGACTCGACGTTGCCGACAAAATGAATCGGCGCTTGTTGCAACAGCTCAAACGCCTGCTTGCTCAATTCATTGCCTTTTCCAGGCTCTTCCCCGATGTTCAACAGTCCGACGCGCGGGTTCTTCTTGCCGAGCACTTTTTCCACGTAGATGGAACCCATGATCGCGTATTGCAACAGATGTTCGGGCTTGGCGTCCATGTTCGACCCGGCGTCGAGCAGCAGAAAACCTTGGCCTTCATTGATCGTCGGAACGGTCGGCGCGAGCGCCGGGCGATGGATGCCGTTGATCCGGCCGACTTCCAAAAGCCCCGCCGCCATCAAAGCACCGGTGTTGCCCGCGGATATGACGGCATCGGCCCGTCCTTCTTTCACCTCTTGAATGGCGAGAACCATCGAGGCTTTTTTCTTTTTGCGAACGGCCCGCACCGGTTGATCGTCCCCGTGAATCACTTCCGTCGTATGTATAATGCGGATGCGCGGATGATCTTTTATCAACGGACGAATCTTGCTTTCATCGCCAACGAGCGTGAACGTCAACTCCTCATGTTCATCGGCGGCTTGCAGCGCCCCCTTCACGATTTCTTCAGGCGCGTGGTCGCCTCCCATGGCGTCAATCGCGAGCTTCACAGGCTGATTTCCCTCCTTTGGAGCGAGAGCGATACATGGTGAAGGTGCCTTGAAACACCAATTCCCGGTTGACGAAACTGTCAACTTTTACCACAGTAAAGTCGCCCTCGTCTCGAACCACGTTTGCCTTCGCGACGACCCGTTCGCCCTCTCTCACTTGCCTTTTAAAAGTGATGACGCATTTGGCCGTGAGCGCGAATTCGTCGTCGATGACGGCGACCGCCAACGAATTGGCCTGAGCGAAGAGATGGTGACCGCGGGCGATGCCGGTGCGCGAAAAGACGTGCTCCTTTTTGATGTCCAATATGGAAATCGCGCTTTTATCCAGTTCGAGGTCAATGACATCCCCGATCACCTCTTCGGGAGCGAGCGCCCGCACTTTTTCGAATTGCTGTTGAGCGACGCTCTTTATGCGTTCCCGAAGCTCCGGGATCGACAATTCCATTCGGTCAAGGCGGATCGTCTGCACGCTGACCTGAAACTTTTCCGCCAATTCTTCATCGGTGACAAAAGGCGTTTGCCGTATCGTCTCGAGCAATAGCTTTTGCCGTTCCCGTTTTGTTCTCTTCATGGTGTCACCGCCGTGATCGTAATTTTTGCATCAAAGGCAAACGATTATGACTAGGTACTAATAGTAATATATAAAAACGGTTAATAACTTTCAAGAGTCAGGGGCGCCTCGCGTCACCGGGAAGATTCTCCATAGAGCGGCCCGCGCCGCACGATATGCGGCCTGATGGCCAAGGCTGCCGGCGAAAAACACGCGTCGGGGCGCGTCGGCAAGCGAATCATGAGGATCTTAAAGTCAAAGCGTCCGCCATGATGATATACGGACCGGATTTTTAGTCCAAGCGGTCGCCGGCAAAAACCCCTTCTTTTTTCAGCCAATTCCGCAATTCTTCATAGGCCGGGTCACGCCAAAACGCCTCGGATCGGATCATCTCCGCGGCGTCGCGGCGGGCGACCTCCAGCGCGCGGTAGTCGTGAATGAGATCGGCGATTTTAAAATCGGGGAGCCCGCTTTGTTTGATGCCGAACACGTCGCCCGGTCCCCGCAGTTTAAGGTCGTATTCGGAAAGCTTGAAGCCGTCGGCCGTCTCCGTCATGATCCGCATGCGTTCGCGGCTCGCCTCGGATTTGCCGTCCGCGATCAGGATGCAGTAGGCCTGTTCATCGCCGCGGCCGACGCGGCCGCGCAATTGATGGAGCTGGGCCAGCCCGAAGCGTTCGGCGTCGTAGACGACCATGACCGTCGCGTTCGGCACGTTGACGCCGACTTCGATGACCGTCGTCGAAACGAGGACTTGCGTGCGGTTGGCCTTAAAGTCGCTCATCGCCCGATCCTTCTCTTCCGGCGTCATTCTTCCGTGCAACAGCCCGACTTTGTAATCTTTGAAAACGGCTGACAGCCGGGCGTGCACGTCGATGGCGTTTTGCAGATCGAGCTGTTCGGATTCTTCAATGAGCGGGCAAATGACGTACGCTTGCCGACCTTTTTGCAGTTCTTTTAACATGAAACGCAACACCGCGTTCAGCTGCTCATGCTTGACCCAAGTCGTGCGCACGGGTTTTCGGCCCGCCGGCATCTCGTCAATCGTCGAAATGTCCATGTCGCCGAAGGCCGAAATCGCCATCGTCCGCGGGATCGGCGTGGCGGTCATAAACAAAACGTCAGGGTTAATGCCCTTCGCCTTCAAAGCCCGGCGTTGTTCAACGCCAAAGCGATGCTGCTCGTCAGTGACGACGAGGCCTAAATTTTTAAAACGCACCGCTTCCTGAATGAGTGCATGGGTTCCGACGACGACGTCTATCCCGCCGTTTGCCAAGTGTTCAAGGAGCGCTTGACGGCGTCTGCCCTTGACGGTTCCGGTCAGCAACGCGACGGTGACGCCGTGCGGGGTGAGAAGGCGATCCAGGCTCTCGGCGTGTTGTTCGGCCAAAATCTCCGTCGGCACCATCAAGGCCCCTTGGAAGCCTGCCTTGGCCACGGCGTATAGCGCGATGGCGGCCACGACCGTTTTGCCGCTGCCGACATCGCCCTGCAGCAAACGGTTCATGCGATACGGCGCTTCCAGATCAGCAAGGATCTCGTCGATGACGCGGCGCTGCGCCCCCGTTAAGGAAAAAGGCAAGCCTTCAATAAAAGTATGGACCGCGTCCTTCGGCACTTTGATGGAGCGACCGCTGCCCGATTGCCGGTTGAAAGATTTGAGCGCCTGCATTTTCAACTGAAAGAGCAAAAATTCTTCATAAACCATGCGCCGACGCGCATGTTTCAATTCCGTCCCGTTCTGCGGAAAATGCAAGGCGCGGATGGCGTCGCCGCGGCTCGGAAGCTTGTACATTTCGCGAAGCTCAGGCGGCAGCGGATCCCGTTCGGACATCACCGACCCATAGCGTTCGAGCGCGGCGCGAATGATTTTTCTCAAGCCCTTGGACGTCAAACCGTCCTTGACGGAATAGACCGGTTCATAGGCTTCCGTGCGGTCAAGGGAGCCAAATTTGAGTTCGTTGACCGTGATGCTGAGGGCGTAGGCGTCCCATTTTCCGGTGACGGTGACGGTGTCGCCGACCGCGAGCCGTCGCTTCAAATACGGCCGGTTGAAGACGACCGCCTTGACGAGATAGCGGCCGGACAACAGGCGAAAGGTCAGCCGCGACTTTTTCTTACTAAAAAAACGGAGAGAAGGCTCGCTTTGAACCTTCCCTACAATCGTGATCTTTTCTTCGTGTTGCGCGTGCGCCAAATCCTTGATTTGGTAATTTTCATAGCGATGAGGGAAATGCTCGAGCAGTTCGCCGACGGTGCGGATGTTGAGTTCATTGAGCGCTTCGGCCGTCTCCGGGCCGACGCCCCTGACGGCGGTCACCGGGATTTCGTCGATCATGCACGGGAACGCTCCCCTGAGGCCGCCGGACCGAAGATTTTCTCCGCGAGCCGGAGTCCCGTCGGCGTCGTCGCCAAACCGCCTTCCGCGGTTTCCTTAAATGCCGACGGCATCCGCTGACCGACGCGATGCATCGCTTCGATGACTTCATCGCACGGAATCCGGCTCTTGACGCCGGCCAACGCCATGTCGGCGGCGACCACCGCGATGGCCGCGCCCATCGCGTTGCGCTTCACGCAAGGCACCTCCACCAAACCAGCGACGGGATCGCAAACGAGGCCGATCATATTTTTCAAAGCGATCGCCGTCGCTTCCGCGCTTTGCGCCGGGCTGCCGCCGGCCAGCTCCACCGCGGCCGCAGCGGCCATGCCGGCGGCCGATCCGACTTCCGCCTGACAGCCGCCGCTTGCCCCGGAGATCGAAGCGTTGTTGGCGATGACGTAGCCGACGGCCCCGGCCGTAAACAGAAAGCGGATCATTTGTTCGCGGGTCGGAGAGAGCTTCGGAGCGAGACCGAATAATACGCCGGGAACGACGCCGGCCGATCCCGCGGTCGGCGTTGCGCAAATCGTCCCCATCGCCGCATTGACTTCATTGGTGGCGACGGCCTTGCTGACGGCGTCGAGTATGCGCTCCCCCGCCAGCGTGCGCCCCGATTGAATATAATTTTGGATCAGAACGGCATCTCCGCCCGTCAATCCGGAATGGGAGCGGACTTTTTCATGAATGCCGCGCTCGACCGCGGCTTCCATGACTTTCAAATTGTTCTCCATCTGCGCAAAGATTTCTTCCTTCGTCCGGTCGAACTCCTGCATCTCTTTGCGAATCATCACTTCGGAAATCGGGATGCGCTCGCGCTCCGCAATGGCGACGAGCTCGGCTACCGTGCGAAACATGGCTCCTCCTCCTTTATGCGCAGTACACGACCTGCCGGCGCGCTCAAATTTGCCGGTCAATCCAAGGTGGCGACCTTTAACATGTTCGGCAGGCGGGATATTTCATCGGCCACGCGGGCGTTGACCGGCTGATCGGTTTCGATGACCATGAGAGCCGTCTGCCCTTTTTTCCGGCGCGACACTTCCATGTAAGAAATGTTGATTTCGTGACGGGCAAGCACCGTCGCCACCGCGGCAACCGCACCGTGTCGATCATGATGGACGACGAAAATGGCCGGCTGGTTTCCGGTGAGCTTGAGCGGATAGCCGTTTAACTCCGTGATCATGATCTTCCCGCCGCCGATCGAAACGCCGACGACTTCCATGCGATCGTCGCCTTTTTCCAAAATCAAGCGCGCGGTGTTCGGATGTTCGGGCTCTTCGTCGTCCGGAACGAACGTCACCTGCATGCCGGCCTTCTCAGCGTTTTGCAGCGCGTCCACGATCCTTTGGTCATGGGTATCGTAATCGAGCAAACCGCCGACGAGCGCGACGTCGGTGCCGTGGCCTTTATAAGTTTTGGCAAAGGACCCGTAAAGATGAATCGTCACCCGTTCGGGCTGTTCACCAAAGATGTGGCGGGCGATCCGGCCGATGCGCGCCGCCCCGGCCGTGTGGGAGCTGGAAGGGCCGATCATGACGGGACCGATAATATCAAAAACGCTCCGATATTTCATCGTTTTCCTCCTTCGCCATCATTCCACCGCGATCAAATAATCGAAAACGGGTTGTCCGCCATCTTGGACGTCGACTTCGAGATCTTCATTCAATCGGCGGACGCTTTGGGCCAATTTGTCGGCTTCCTCGCGATTCACCGCTTCACCGTAGATGATCGTCACGAGTTCATCCTGTTCATCGACCATTTTATTCAGCAATTTTTCCGCCGTTCGCGCGCGCTCCGGATCGTTCGTGACGATCTTTTTTTCAAAAATGCCGATGAAATCGCCTTTTTTGACCGCCGTGCCGTCGACGGTCGTGTCGCGAACAGCTTGCGTCACTTGGCCGGATTTGACCCGTTGGGCGGCGGCCGTCATCCGCTCGGCATTTTCCTGCAAATCCGCCTCGGGATTGAAGCTGAACAAAGCGGAAAGGCCCGCGGGAATCGACTTCGTTTCCACGACGACCGTCGGAATTTCCGCCACTTCGGCCGCCTGTTTGGCGGCCATGATGATGTTGCCGTTGTTCGGCAGGACGATCGCTTGTTTCGCTTTGGTCTTTTGAATGGCGGTGAGGATGTCTTCCGTGCTCGGATTCATGGTTTGACCGCCCGCCAAGACGACCGTCGCCCCGGCGTCTTTAAACAACGCCTCCAAACCTTTTCCGGAGGCGACGGCGACGATGCCGATTTCCAAATCGCCGCCGTCGCCGTCCTGCGCCGCGGCATTCTTGCCGTCTTCGTTCGCTTCAGAGCCATGGGCGCCCGTAACCGTCCGGCTGTCGTTCACCAATTGCCCGTGCTGTTCCCTCATGTTTTCGATTTTTATTTTAACGAGTTCGCCATGCGCTTGGCCGAGCGTCAACATCTCACCGGGTTTTTCCGTATGGATGTGCACTTTCAAAAGTTCTTCGTCGCGCACGGCCAATATGGAGTCGCCGTCGCGGGACAAGCGAAGGCGAAAGGCGTCGAGATCAAAACGTTCCGGATGGTTGAGACGGACGATGAATTCCGTACAGTAACCGTAGCGGATCTCTTCGGTCCTCATCACTTCCTGGGGACGGTGAACCGCGGAAAGATCGCCTTGGGCATCCGTGCGGGGGCGCGCCGGTGTTTCGCCCTTGAGGGCGGCGAGCATGCCTTCAAAAATGGCGACGAGCCCGCTCCCGCCGGAGTCGACGACTCCCGCTTCCTTTAACAACGGCAGAAGTTTGGGCGTCGCCTCCAGTGCCGTTTTCGCAGCGGCCAAGGCGGCTTCCGTAACCTCCACAAGGTCATCGGTTTTTCTCGCCCTTTTCACAGCCGCGCGGGCCGCTTCCCGGGCAACCGTCAAGATCGTCCCTTCTACCGGCTTCATCACCGCTTTGTAAGCGGTTTCTGTTCCGCTTTGAAGCGCTTCGGCCCACGTTTTAGCGTCCAATCCCTTTTCGTGTTCCAACGCTTTCGCGATGCCCCGAAACAATTGGGACAAAATGACGCCCGAGTTGCCGCGTGCGCCCATGAGCAACCCTTTGGCGAAGACCGCGGCGACCTGTCCGACCTCGTTCAGTGCCTTTTCCGTCCGCAATTGCCGAACGCCCGACTGCATGGTCAACGCCATATTCGTTCCGGTATCCCCGTCGGGAACCGGAAACACGTTCAAGGCGTTGATCGATCCGGATTGGGCGGTGATCGACTCCGACCCTTGTTCGAGCATATCCATAAATGTCAATGCATTGATCTTGATGCTTTCCACCCTTTTTCCTCCCGGATCACTCGTTCGTCAAACGCACGCCTTGGACATAGATGTTGATGGCATCCACTTCGATCCCGAGCATCTTGTCCAACGTGTATTTGACCTTGGTTTGCACATTGTGGGCAACTTCGGAAATTTTCGTTCCGTAGCTGACGACGATGTACAAATCGATGATGACCTCACCGTCTTCATGGCGTACGACGACGCCGCGGCTCAGGTTCTCCTTTCCGAGCAATTCGGACAATCCATCCTTGATTTGCCGTTGCGACGCCATACCGACAATCCCGTAACAATCGACGGCGGCACCGCCGGCAATGGTGGCAATGACGTGGTCGGTCACATCTATAACGCCGTAATCGGTTTTCATTTCTATGGCCACTGAGGTCCATCCTTTCTTTATGGTCACTAACGCTATTTTACTATAATCAAATGGGTATTAAAAGCCGGTGGGGGCATGCGACCGGACGAAAAGAGGCGGTCCCCGGCGAAAATCGGATCGATGCCTTGTAAGGCGCGCCCATCAGTGGTATAATACTCGCGTATTTGTTTTGAAATGATCGAACGGAACGGATTATCCGTCGTGTAAGGAGGTCAGGACATTGGGAAAAAAATGTTACGTTACCGGTAAAACGACGAAGTTCGGTCAAAACCGTTCTTTTGCGGAAAATAAATCCAAGCGCAAATTCAAGCCGAATCTCCAAAGAGTCCGCATTCTCGTTGACGGCAAGCCGAAACGCGTGTACGTGTCCACCAAAGCTTTAAAAGCCGGAAAAGTGGAACGCGTTTAACAAAAAAGCACCCTTGACGGTGCTTTTTTGTATTATCCTTTTCGCAGACCCAAAATCGCCCTGATGAAACCGCCGAGGAACCTCGGCAGCTTGATCGTATAAAACTTCATCGATACTCCTCCTTGCGATGCCCCGTGTCTCCTTCTATAATCCTATAAAAGACGCGATTCTTATTAATATAGTATATTCACGGAATCTAAAATAGTACCACATCGCCCGTGTTTTTCGCTCAACCGGCGTCCTTGCTTTGCACCATGAGAACGATGCCTTGGCCGACGATGACCTTGGCCGTCTCCGCCGTCCATTCGTTGCTGATGCAAAGGGAGGATCCCCATGTCAGCTCCGCATCGTCGAGCGGATATTTGACCCCCGACAGCGAGAGGCCGCTCGCTTTCGGCGTCAAGGCGATGAAGGAAAGGTAAGGGTGATCGTCGCTCCGCGGCACATCATATGTGCCGGGCGGTAAAACGGCGGCGATATTTTGCGCGTCGATCAAAAACATTTCCGTCCGAGAACGCACCGCTTTGAGAAGGAGTTGGACGTTCATTAGGGTATGATCCAAACGCCCGCCGGTCGCCCCGACGATCCAGCATCGCTCGGGCTTTTGCGTCAAAACCCAATCGACGGCGATTTCCAAATCGGTTTTATCTTTTTCGGCGGGGAACACCGCAAGGTCAAGGCCGCGGGCCTGCAAAAAGGCGCGTTCGTCCGCGCTGATCGAATCAAAGTCGCCGAACGCCTTAACGGGGCGGATGCCGCGTTGCATCAGGCGAAAGGCGCCGCGGTCGACACCGACCCAGCGGACATTCGCAAAACGCGGATGCGTCAAATCCGGCAAATGAGCGGGAGGACCTCCCGCAAGGATGGCATAGTCCATCGCTAGGACCGCCTTGTGAGCATATTCGGCATGATCGCGGCCAATATTAAAATGACGATCAAATCGGCGACGACGCTCGGCCCCATGTAAGTGCCGTTGTAAATTAAAGAGTAAAGCGCGACCGGCTGCCCGTGCGGGGCATTGGAGGCATAGAAAACGATGCCCGAGACGTAATGGCTGAGAAAGCGCATCACGCCGGCGACGACGGTCCCCAATCCGGCCATAAACATCGTTTTGGCCTTAGTCTCATCGGCTTTGATCCGGGCGATCGCCGCCGTGCCGACCAACAAAAAGGCCAGCCCGTAATCCAACAGAAATTGGATGATATTCATAAAATAAGGGCCCATGATAAAATTGACGATGCCGTACACAAATCCGGCAAACATTCCCCAAGCCATGCCGCGGCGCAAGCTGAAAACGATGATCGGCACCATTTCCAGCGAAACCGAACCGCCCGCGGCCCACGGCCCGCTGAATTTGACGAGGTTCAAGAGCGCGCCGAGGGCAACGACCAGCGCCCCTTCGACGAGGATTAACGTGCGTTCGCGTTGAGACATGAACCATTCCCCCCTGTTTTTGCGGACGTTCTCTTTTCGTCCGCGCAAAAGAAAACAGCCGCATGCCGCGCTGGGCATACGACTGTCGTCCCTCCAACATTTCGTACACCACAATCCCTACGCAGGCATGATCCCGATGCAGGTTCGATGGGTCGGAAGTTACACTTCCCTCTCAGCCTTTAACAAAGACTCCCCATGTGGTCCTTCCGCTATTCATTTGCCATTTTCATTATAGCCTGCGCAGTTCTTCAATGGCAAGCATCCGGTCGCTTTCATTGAAAATCGCCGTGCCCGCGACGAACTCCGTCGCGCCGGCGATATAACAGTGGCGAATCGTCTCCTTGTTGATCCCCCCGTCCACCTCAATCGGTATCAACCGGGAAGCCTCTTTAAGCAACCGGCTGGCTTCGGAAATTTTTTCGATCATTTGCGGGATAAACGCTTGCCCTCCGAAGCCCGGATTGACGGTCATGATTAAAAGAAAATCGAGATCAGGCAAAACATGGCGTATCGCAGAAACCGGAGTGGCCGGATTCAAAGCCACGCCCGCGCGAGCGCCGTTTTCTTTGATGAGTTGAAGCGTGCGGTGCAAGTGCCGGCACGCTTCAACATGGACCGCGATGCGGTCGCTGCCGGCCTTGACGAAATCCGGAATGTAGCGATCGGGATCCTCGATCATCAAGTGAACGTCCAATTCGCAACGCGTGCGCGGGCGCAGCGCGGAAACGACGTTTGGCCCCATCGTGATGTTGGGAACGAAGTGGCCGTCCATGACATCGATATGGATCATTTCCACTCCGGCTCTCTCGACCGATTTCACTTCATCGGCGAGATTTGCAAAGTCGGCTGCCAAGATGGATGGAACGATTCGGATCATCTAATATCGCTTCTTTCTTGATGATATTTCTTCATAAAACTGCAAGTAATGGCGATATCTCCGTTCCGATATCCCGCCGTTTTCCACCGCTTCCTTCACCGCGCAGCCTGGTTCGGCGCGATGGGTGCAGCCGCGGAAACGACAGGACGAAGCCAAACGAACCATCTCCGGAAAATACTGCGGGAGGCCGTCGGCTTCGATGCCGGCGAATTCCAATGCGCTGAAGCCAGGCGTGTCGGCGACATCCCCGCCGCACACTTCCAAAAATTCCACGTGGCGCGTCGTGTGCTTCCCCCGCCCCAACGCTTCGGAAATTTCTCCGGTTCGGATCGACAGCTCCGGATTTAAAGCGTTCAAAAGCGAGGATTTGCCGGCGCCGGTTTGTCCGGCAACGACACTCGTCTTATTTTTGAGCAACGGTTTCAAGGCATCCAGTCCGGTTTTCTCCGTGCTCGAAATCATGAAAAACGGGTAGCCGATCTCCTCGTACACCCGGGCAACCTCGCGGAAACGGGCGAGCTCTTCCTCATTTAACAAATCGATTTTGGTCAGACAGATCACCGGCTCGATGCCCTCCGCCTCGACGTGAACGAGAAAGCGGTCCAAGAGTCCGTCGTCAAAGTCGGGCTCCTTGGCCGAAAACACGAGCAGAGCCTGGTCGATGTTGGCGACGGGAGGGCGTATCAAAGCGTTCTTTCGGGGTTTGATCGACAAGATGTATCCGTCGGTCGGGGAAGACGCTTGGAATTCCACCAGATCCCCAACCAACGGCGTGATTTTCTTTTTGCGAAAATTGCCGCGCGCCCGGCATTGAAAGACGGACGCCCCATCCCGGACGTAATAAAATCCGCTGAGCGCTTTGATAATTTTCCCGTTCGGCAAATTAATCCACCCCATCCAAATCGTCATACCGGATCGTCTCTTGCCGGACGAGTTGGCCGTCGACGTACACTTGATAGCGCGCCGACCCACCCGGCGCAATCGTGAGCGGAAGATTATAGGTTTTCGTTTTCTTGATCGTTTCGTCCGCGAACAATTTTTGCTCGTTGTTCATATCCGAGAAATAGATCTGGACGTGGACGCCGTCTTTATCGGGCTTATCCCCGCCATCGCCGCCGTCAACCGCCACCGTGATGTTTTGGATGGTCGTCTTCGCCTGCGCTTTTGGGCCCTTCGAAAGGTAAACCGTGACGGTTTTCCCGACGGCCAGTGCCGTTCCCGGGGACGGATCGGTTTTCATGACGTGATCTTTTTCCACATTGTCGGAATAGCCACCATCGGCAAACGTGACGTCAAAACCGGCCGCTTTCAAGCGGCTTTCGGCGTCATCTTTGGACAGGCCGGTGAGGTCCGGCACCTCGGCCGTCTCAGGACCGGTGCTGTAAGTCAGCTCCAAAACGGTTTCCTGCGGCACGATTTGTTTGCCGGCTTCCGGTTTTTGCGAGATGATTTGGCCTTCCGGCACATCCGTCGAAGGCACGCCCTTCCAAATCACGTCTTTATACTTATTGTCTTTCAGCAATTGCTCGACGGCATCTTTCGAATAGCCGATGTAATCCGGCACCTCTTCTTCTTTCGGACCTTTGCTGACATAAATCGTCACGGTCGAGCCCGGGGAGACTTCTTTTCCAGCTTTCGGATTCTGATCGACGACGATGCCTTTCGGCGCATGTTCATCGGTCACGTTTTTCTTTTTCGCCTTCAACTGATGATCGTCCAGGAGCTCAAGCGCTTGATCCAACGTTTTTCCCTTGAGAATCGGCACTTTGACGTGGTCGGCGGCAAAAAATTTCGGGAGCACGAAAATGCCGGCGACGGCGAGAATGGCGATGATCAAGGCGGCGATCACCGCGGTGAGCACCCGCTTTTTTTTCTTGCCATTTTTGCCGCCCTTGTTTTTGTTTTTATTTTTGGGCTCCTTCTTCGGTTTTTCGACTTCCTTCTCGTCGTCAACCGCCGCTTGGGGAGCGACGGAGGCGCCAGTGCCGATAAGCTGGGACTTTTCTGCGTCGTCGGCGGGCGGGATGATCCTTGTCGCGTCCGCGTCGTGATCATCGAGCAGCTGGATTCTCGGTTCATCGATGCGCGACGGATCGAGCGCGGTGCTTAAATCGTCATAAACGTCCCCGATGGTGTCGTAACGATCTTCCGGATTTTTCGCCAGCGCCCGGATGATGATGTTTTCCAAGCTTTGCGGAATCGAAGGGTTGATGTCCCGGGGCAAAACATAAGGTTCACTCAGATGCTTAAGTGCGACGGTGACCGGCGATTCGCCGGGAAACGGGAGCTGCCCGGTCAACATTTCATACATGACGATGCCGAAGGCGTAAATATCCGATTTGATGGTGGCCACGCTGCCTTTGGCCTGCTCCGGCGACAAATAGTGGGCACTGCCGATAATGGAATTCGTATAGGTGATCGTCGCCCCCGTCGTCGCGAGCGCGATCCCAAAATCGGTGACCTTTACGCGATCGTGTTCGTCGATCAAAATGTTTTGCGGCTTAATGTCGCGGTGGACGATGCCGTGCTGATGAGCGTGTTCGATGGCCGAGGCGATCTGCTTTAAGATGTAGACGCTGTTTTCCGGCGGTACCGGCGCGAATTCCTTTATGTAAGCCTTTAAGGTGACGCCGTCCACGTATTCCATGACGATATAATACAAGTCGCTTTCGTCGCCGATGTCATAAATGTTGACGATATTGGGATGGGAAAGGCTCGCGACCGCTTCGGCTTCCCGGCGAAAGCGGCGGATGAACGCTTCATCGTTGGAAAACTCCTGGCGCAAAACCTTTACCGCGCACAACCGGTCCAGGATCAAGTCTTTTGCTTTATAGACGACGGCCATCCCCCCGTCACCAATGCGCGACAATATTTGATAACGTCCGTTTAACCGTTTTCCTATCATTGTTCTCCACCATCATCATTTTCGACAATCGTTATGGTAATGTTGTCCAAACCGCCTGCCTCATTGGCGAGGGCGATGAGCCGTTCCGCCTTTTCCTCAAGCGTTCCTTCCCAGCTTAAAACCTCGACAATCGCTTGGGGAGGAACCATATTGGAAAGCCCGTCGGAACAAAGAATCAAACAGTCCCCCGACGACCACGAGATCGTCGTCACGTCGATCGCCGTGTCTTCTTCCGTGCCGAGCGCCCGCGTCAACATGTGCTTCATCGGATGGCGATCGGCGTCTTCCTCGGAAAGCTGCCCGGATTTCATCAATTGGTTGACGAGCGAATGATCTTCGGTGACTTGCATGAACGCGCCGCCTTCGCGGAGAATATAGCAACGGCTGTCCCCGACGTTGGCGATCGTCACCCGATCTTTCTCGCAAAGGGCGGCGACGATCGTCGTTCCCATGCCCCGGCATTCGGCGTGGGCGTTGGCATAATTATAGATATATTTATTCGCCCGTTTAACGCTTTTTTTCAACCAGTCGGCAACGGCCGCCTCATCGCCGGAAATGTCGGTCGTCTCCCAATCGCCCGTCAAGGATTCCAAGGCTAGGGCGCTCGCGACTTCCCCGGCTTGTTCGCCGCCCATCCCGTCGGCGACGACCGCGAGGACATAGCCTTCCTTCGTAAACACGCCGCCGTTGTCTTCATTGTGCTCGCGGATTTTTCCGCAATCGGTTCTAAAAACGGATTTCATCTTGCCACCCCTTATTCAAACCGCATATCGTTTAGCGTTTGACAAATCCGGCGATGAAAAAGCCGTCCGTTCCGAAATCGTGGGGAAGAATTTGGCACATCGACCGCCCTTTCCAATGACCGCGGCGCCGGACCGCCTCGGGCAAGCGCTCCCAAAGGGTATCATCGGGCACGATGTCTTTCCTAGCTTGGCAAAAGGCCTCGGCCGTTCCGATGTTTTCCGCCTGGTCGATCGTGCACGTGCTGTAGACGAGCCTGGCTCCCTTCTTCAACAGCGGGACGACGGCATTTAACAGTTCGAGTTGCAAACGGGCGATCGCGGCCACATCGTCCATCGATTTTTGATATTTAATCTCGGGCTTGCGGCGAATCACACCGAAGCCGCTGCAGGGGGCATCCACCAATATGCCGTCGAAGGCTTCGGGACCGAACGCCGCGGGCGCCCGGCGCGCGTCGAGCGCTTGGGCCGTGACGGACGTCAAACCGAGGCGCTTGGCCTGGCGGTCGATCAAACCGATTTTGTGCTCGTGAATGTCGAGGGCAACCACCGTTCCGGTATCGTTCATGAGTTCGGCGAGATGGGTTGTCTTGCCTCCGGGCGCCGCGCAAGCATCCAAAATGGTCATGCCCGGTTGGGGGCCGAGCGCGCGCGCGACCAGCATGGAACTTTCATCTTGTACCGTTGCCTTTCCATTTATATATACGGGATGATCGGTGAGTTTTCCTTTTTTGATGACGATCGCGTCCTCCGACACCCGCCCTTTCTCCGCCTCAATGCCACTTTTTTTGAGCTCCGCGATCACCTCGTCGCGCGACGCCTTCAAGCGGTTGACCCGGGCGGTGACGGCCGGAGGTTCATTATTGGCCTGACAAATCATCCGCGCCGTCTCGCGCCCGTATTGTTTGCGCCAGCGGTCGATCAACCAGGCGGGGTGGCTGAACATGACGGCTTCCCGTTCCAATTCGTCTTCAATCGCGGCGACTTCCGGCAAGCCTTCCCGTATCAGACGCCGGAGCACGGCATTGACAAACCCGGCGACGCGCGGGCCTCCCCTTTTCTTGGCGATCGCGACCGCCTCGCTGGTGATCGCGTGCGGCGGGATCTTATCGAGATACGCAAATTGGTAGACGGAGAGGCGCAACAATTCGCGCACCCACGCTTTCGTTCGATTCCGCGCGTTCAAAAAGGCGCTTAAATAATAATCGATGGTCAGGCGGTGCTGCAGCGTGCCGTAGACGATTTGCGTGAGCAGAGCGGCATCCCGCGCTTCGTAGCCCGACGTCTCGATCGCGTGATGGAGGGCCAGCGGGCTGTAGGCACCATCGCGCTCAATCTTAAGCAAAAGGTCGAGGGCGGCCGCGCGCACATTCCGCCGATCGCCGTCAGCCACCGAGAATCTCCCCTACGTTTATGGAAACCCCGTTTAAAAATGCGGAGGCCGGCATGCGCCGTTTTCCCGCCGGCTGGCATTCGACGACTTTAATGGCCACCTCATCCCCGGTTTTGACGACAAAACCGTCGGGCTCGACCGCCAACACAGTCCCCGCCGGAACGTCGGCCGACCGTTCCGTTTTCACGGCTTTCCAAATCTTCAACGGCTGGCCGCGGAAGATCGTGTAAGCGCCCGGGAACGGATCAAGCCCGCGGATGTGATTGTAGACGGCTTCCCCGGGGCGGGTCCAATCGATGCGTTCATCTTCTCGGGTTAAGGTGGACACATAGGTGGCGCGCGCTTCATCCTGCTTGATGGGCGTGATGTTTCCCGATACGAGCGCCGGGAGCGTCTCGATCAACAAGTCGGCGCCCGCTTTTGCCAACTTGTCGTGGAGCGTGCCGACGTTGTCGTCCTCTTCGATCGCCACTTTTTTTTGCGAGAGAATGTCGCCGGCGTCCAATTCTTTGACCATATACATGATCGTCACGCCGGTCTCTTTTTTGCCGTCCATAATCGCCCGATGGATGGGTGCCGCGCCCCGGTATTCCGGGAGCAGGGAGGCGTGAACGTTGATCGCTCCGTATTTCGGCGCTTCAAGGAGCGACACCGGCAGAATTTGCCCGTACGCGCACGTCACGATGAGATCGGGCTGATAGCGAAGCACCTCTTCCTGAGCTTCCCGTTTCCGAATTTTTTCCGGTTGCAACACCGGGATGCCGCGCGCTTCGGCCAATCGTTTGACCGGCGGCGGCGTCAGGCGCTTTTTCCGGCCGACGGGGCGGTCGGGCTGGGTGACGACGGCGACAACATGATAGGATTCATCCAGTAGTCGAGCGAGCACCGGAACGGCGAAATCCGGCGTTCCCATGAATACGATGTTCATTGAATCATCCTTTGCTGAACGAGTTGGCTTATCATTAGCTTCCCCGCGTGGAGGGTGGCGGCAAATGTGAAGATCATTCATGTATCGTCCAAAGCGCAGGCCGGGGCGGCCCACGCCGTTGCTTGTTACATCATGGAATAAGGATTGATGTCGATGGAAACCGACATCCCCTCTTTAACCGGAGCATCTTGATAATGTTCGACGATTTTTTTCAAGGTTTCTAGCAAACGCGATTCGTTTTTATATTTTACCATGCACTGGCACCGATATCTATCTTTGATCCGCGCGACGGCCGGAAAGACCGGACCGAGAACCACGGCATCTTGGGAAAGGCGCTTCTTCAAGTAACGGGCGATGTCCTGAGCCGTATCTGCGGCTTTGATCGGCGTTTCATGGGTGACGGTGATGAGCGTCAAAAAATAGTACGGCGGATAGGCCCGTCTTTTCCTCATCGTCATTTCCCGTTCATAGAAAGCCGTATAATCGTGGCGGGCGCTCAGCTCGATCGCGTAATGGTCGGGCGCATACGTTTGGACGACGACTTCTCCGTCCAAATCGCGGCGGCCGGCGCGGCCGGCGACTTGCGTTAACAATTGAAAGGTTCTTTCCGCCGCCCGAAAATCGGGAAGGCGCAGCATCGCATCGGCGGCGAGCACCCCGACGAGCGTGACGTTCGGAAAATCCAAGCCTTTGGCGATCATTTGCGTTCCGAGCAGGATATCGGCTTCGCCGGCGCCGAAAGCTTTCAATAAACGTTCATGCGCCCCTTTGCGCTGCGTCGTATCGACATCCATGCGAATGACGCGCGCTTCCGGCAACAGCTTGGCCAGCTCTTCCTCCACCTTTTGCGTCCCCGAACCGAAAAAGCGGATGTGCGCGCCGCCGCAGCGCGGGCACGTTCTTGGTACGGGCTCGATATAGCCGCAATAATGGCATTTCATCTGACCGCCGGCGCTCCGGTGGTAGGTCAAGGAAATGTCGCAATGCGGACAAGACAAAACATGGCCGCAATCCCGGCACAAAACGAATGTCGAATAGCCGCGGCGATTTAAAAACAGGACGGATTGCTCGCCTTTCTCCAGGCGGTCCTTGAGCTTTTCAAAGAGCGTCCGGGAAAACATGGAGTGGTTGCCGGCGCGCAATTCATCGCGCATGTCGACGACCTCGACGGGCGGCAGCGGTTTTCCGTTGATGCGCTTGGACAAAACGGAAAGTTCGTACACGCCTTTTTTCCCGCGCGCATAAGATTCCATGGACGGCGTCGCGCTTCCGAGGATGACCGGACAGCTGTGATAGCGGCCGCGAAAAGCGGCGACTTCGCGGGCGTGGTAGCGCGGCGTTTCTTCTTGTTTATAACTCGTCTCGTGCTCTTCATCGATGACGATGAGCCCGAGATTGGTAAACGGCGCGAACACCGCCGAACGCGCGCCGACCGCGACCGACACTTCTCCGCGATGGATTTTCCGCCATTCGTCGTACTTTTCCCCGCGGCTCAAACCGCTGTGCAACACGGCGACTTCGGAACCGAACCGGCTTTTGAAACGCTCAACCATTTGCGGAGTCAAAGAAATTTCCGGGACGAGCACGATCGCTTCGCGCCCGGCTTCAATGACCTTTTCGATCGCTTGGAGATAGATTTCCGTTTTGCCGCTCCCCGTGACGCCGTGGCACAGATGGATCCGATGGTTTTTCGCGGCGATGTCGCGAAGGATGGGTTCCATGGCCCGCCTTTGTTCGGCGGTCAACGCCGGTTTGTCCCGGCCGGCAGCCTGCTTTCGATATGGGTCGCGATACACTTCCCGCTCGGTCTCAACCAGCAGGCCTTTTTCGATCAAGGCTTTGATGGTCGTCCGGGTGACCTGCAAGGCGTCGGCGAGATGGGCGGTCGCCACTTCATGTCCGGCGGGGGACTTCAAAAAATACTCGATCACTCGCCGCTGTTTCGGCGCCCTTTTTCCGATTTCCTCAAGATATGCGGTCAACCGCTCCTTGGAAACCGCGGCGCGCACGACTTTTTCGGTCATGATGCCGCCTTTTTGTTCCACCTTTTCAATCGCCCGCAGCGCGCCGGACGAAAGGGCGCGTTTGATCTCTTTTAAATATTGACGGTTCTGCTTTTGCAACACGTCCCAATCCCAAACGCGGCCGTTTTCAAAAAGCGGCAGAAGGCGCGGATGTTCGCTTTTCAGACGGCCGCCGTCCGCGACGGCGATCTGCTTGTGATAATCGGCTTTTAACGCCGCCGGCAGCATCGCCTGATATGCGGATATTTTAAAACAAAGCGTCTCTTCGGCCAACCAGTCGCCGAGCGCGAGCAATTCCGGCGTTAAAACCGGCTGTTGGTCGACGAGCGTCTCGATCGGCCGCAAACGGTCATGGTCAAATGCCGACGTGTCGGTGAGGTCGACGACGAAGCCGAGCCGTTTGCGCGCGCCGAATGGGACGATGACGCGCGCGCCCCGTTCGATGACGTCTTCCATGCCGGAAGGGACGAGGTAATCGAACGGCCTGTCCGTCTGGCGGGTCGCCAGATCGACGATGACTCGGGCGATCATGCGCCATCACCCGAAGCGAACAAACGGTTCAATTCGTTGCAAATTTCATCGGCCACCCGCTTTTTTGACATGACCGCGAGCGGCTTGACGCGTCCGTCGCGGAAATAGAAGGTGACTTGGTTATTGTCGGAACCGAAGCCGATGTCCGCGCGGGCGACGTTGTTGGCGACAATCATGTCCAAATTTTTGGCATGCAGCTTTTTCCGCGCATATTGGTCGATGTTCTCCGTCTCGGCGGCGAAACCGATCAAAATCTTTTTCGTTTTCCGGCGCCCGAGTTCTTCGAGAATGTCGGGATTGGGAACGAGATCAATCGACCAGTCGGCCTGCGCTTTTTTGATCTTTTGCGCGCTGACGACGGCAGGCCGGTAATCGGAAACCGCGGCGGTTTTGACCACCGCGTCGACATCGTCGTACCGTTCGGTGACCGCCCGGTACATCTCTTCGGCCGTCTCCACCGCGACGAACTCCGCCACGTTCGGAGGTTGGAGCGCCGTCGGCCCGCTGATGAGGGTGACGTGCGCCCCCCGCGCCGCGGCCGCTTCGGCGATCGCATAACCCATTTTTCCCGACGAGCGGTTGGTGATATAACGGACCGGGTCGATTTTCTCCACCGTCGGGCCCGCCGTGACCAAAATGCGGCGGCCGGCGAAGTCATGCGCACGCTTCGATGAAAAATGCGCTTCAATCATCTGAAAAATCGCTTCGGGTTCTTCCATCCGGCCCTTCCCGACCCAGCCGCAAGCGAGCTGGCCCTCGCCGGGTTCGATCAAACGGTAGCCGTATTCAAGGAGCTTGTTCAAATTTTGTTGAACAGCGGGATGGGTATACATGTTCACGTTCATCGCCGGCGCGATCCAAACCGGGGCTTTGGAAGCCAAAACGGTCGTCGTCAACATATCATCGGCGATCCCCGCCGCCAGTTTGGCGATGATATTGGCGGTCGCCGGGGCGATGACGATGAGGTCGGCGCGATCGGCCAGATCGATGTGGGCGATTTGCTTCGGATCCGCTTCCGCGAACAGATCGTCATGAACCGGCCGATGGGACAATGCTTGAAAAGTGAGAGGCGAAACGAACGCTTTCGCTTCCCGCGTCATGACGACGTGGACCGCCGCGCCCGCCTTCGCCAACAGGCTCGTGAGCGTGCAAGCCTTATAGGCGGCGATCCCGCCGGTCACCCCCAAAATGATTTCTTTTTGTTCCAGTGCCATTCGAAACCCTCTCCAATCCATTCTTAGTCAGGACAACCGGGAAGCGATCGGCCCGCACGAATCGAAGCGGGGGCGATCCTCCAAGCCGGAGCGAGCCCATTTGCAAAGGTAAACATGCAAAAAACAACAACCGGAACGGTTGTTGCTTAAAAAACGGCCTCAATACTCGTAATCGATCACGCCCGCGTTGATCTCCTCAAGCGCCTTGCCGACTTCTTTATGCGACTTCGGATCTTCAATCAAGAGTTTTTCTTTGTTTTGCAGCTCGCGGGCTCTTTTGGCGGACAGCGTCACGAGCGTGTATTTCGAGTGGATCCGATCGAGGAGCGAATCGATCGATGGATAGAGCATCATCGGCCATCAACCTCCGTTAACATTTTATATTTTTCAATCACCCGCGAACGGCGGCAATGTTCGGCAACGACAACGGCCTCGATGCGATCGCAGGCGCGTTCGACTTCATCGTTTTCAATGACATAGTCGTAATGCTTCATCATTTCGAGTTCCTCGCGGGCGACGGACAAGCGATTTTCGATCAATTCCTCGCTTTCGGTGCCCCGGTTCGTAATCCGTTTTTTCAACTCGTTGAGGCTCGGCGGAACGAGAAAGATAAAGACGCCGTCCGGGTAATTCTTCTTGACTTTCATCGCGCCTTGCACTTCGATTTCAAGCAGGACGTCGCGTCCCGACTCCAGCGTTTTTTCCACGTATTCGAGCGGCGTGCCGTAGTAGTTGCCGACGTATTCCGCCCACTCGAGCAATTGGTTCTTCGCGATCATCTCTTCGAATTGTTCGCGGGTTTTAAAGAAATAGTCGACGCCGTCCCGTTCGCCCGCTCTGGGTTTTCTCGTCGTCGCCGACACCGACACGGCGAGATTGGTCCCGCGCGCTCTGAGCGCCCGACAGACCGTGCCCTTGCCGACGCCGGACGGCCCCGACAAAACAATTAACAAGCCTTTCTCTTTATAAGCCATAGAAAGCCACCGTCAATTCCCTTCTGCATGGTTTTCGTCTTGTTGCGTCAAGCGCCCGGATACGGTTTCCGGCTGTACGGACGACAGGATGACGTGATCGCTGTCCATGACGATGACCGCTCGCGTGCGCCGGCCGTACGTTGCATCGATCAGCTTGTTTTGTTCGCGGGCGATCTTGATGAGCCGTTTGATGGGTTGCGATTCCGGGCTGACGATCGAGACGATCCGGTTCGCCGATGCGATGTTCCCGAAACCGATATTGATTAATTTAACCATTTCCCCTAACCCCCCATTGCCTTTCGCGCTCATTCGATGTTTTGCGCTTGCTCTCTTATTTTTTCCAGCTCGCTTTTGGCCATGACGACCGCCAGCGCAATTCCTTCATCATTGGATTTGGCCCCGATGGTATTGATCTCGCGGTTCATCTCTTGAACGAGAAAATCGAGCTTTCGTCCCTTCGGTTCCTCCTCATCCAAAAAACGAAGAAATTGGCGGATATGGCTGTCGAGCCGGGTCAATTCCTCAGTGATATCCGATTTATCTACAAAAACGGCCACCTCATTCAACAGGCGGGTTTCATCGATGTCCACGCGGCCGTTCAAAAAATCGCGCACTCTTTGCTCCATTTTTTCCCGGTGCGCTTGGACGGCTTGCGGGACACGATCTCGGATCGCCTCGATCTGCCGCTTCAACGCATCCAGGCGGAGGCGCATATCCTTTTCGATATGGCGCCCTTCTTCCAGGCGCATCGCGCATAAGGCATCCAAAGCCTCGCTGAGGGTCTCCGTGATGAGCGGTTCGACTTCTTCGAGCGGTTTTTCCCGTTCTTTTATTTTAAATACGTCCGGGAGCCGAACGAGGTCGCCTGCCGTAAGTTCGTTTGAAAGTCCATAGCGGCGGGCGGCGGAAGCGAGGGCGGACAGGTATTGATCGAGCAATGCCCAATCCATCTCCAACACCGTTTCGGCAAGCGCCATCCCTTCGACGGCGATGCCGACCCGGACTTTTCCGCGTTGAACCCGTTCCGCAATCATCCGTTTTAATGGTTCTTCCAAATATGTGAGTGATTTGGGCAGTGAAAACGCGATGTCCAGATAACGGCCGTTTTCCGCCTTCATCTCCACCGTGACGGAGCGGTTTCCTTCCGTCCGGAACGCGCGTGCGTAACCTGTCATGCTTTTTAACATTTTATCACATCCATCGTTAATTCTAAACAAAATTCGGCGGATCAACAAGTAGGCGACTTTGCATCGGCCATGCGCGTGATCGCCGTCTTGTTCGCGTTCATGATATACTTTGTTGAAGAAGGAGTGGATGTTTCCATGTCTTTTGACGGCATCGTCACCCGGGCCGTCGTTCGCGAGCTCGAACGCGTGCTCGAAAGGGGCCGGGTGGCGAAGATCCATCAGCCTTTTAAAACCGAATTGGTTCTCGTCATCCGCGCCCGCGGAAAGAACCATAAATTGCTCCTATCGGCCCATGCGCAATACGCGCGCATGCACTTGGTCAAAGAGACGCCGGATAACCCGCCGGAACCGCCCGCGTTTTGCATGGTTCTGCGCAAGCATCTCGAAGGCGCCGTCCTCGAGTCGATCGAACAAGTCGGCTATGAACGGATCGTCCATTTAAACTTTCGCGGCAAAAACGACATCGGCGACGACGTCACCAAGCGGCTCGTCGTCGAAATCATGGGCAAACACAGCAACATCATTCTAATCGACGCCGAGAGCCAAACGATCATCGATGCGGTCAAGCGGTTGTCGCCGGCTGTCAACCGCCACCGCACGGTGCTACCCGGAGCGATATATGTCTCGCCTCCGGATTGGGGAAAGCTCGACCCGGCGAAAGCCGAGCGCGACGATTTTTTGAAGCGGCTCGATTTTAATGCCGGCAAATTGGAAAGCCAAATCAGCGGGGCCGTCGACGGATTCAGCCCGCTGATCGCGCGCGAATTGCTCCATCGCGCCGGTCTGCCGACGCGGGAAGCCGTTGTCAAGGCGTTTTTGGACCTCCAAGCCGAGCTCCGATCGGAAGCCTTTCATCCGGCCATCTATCGGTCGGAAAACGGCAAAGACGCCTTTCACGTTCTGCCCATGTCGCACTTGGCCGGCGAAGAAGCCTTTGCCAGCGTGAGCGCAATGCTCGAAGCCTTTTATGCCCGCAAAGCCGAAAGCGATCTCGTCCGCCAGCGCGTCTCCGATTTGCACCGCATCGTCACTAATGAAAAGAAAAAGAATGAAAGAAAGCTGAAAAAACTGCAAACGGAGTTGCGCGAAGCGGAAGACGCCGAGCGCTATCGGCTCTTCGGCGAGCTCTTGACGGCCAACCTGCATCTCGCAAAAAAGGGCGACCGCGAACTCGAAGCGGTCAATTATTATGACGAGCAACAACAGACGATCACGATTCCGCTCGACCCGAACAAAACGCCTTCGGAAAACGCCCAGGGCTATTTTCGCAAATATGCGAAGTTAAAAACGGCCAAAAAAGAGATCGTCAAACAAATCGAACAGACCCGGGAAGAGATCGCCTACCTTGAAAGCGTCGCCCAACAAATCGAAACGGCTTCATTAAAGGACATCGCCGAGATTCGCGAGGAGCTTGAAGAAGGCGGCTACGTGCGCCGGCGCACGGCAGCGCAGCGGAAAGCGAAGCCGCAACGGCCCGAACCCGAGCGCTATGTTTCATCGGAAGGCGCGGTGATCCTCGTTGGAAAAAACAACCGGCAAAACGACTATTTGACGACCCGGCTCGCCTCGCCCGACGATACATGGCTCCATGCCAAAGACAGCCCCGGTTCCCACGTCGTCATCCGCGCAAAAACGTTTGGCGAACGGACGCTGCTTGAAGCGGCGGGACTGGCGGCTTATTTCAGCAAGTCCCGGCTGTCAAGCCGCGTCCCCGTCGATTACACGCTCATCCGCCATGTGCGCAAGCCGAGCGGAGCGAAACCCGGATACGTCATCTATGACCATCAAAAAACCGTCTTCGTCACCCCCGACGAATCGCTCGTCGCCCGTTTGAAAGAAAACGCCAAAGGCTGAGAAGCGCTTTCGCTTTCTCAGCCTTTGTTTTTTTATGTCCTGTATACCAGGGATATCCAAGCCAAACCGGCCATCGCGGCATCACGGCTGGCGCCTTTTGCTTCCTTTTTGTCAAAACGCTAAGCCCGCTTTCAATGATTCGGCGCCCGACTGAATCCATACGAGCACAAACGTTAGAAAAACAACGCGGCCTCTCCGCCGAAAAATCCAGCACGGCCTTCACCCCGGCGTGGCGGGCGTTTTCACCGCTCATGGAAGAAGGACGGATGCGCACAACATAAGGCGGCTTGCTTACAAAAAAAACTGCCATTGCCCGTGCCTCAACAATGCTCGGGCGATGGCAGGCATTCATCATTTGCTCAATGGTTTTCTTTTATGAAACAAGTACTCAACCGACTGTTTCGCTGAACCGTAGGCTTCATTTTTCGACGTCAAATACGTATACAACGCGCCCATAAATAAAGCGCCGCCGACGATGTTGCCCAATGTGACGGGAATAATGTTGTGCACCACGCCGGCCAAGTTGATCGCCTCTGGATGCGGAACGGCCAAAGCCAGGGAAAAGAGGACGAAATTGGCGATGGAGTGTTCGTAGCCGGAAGCAAAAAAGATAAAGACGATGAGAATCATTGAAAAGACTTTAGCCGTATCCTCTTTCATCTGCATCGGAATAAAAATCGCCAAGCAGACGAGCCAGTTACAGAGAATGCCTTTAACAAAGAGCTGCAAAGTGGTGGCCTCTATTTTTTTCTCCGCCACGAGAAATAATAAATGCTCTTTCGGAAGATGATCAAAAACGCCGGACAGGGAAATCAGAAAGGCAAAAAAGACGGCCCCCAATAAATTGCCGCTATAACAAGCCAGCCAATTACGCAGCAAATCTTTAATAGTCGTCGTTTTGTGCAAGGTGCTGACGGTAAAATACATTGTATTGCCGGTAAACAGTTCGGCCTCGCCGTACATGATTAAGACTAAAGCGATGCCGAAAAAAATGCCGCTGACTAAATAAGTCGCCGGCGAATTCGCCGCACGGAAAAATTCCCCCACACGAAAACAGAGAACGAGCGCGAATCCGATGTACACCCCGGCCAAGGCAGCCCGCGTCATATATTGGATAAGGGAGCGGTCTATAATTTTGCGTTTTTTTAAGGCCGCTTCTTTACATTTTCGAATGGCTTCCATCACTCCGTCACTTCTCTTTCATTGCGTTTTATCCATACGTCATATAACCATATGCTTTTTTAACTATTTTTCAACCGGTCGAAGCAAATGTTAAAGCAAATGTCAACTCTACTTGTTGCAATCGTTTACTAAAAAAATAATGGCTGCGTGAAAGTGATGTTTTTTACAGAAAGCCTTCGCCTCTGTTCTTCATTTCCACCCGAAAATTGGCAGAATACCCCTTAACAGTCAATCATTTAAAATGACATAAAGATGATTTAAGAGCATGGCAAGTTTGCCGACGTGAAGTTATAAAGAGGGCTGCCCGTTGTGCAGAAATCGATGCGGTTCATTTGAACGCCACGCCTGATCGTCAGAAAAAAATTGAAAGGCCGAGAGAACGGAAACATTCTCCCAGCCTTTGTTCCATATGTTCATCATGCCTTATAGGCCAAGGTGATCAAAGCCAAGCCATCCATCGCGGGATAATGGATGACGCCTTCCGCTCCCATTCGGTTCAGCAGGGCGGTGAGCCCGCTTTCCGAATAACGGTGCCTCCGGACCGCGACCTTCGCCCATTGCTGTAAAGCTTCTTTTTCAAAAGCGGCCAATTGATGCCTTTCAATATAAGCGGCTGCCGCCTCTTCCGTCATTCTTTCTCCCGGATTGAGCATGGCGATTTGCCCTTTGGTTTTCGCGACCCGCAACATTTCCCGCATGCCTTTTTCCGGTTCGGGCAAAAGAAACATGACGCATGCGGAAAGAACGAGGTCAAAAGCGGACGCTTCAAAAGGAAGAGAAACGGCATCTCCGACATAAAACGCCGTCGTGTCCGCAAACCCGGCCATGCGGGCGTTTTCACGGCTTTTTTCAACCATTTTCTCCGAAAGATCGACACCGACCATTCGCGCGGTCTTCGCCGCGCCGCACAGCAACAGCCTCCCCGTCCCGCAACCGACATCAAGGACGCACTTGCCGCCCCAATCGCCGGTGAGGGACACGAGGCGGCGATGCAAAGCCGCCAGCCAAGCGGTTTGCGCCATCCGGTCAAAAAAATCGACGAGCGCATCAAATGTTTCCGCTGGGAATTTTCGCACCCTATCCCTCCATTCGTTTACCCATCACGTACTCTTTCTCGTAGGAATTTTAACATATTTCAAAACGATATAGTTTGAAAAAAATGCCGGCACTGCCGGCGCTGATTCATAAAACGGGGCGCTTGGATAACGTTCGCCTGTCCGTTCACTTCCCATGGACGGACATCCGCGTCAGCCATGGTCGCAAGCCGATTGATTATTAAGGACGCTTTAATGGTAATGCCGGCTTCAGCCGACCCGCCAATCCGGACCGTCGGGGGCGCGATGCCACTTCTCAAGCCGCCGCAACCCGCCGTCATCGATCACCTGTTTCTCTTTCGCCACTTCGATCAACGCGGAAAAATCGGTCAGCGTGTGATACGGAACGGAAGCGGCTTCGAAACGTTCGGCCGTCCCGTTCAAGCCGTACGTAAAAATCGCGGCCGCTCCCAAGACTTGGGCGCCTTCCTTGCGCAGGGCGGCCACGGCGGCGAGGACGCTTGCGCCCGTTGAGATCAAATCTTCGATGACGACGACTTTCCGTCCCCGGGGAACGAGGCCTTCGATTTGTTTTTTCTTGCCGTGCGCTTTCGCCGAGCTTCTCACGTACACCATCGGCAAGCGCAAGCGTTCGCTGACCCAAGCGGCATGGGGAATGCCGGCGGTGGCGGTGCCGGCGATCACTTCGGCATCCGGAAAATGGCGGCGGACCAAGGTGCTGAGCGCGTCGGCGAACGCGCTGCGGACGTCGGGATAAGAAAGGGTGAGCCGGTTGTCGCAATAAATCGGCGCTTTGAGACCGGAGGACCAGGTAAACGGCTCGTCGGGATTGAGGATGACGGCGTTGATGGCCAGCAATTTTTCGGCGATCACATGCTTAAGCTCGGACATCGGCATGCCTCCATTCTTTGATCACTCTTTCGTATGCCGCGCGCGGATGGGCGGCGCGGGTGATGCTGCGGCCGACGACGATGTAGTCGCTGCCCAGATGCCGCGCCTGTGCGGGCGTCGCCGACCGCTTTTGATCATCGCGGGCATCGCCGGCAAGGCGGATGCCCGGGGTGACGACGAGAAAGCCGGGGGACGTCGCGGCTTTGACGGTCTTCGCTTCCCACGGCGACGCGACCACCCCGTCCAGCCCGGATCGATAAGCGAGCGCCGCATAGTGCGCCACGGTTTCCGGCAGCGGCTTTTTTATCAACAGCTCTTCGGCCAACATCGCTTGATCCGTGCTCGTCAGCTGCGTGACGGCGAGGCAGAGCGGCCGCTTTTCCCCTGCGGGCGTTCCTTCTTCCAGACCTTCAAGGGCGGCGCGCATCATGTTCGTCCCGCCGGCGGCGTGGACGGTCACCATGTCGGCGCCGAGCGCGGCCAAACCGCGCATCGCTTTCCGGACGGTCGTCGGGATGTCGTGAAGTTTTAAATCCAAGAAGACGCAATGGCCTTCCGCTTTCAACATGCGGACGACGTCGGGGCCGAGCCGGTAAAACAGTTCCATCCCGACTTTGACAAAAAGCCCCTCCCCCGCGATCGCGCGGATCAGGCGGCCGAGCGCTTCTGCGGAAGAAACGTCCAATGCTACGATCACGCGGTCCCGCACGGTTTCCAACTCCTTCCGATGAGTTCTGTCACCCGGCGGACGTTGAGGGCGTCCAGTTTTTCCGGTAAAGCTTTGATGATGGCCGGCATGGCGAACGGATCGACGAAATTGGCCGTTCCGACGGCGACGGCGCTCGCGCCGGCGAGCAAAAATTCGATGACGTCGTCCGCCGTCCGGATGCCGCCCATGCCGATGATCGGCAGCTTGACCTTTTGGCTTACCTCATAGATCATGCGGATCGCGATCGGTTTGATCGCCGGTCCGCTCAACCCGCCCGTGGCGTTGGCGAGGACGGGGCGCATCGTCTTCACGTCGATGCGCATGCCGACGAGCGTGTTGATCATGGACAACCCGTCGGCACCGGCTTCTTCCACGGCTTTGGCGACGGCGACGATGTCGGTCACGTTCGGGGAAAGTTTAACGTACACGGGAACGGCGGAGACGGCTTTCACCTTTTCCGTCAGCCGGGCCGCGATCTCCGGATCGGTGCCGAATTGGAGACCGCCCGCCTTCACGTTCGGACAGGAGATGTTCAATTCCAGCGCGGACACAAAGCCGCTTGCAGAAAGGCGTTCCGCCACATAGACGTAGTCCTCGAACGTCGAGCCGGCGACATTCGCGATGATCGGCGCGCGATGGCGCCGGGCAAGTTCCGGCAACACCTCGGCGACGAGGCGGTCGACGCCGGGGTTTTGCAAACCGATGGCGTTCAGCATGCCGCTCGCCGTTTCCGTGACGCGCGGCGTCGGATTGCCGAAACGCGACTCGCGCGTCACCGACTTTAAAACGATGGCGCCCAATTGATCGAGATCGTACAGCGCCCCGAACTCCTTGCCGAAGGCGAAACAGCCCGAAGCCGGCATGATCGGATTTTTCAGGGACAGACCGGGCAGATTGACCGCAAGCCTTTCGGCATCCATCAGAACACCACCTCTCCCGCTTCAAAAATCGGGCCGTCCGCGCAAATTTTCCGGTAAGCCGTCCCGGTTTCATCGTCCTTCACGCGCACGACGCAGGCGAAGCAGGCGCCGAGCGCACAGCCCATTCTTTCTTCCAATGAGAGGAACAACGGTTTGTCGCCGCGCATGGCCGCCAACGCCTGAAGCATGGGGCGCGGGCCGCAGGCAAACATCGCGTCGTAGCGCAGGCCTTCCCCTGCGATCACGTCCGTGACCCGGCCTTTGAAGCCCCGGGAACCGTCCTCGGTGGCGATCCATGTCGGGCCGAGCGCGGAAAAAGCGTCTTCGTAAAAGACATCGCACGCGCTGCGAAACCCGAGGACGTGCATGACGGCAACGCCCCGTGCCGCCAGGCGCTTGGAAAGCTCATAGAGCGGCGGCACGCCGATGCCTCCTCCCACGATCAGCGCGTGCGCCCCGGATGCTAAGCGGTCGGTCGGAAAGCCGTTGCCGAGCGGGCCGAACACGTCCAGGGCATCGCCGACGCGGCAGGCCGCCAACGCCTTCGTTCCGGAACCTTCGGCGCGAAACACGACCGTGAGGCGCTTTTGATCGCCATCCACGCGGCAAATGCTGATCGGCCTTCTAAGCAGCGTTCCGGCCGCTTCCGGACGGATGTGGACGAATTGGCCCGGTGCCTGAACGCGGCGGGCGAGCTCGCCCGTCACGGTCAGTTCAAAGATGTTGCGGGCGATGGACCGGTTGGCAACGACCGTCATGCGTTCGACCCGCATCATACGGTCACCGCCGTTTTCGGCGTTTTCGCGGCGGCAAGCGGTTTTGTGGAAAAAGCGAGCGATTCAAGCACCTTCAATAAGGCGTCGGCGGTGTCGAGCGACGTCAAGCAGACGACGCCGTTTTCGGCGGCTTCACGGCGAATGCGGAACCCGTCCCGGGCCGGCCGCCGGCTTTTGTCCATCGTATTGATGACGAACTGCGCACCGCCGCCCCGGATGATCTCAAGAAGCGTCGGTTTCTTTTCCGAAATCTTGCTCACAACGGTCACGGGCAGGCCCGCTTCGCGCAGGGCCGCGGCCGTGCCTTCCGTAGCGAGAATGTCGTAACCGATCGCCGCGAACCGGCGGGCGAGCGAAAGCGCCGCACCTTTGTCTTTGTCCGCGATCGTAAAGAGCACCGAACCGTGGGTCGGAATCGTCATGCCGCTGGCGAGCAAGCCTTTGTACAGCGCTTTTTCCAATGTGGTATCGCGGCCCATGACTTCCCCCGTCGACTTCATTTCCGGCCCGAGCGTCGTATCGACGCGCTGCAGCTTCGCAAACGAAAACACCGGCACTTTGACGAAAACCTCGTTTGTTTCCTCTTTATAGCCCGTACCGTAGCCAAGCGTCGACAGGCGTTCGCCCAACATCGCTTTCGCCGCGAGGTCCGCCATCGGGACGCCCGTGATTTTGCTTAAGAAGGGCACCGTCCGGCTCGAGCGCGGATTGACTTCCAACACATAAACCTCCCCGCGGTGAATGACGAACTGAATGTTCAACAACCCGACGATTTTCAAGGCGCGGGCGATGGCGATCGTCATCTCCACGAGTTTTTCTTTCAAGGCTTGAGAGAGATTTGGCGACGGGTAAACGGCGATCGAGTCGCCCGAATGGACGCCGGCGCGTTCGATGTGTTCCATGATGCCCGGGATGTAGACGTCGGTGCCGTCGGCAACCGCGTCGACCTCGACCTCCGTTCCGTCGAGATAGCGGTCGATCAAAACCGGGTGGTCCGGGCTGACTTTCACGGCGTTCTCCATGTAATGCACGAGCGCTTCTTCATCCCAAACGATTTCCATCGCCCGCCCGCCGAGGACGTAGGACGGGCGGACGAGGACGGGATAACCGATGCGCGCCGCGATGGCGACCGCTTCATCGACCGAAACGGCGGCGCCTCCGGGCGGTTTGGCGATGCCGAGGCGCTCCAGCAACCGCTCGAATTTTTCGCGGTCTTCCGCTTCATCCATCGCCGCGAGCGGCGTGCCGAGGATGCGGACGCCGCGTTCGGCGAGCTTGGACGCGAGATTGAGGGCGGTTTGTCCGCCGAACTGAACGATGACGCCGACCGGTTTTTCCAATTCGATGACGTGCAGGACGTCCTCGGCCGTCAACGGTTCGACGTACAGTTTGTCGGACACGCTAAAGTCGGTCGACACCGTCTCCGGATTGTTGTTGATGACGATCGCTTCGTATCCGGCTTCCTTGATCGCCCAAATCGCGTGGACGGTCGCGTAATCGAACTCGATGCCTTGCCCGATGCGGATCGGGCCGGAGCCGAGGACGACGACGCTCGATTTTTCGGACCGGATCGATTCGTTTTCCGCCTCGTATGTTCCGTAATAATACGGCGTGGCGCTCACAAATTCACCGGCGCACGTATCGACCATTTTGTATACCGGCAAAAGCCCGTGCGCCATGCGCAAGTCGTAGACGGCGCTCTCCTTCATTCCCCACAGCTTGGCGACGGCGGCGTCGGAGAACCCCGTTTTCTTCGCCTCTCTCAAAATCCCCACATCACCGACAGCGTTTTTCAAACGTTGTTCCATCGCGATGATCTTGGCGAATTTTTGCAAGAAAAAGCGGTCGATGGCCGTCATCTCATGGATGTCAGCGATCGGCACCCCGCGGCGGATCGCCTCGGCTATATAGAAGACGCGGCGGTCGTCCATCGCCCGAATGCCGGACAGCACTTCGTCATCGGCCATGGCCGCAATCTCTTCATCATGAAGATGCGTGTAGCCCGCTTCAAGGGAGCGCACCGCTTTTAAAAATGATTCCTCGAACGTGCGGCCGATGGCCAACACTTCGCCGGTCGCCTTCATCTGGGTTCCGAGCGTGCGGTCGGCCGATTCGAATTTATCAAAAGGCCAGCGCGGAATTTTTGTGACAACGTAATCGACGGCCGGTTCGAAACTCGCGTATGTCGTTCCGGTGACCGCGTTTTTGATTTCATCGAGGCGCAAGCCGACCGCGATTTTGGCGGCGACTTTAGCGATCGGGTACCCGGTCGCTTTCGAAGCGAGCGCCGATGATCGGCTGAGGCGCGGATTGACTTCGATGACGTAGTAGTCGTCGCTCTTCGGGTTGAGGGCGAGCTGGACGTTGCATCCGCCTTCGATTTTCAAGGCGCGCACGATTCGGAGCGCGGCGTTGCGAAGCCGTTGCAAATCGCGGTCGGAGAGCGTTTGACATGGCGCGGTGACGATCGAGTCGCCCGTGTGAATACCGACCGGGTCGACGTTCTCCATCGGACAGATGATGATCGCCCCGTCGGAAGCATCGCGCATCACTTCAAACTCGATTTCCTTGTAGCCCGCAATGCTCTTTTCGATAAGCACCTGATGGACGGGGCTCCGTTTCAAGCCGTTCGCCGCGATGGCCACGAGTTCCGCCTGGTTTTTGGCGATGCCTCCGCCCGTCCCCCCGAGGGTATAGGCCGGCCGGACGATGAGCGGAAAGCCGGCTTCGGCGGCGAACGCTTCGGCTTCCTCCAACGAGGTCACGATGCGGCTGTCGGGAACCGGTTCGCCGAGCTCATGCATGAGACGGCGGAATGCGTCGCGGTCCTCGGCCTTGCGTATGGCGTCCATTCGCGTCCCGAGCAATTCGATGCCGAGTTCCGCGAGAAGTCCCGAGCGTTCGAGTTCGGCCGCCAAGTTCAGCCCGGTTTGGCCGCCGACGGTCGCGAGCAACCCGTCGGGGCGCTCTTTGCGCAAGATGCGGCCGACAAAGTCCGCGGTGAGCGGTTCGATGTAGACGCGGTCGGCGATGTCGGGATCGGTCATGATCGTGGCCGGATTGGAATTGACGAGCACCACCTCATAGCCTTCTTCTTTTAAGGCTTGGCACGCTTGAGTGCCCGAGTAATCGAATTCCGCGGCTTGACCGATGACGATCGGCCCGGAGCCGATGACGAGAATCTTACGGATGTCATGGCGTTTCGGCATGGCTCTTCCCCGCTTTCCTAAAAGTGATCATCGCTTCAAAAAATCGGTCGAACAGGTGGCCGCTGTCTTCCGGTCCGGGCGCCGCTTCAGGATGGAACTGGACGCTAAATGCCGGCCATTCCTTATGAGCGAGCCCCTCGACCGTGCCGTCATTGATGTTGATATGGGTGACGTCAAGCCCGGTATCGGCGAGCGAATCGGGATCGACAGCGTAGCCGTGGTTTTGCGACGTCATGAAAAAGCGGCCCGTCGTCAAGTCTTTGACCGGATGGTTGGCGCCGCGGTGGCCGAACGGCATTTTTACCGTATTTCCCCCGCAGGCGAGCGCCAACAGCTGATGGCCGAGGCAAATGCCGAACAGCGGCGCGCAACCGAGCAAGCGGCGGACGGTGCGGACGGCCTCCGGAACGTCCTTCGGATCTCCGGGACCGTTGGTGAGCAGGATGCCGTCGGGGCGGAGGCCAAGGATCTCCTCGGCCGGCGTCCGCCAAGGAACGATGAGGACGTCGGCGCCGCGGCGAATCACCTCGCGAAGGATGCCTTTTTTCATGCCAAAATCGATGATGACGACGCGCGGGCCCGCGCCCGGACTCGCATACGGCGCTTTCGTCGAAACGCGGTCCACGAGATCGCGCGGAGCCGGACGCCTGCGCAATTCCGCGACTATTTTCTCTTTATTGGCCAAAGCGTTTGTCAGCCGGCCTTTTAATGTACCGTGCGTGCGGATCCGTTTCGTCAGCCGGCGGGTATCGACGCCGGCGAGCCCGGGAATGCCCTTTTCCTTCAACAGGTCGACGAGCGACCGCTCGCTCTTCCAATGGCTCGGCTGGTCGGCGGCTTCTTTTACGATCAGGCCGCAAGCGGCCGGCGCCATCGCTTCAAAATCATCGCGATGGATGCCGTAGTTGCCGATAAGCGGATAGGTCATGACGACGATTTGCCCGCAATAAGACGGATCCGATAAAATCTCTTGATAACCGGTCATGCTTGTATTGAAGACGACTTCGCCTTCCGCTTCGTTTTCGGAACCGAAAGCTTCGCCTTCAAACACCTCGCCGTTTTCCAATACCAACCAACGCTTCATGCGCCAACCCCTCTTCCATCCCAAATCCTTTTTCCTTCGACCATGGTCAAAACCGGCCATCCCTCGACCACGCGGCCCGCAAACGGCGTGTTTTTGCCTTTGGACGCGAATTGATCCGGACGGATCGCGCGCCTGAGCCCGAGATCGACCACGGTGACGTCGGCCGTTGCCCCTTCCTTGAGCGCACCGTACGGAAGGCCGAACGCTTCACACGGCTTGCGCGTCATGAGGTCAATCAAGCGTTCCAATGCGAGCGGCCCGTTCCGGACAAGGTGCGTATAAAGCAGCGGGAACGCGGTTTCCAAACCGACGATGCCGAACGGCGCTTCATCGAGCGGACGCGCCTTTTCCTCGGCCGCGTGCGGGGCATGGTCGGTCGCGATCAAATCGATCGTGCCGTCGAGGAGCCCTTCGATGAGCGCCTCCCGATCTTCACGGCTGCGGAGGGGGGGATTCATCTTATAGTTGGCATCCGCCCCGGGGATGTCCTCTTCCGTCAACAGCAAGTGATGCGGCGTAACCTCGGCGGTGACGGGAAGCCCCGCCCGTTTCGCGGCGCGGATGATGCGGACGGATTCCTTAGCGCTCACATGGCAGACGTGATAATGGCATCCCGCGGCCTCGGCGAGGAGCACGTCGCGGGCGACGTGCACCGCTTCGGCGACGGACGGAAGCCCCGTGAGGCCGAGTTGCCGGACCAAACGGCCGTCGTGAAAGGAACCGCCGCGGATCAGCGTTTCGTCTTCGCAATGGGCGACGATCGCCGCGCCGCACGCCGCCGCGCTTTTCATCGCTTGAAACATCACGCCCGCCGATTGAACGCCCCGTCCGTCATCTGTAAAGGCGAACGCGCCGAGGGCTTTCAAGCGGGCGATGTCCACCACTTCTTCCCCCTTTTGTCCGACGGTGATGGCCGCGTAAGGCAACACGCGCACGTTGGCCGCCTCCCGGATGCGGGCCAACAGCGCCTGCAAAGTCTCCGGCCGGTCGGGGATCGGGTTCGTGTTCGGCATCGCCGCCACCGTCGTAAACCCGCCGCGCGCCGCCGCTGCCGTTCCGGTCGCGATCGTTTCTTTATGTTCGCCTCCCGGTTCGCGAAGATGGACGTGGAGATCGACGAATCCGGGCAGGACGTGGCGGCCGTGGACGTCGACGACTTCGTGGCCGGCGGCCGCGATGCCGGCAGCGATGCGCTTGATACGGCCGGCTTCGATCAAGACGTCGGCCGCGACGAAACGCCCGTCCGTGTAAACCGTGCCGCCCTTCAGCAACACGCCCATGACTTCGCCACCCTCTCTCGTTTGAACGCCCACTCGAGCACCGCCATGCGCACGAACGGACCGGCCTGCATTTGCGCGAAAATCCGTGCATTCGGCGCTTCCACCAACACATCGGCGATTTCGACGCCGCGGTTGACGGGCGCGGGATGCATGATGATCGCCCCGGGCTTCATGAGATGGGCGCGCGCCGCTGTCAGCCCGTAAGCGCGGTGATAATCCGCCACCAATTCGTCTTCGCCGCCGTTATGGCGTTCCAGCTGGATGCGCAATAAATTGACGACATCGGCGCAGCGCACGGCCTCGTCGATCGCCACATATTCGCCGGGAAAATCCGGATCCCGCCATTCCGGCGGACCGGAGAGCACGACGCACGCGCCCATTTTCACAAGCATTTCCGCATTCGAGCGGGCGACGCGGCTGTGCCGCAAATCGCCGATGATGGCTACCGTCACGTCTTTTAACGTCCCGAATTCCCGGCGGATCGTGTACAAATCGATGAGCGTTTGCGTCGGGTGATGACCGCAGCCGTCGCCGGCGTTGATGACGGAAAGCCCGAGCCCTTCCCCAAGCCCCTCATAATAGCCCTCTTCGGGATGGCGGACCACGGCGACGGATACCCCGATGGCTTCGAGCGTTTTCAACGTGTCATAGAGCGTTTCGCCTTTTTTGACGCTGGAAGCCTCTGGCGTCACGTTTAAGACGTGCATGCCAAGACGCTTTTCGGCGACTTCAAAGCTGAAACGCGTTCGGGTGCTCGGTTCGAAAAACAGGTTGGCGGCAAACGTTCCCGATAAATCGGCGGTCGCGCCGCCCGCGGCGAGCGCTTCCGCCCGATCGAGCAGGCGGTGAACGTCATCCGGCGTCCAGTCGGTCAATCGAAACAAATGTCGCAAGTTGATCTCCTCCCCATTACCCATCGAGTAGGAGGGGGTGACGAACCCCCGTCCCCTCACACCACCTAGCATGCGGGTCCGCACTAGGCGGTTCGCCAATCTTGACGGAGTTCAAAATATCTCTGCGTTAAACTCTTCAGCCCTTGCTTAAGCCAGTAGCTTTGCCAAGGGCTTTATGCAATTGAGGCGTCCTTGTCGTACGCCAAGCCCCTTTCCGAGTGTTAGCGATCTCGAACACTTCGTGTTCTTTGAGCCCAAGGGCTCTTAGTTCACGAATTCGAGTTCTCACCCTTTTCCATTGGTGCCAACGGCATAGTCTCAACCTTCTTCTTATCCATTCTTCCAGGCGCTTCAAGGGAGAGGGGGTCTCAATTAACGCGAAGTACCCCATCCATCCCATG
>NZ_BDDQ01000017.1 GCF_002003465.1 Caenibacillus caldisaponilyticus | reverse complement strand
TTCAGTGGAAAACTCCCCATCCCTTGTCCGCGGCACGCGCAAGGTCAACCGTCCCACCCGAGTCGTCAATTGCCGGGGATAAGACCCGTTTCGATAGCCTTTTCGCTCCTCTGTGCGCTCATAACGGCCGGCGCCAAGTTGATCCGTTAACTGGGCTTCAAGGATTTGATTCAAGACCTGTTCCAACAGTTTGGCCAGTCCTTGATCTTGCGACAAGAACCCGTGCAGGATTTCATCGCTTATTGTAATATTGTATTGAGCCATAGTTGCTTTCCTCCTTTTTGTTTTTTGTTTTGGTCAATGTCCATTCTATCAAAGGGAAAGCAACGTGGCTCTTTTTACATTTCCTTTTTACACAATTTTACGGACTCAACTCAATCTAGAGACACTCCTGTGTGTGTTATAGTTATTCAAATTGATTCTTTAAATTGGAAAATATAAACAACCCTTAAACTTAAATTAAAACAATTTCTTTTTAATTTTAATTTTCCCATCCTTTTTACCGTCAAGTCTATCAAGGACTGTTGCAATTATTTTGCCAATATTCGTGTCATATATTTCAAATAAACTATTTACAATGAGCCCTAATGTACTTTTAGCTACATTGATTTTTGCCCTTTTTATGGCTTTATCTATATTTTCACGAATATAAACACGACCTAATAAATCTAGCCTTCTTACAGCAAAATATTCCTTTATTGCAACTCCAGCAGGAAACAATAATAATGCAAGATTGATAGCTCTCGCTACTGTTTTGACGCTTAATGTTATGTTTATTGTAAATTTACCGCTCGGATCTACATTCATCACAGGATTATTCTTAGCATAAGTATATCCATTTTGCGAAAGTGGATCATCATCATTACCAGGATGTGGATCCAGCGCTAAGAAATTCCCGTTTTCCGGATCGTAATAACGGGCTTTTAAGTAATAATGCTTTGTTTCACCGTCATAGTAATAGCCCGCATAGCGGATCGGGTTCTCTTTGGCTATGGTGCCATTTTCGCTTAAAACATTGCCGTAAGCGTCATACAGATAGGAACCGACCTCGTTACCGGATGAATCCAGAATAGAAATCACATCGCCGCGCTGATTCGTCCAAAAGTAATATGATGTGCTGACCCATTCTCCCGATGCATTTTGTTCTCTGATATTAAATCCAAGCGGTTTACCGTCTGAGTCCCATTGGTAATGAATACATTGTTTAACGGTTCCGTTGACACGGATAATTACCATCGAGAGATTATCTGATTCATAGTAATATTCATAGGTTTTTGAGCCGATGATTTTTTTGGTTCTGAGTCCATTTTCATCATACTCGTATTGAGCGATGACTGACCCCGATAAAGCCGTCACTTTAGTTAGTTGACCCATGGCGTTGTAAACATATTTGTAATTATCATCTTGCGTTAAATTCCCGTCGGGGTCGTAAACAAAAGGAACACCATTTTTTGTGACAATTTGATTTGCCTCATTATAAGTATACGTATTGGTTTTACCATTGACCGTCGCTTTGGTCCGATTTCCTACGGCGTCGTATTCATAAGTGTTCTGAGTACCATCCGGAAGCACTTCTTTTGTTAATTGGTTATTTTGATCATAGCTATAATTTGTAACCCCATTAGAGGAACTCTCTTTAATAATGTTTCCGGATTGGTCATATTGATAGGTATATTGTGCTGACGGCGTTGAATCGGTACCCTTCACATATTGGATGCTCTGGATATTGTTCCCCTCGTCAAGACTGGTTACTTGTTTAAATAAACCATTGTTTACATCGATCGTATTTTTGCGATTTATTAAATCATAAGAATAATGATATCGGTCTGTTGTTGCATTATTTGGTGTAAAAACGGTAGTTGTTACATCTTTAATTTTTCCTTCATCCGTATAACTATAAGAGGTCAACCCCATCCATTGTTGGTTATTTTCAGTATAATAAAAGCCATATGCATATATAGAATCATCATCATTATATAGATATCTAAGTTCAAAATTGCCTTGATTATATTGCGATAATTGATCATCATCCGTGTAGACATACTGTTTTTGAACGATGCTCTTATTGGTTACTAAATCTCTAAAATCACTGGAGATGAGTTGACCGTCAACGTTATAGTTATTTGTCAAGGCAAATACATCCTGATTATTTTGGGTAACGGTTTTAATGGCCAATTGGTCTTCACTATTGTATGTGTAACGCTCTTTGATCCCGGAATTTTTGATTGTTGTTTTCAAATTCCCGTTTTGATCATATTCATATTGTATCTTCATTTTTTGTTGACCGGAGACGGGCATTTCAACACTTGTCACTTGGTCATTGCCATTATACGTATAGGTCTTTTGGCGACCCAAGGCATCGGTTAAAGACAACATATTTCCGTTATCATCATAAGTGTACCTTGTTTTATTGCCCTTTCCATCCGTGACCGATGTAATAAGATCCGTAAAAATTGGATCATATTCATATGAAATGGTTCTGCCGGCCCCATCCGTTTTGGAAATGACTTGTCCGTAATCGTTGTAACTCGTAGATGTTGTGTTTCCCATTTCATCGGTTTCAACAATGCTATTGTCCGTATAGACAGTCTGGATAAACGTATGATTCGGATAAGTGACCTTAATCTGCCGCCCGTAAGCATCGTATTGATATTCGGTGACTTCTTCGCCAACTCGTGACCTGATGAGGTTTCCATGGGAATCGTAATCATTATATGTTTTTTTTCCTGACGGATCCGTTTGAACAATTAAATGGTTTTGACCATCATATTGATAAGTGGTCACTTTTCCTTCTTTATCCACGTACTGAATCACGTTTCCTTGATTGTCATACGTACGGGTTTCGGTGTTGCCATCCGCATCGGTCGTCTCTATAACATTATAATTCGTATCATATTTAACCTTGGTGGTTGAGCCGTCATCATTTGTCGTTTCTGTCACCGCGTAAGTCTGGTTTGCGGTATCTCGTTTATAAGAAGTCGTTCTCCCTTCCGTATCGCTGACCTGATACAGATTATTTTTGTAATCGTAATCATATGTCGTCGAAACCGATTCGGCCCCCGGAGATTGAGGTGTTAAAATCGTCAATTCATTATCCTCATAACTAAACGTATTGACATTTCCCTTTGCATCCGTAAATTCGGACAATTGGTCATTTTCGTCATCATAATCAAATGTGTTGGTTAAGGTTCTTGTTGTACCGGTCGCTTTTGTGACGGTGCCGATGAGCTGATTATTACTATTATATTGATACTCCAGCCAACGATCTTTGAAGGCCACCTTATTGATCATGCCGTTTGTATTGTAGGATATCTTGATGCTGTTCCGTACGGTATTTCCAGCAGCGTCCACCTCCGCGATTTCCGTCAACTGATTCCCGGTGTATTTGAAACGAATTTCATTATTGTTCATATCCTTATATGCATACAGCCGAAAGCGGTTGGCATTGCTGGGATCCTGTTCAAACAACTTTGAGAATCCATCTTTATCCATTATCCGATAACCTGAAGTTCCGTTGACGGTTTCGTTAGTCAACGACAAATATTTTCCCTTCGGTGAACGATAGGAGCCATCGCTGGAATTGTAAACAAATTCGTGTCTTGTTCCGTCCTCATCATAATAATAAAGGTTGGAAGACGCCTCCTTCTTCACTAACGATTCATTTCCCGCGAATGTCCATCCTTTGCCAAAGGCAGACGATTGAGTTGAGCGGGAATTGTAATATCTCGTAAAGTCAAAACCTAACGTGCCGCGGGTGTATAAAGATTGATCCGTAAAACTCAACACCATATTGCCGGTCGTTACATTGACCGATGCTGTTGCATTATTACTCAGTTGATGGGTTCCATAGGTGAAGTAGTCTTCTAACCCTAATAGATCCTCTTGGTTGGGAATATTGCCCAACTTTGTCGCAGAAGGCGCGCTGAGCCCCCGATCACCCGTCATCTTTTCAGCTTCGGAGGACGGCGCTGTTTCCGCTGTATAACGGTAAGCTCGCACTCGAATTTGGTAAGCTTTTTTATCAATTAGCGTTTGAGAGGCACCGATCTCCTGATATTGTTTCGTTGGATCAACCGGCAAATCGGTAATACCATCGAATAGTGAGATCCCGGCTGTGTTCCAGGAAGTGGTTTTTCCAACATCAAAGGATTTATAATTTTTGCCGTCATAAAGCTCCACTCTATAGCCACCGGCGCCTGTAACAGGACTCCAAGTGATATTTAATGCCCCTTTATTATTGACATAATCAGTCACTTCACCACTAACATTCACATTTTTCGGGGTCTCAAGCGGTATATAGCCATACTGTGACTCGGAAAATGGCGTGGTTCCCAGATCACAAACCGCTTTTATTCGAATGGAATAACGATGGAAGTATGTGTAATCTCCTCCATCTTTAGAAGCATTCACATACACAGGGTTTGGGTCGATAGGCAATTCCGCTCCCGTTTTATCTTTATGCAGAGCATATTTTCCTTGTGCGATTTCACTATCGGTTGGCCAGACCTTTTGCCCTTTCGTAGACCAACTGGTGGTATTCCCGACATTGAATTCTTCGTAGTGTATCCCATTATAAATCAATACTTTATATCCTGTTGCGCCTTCTACGGGATCCCACGAAATATCCAACCAACCTCTTCCCTTGTTCGTCGGATCGGTCTCGGGATAGGCGTAAGCTTTTACGGTCGGCATGTTAGGCGTATCCACAAGATTGGCAGGAATCGCTTTCTTGACTTCCGATGAGGCTGGGCTGTCTCCACTCTCATAATGGGCAATAACCCTAAATCCATATTCCTTTCTAGTGGTGGTCGTTCCGCTTTTCGCACTGTAGAATTTACTGGGATCTGTTGGTAATTCTTCTCCTGAACCATCTAGCTTATAAGTTGAACTTGTGGAATAAGGGGCTTTAGGAAATATTTTTTTTGATTTTGATGTCCAACTGGTGGCCGTACCTTTATAAACCGTTTCGAATCCTTTTCCATCATACATCTGAAGTTCATAGGATTTAGCACCATATACTGAGGGCCAACTGACGTTCACATAGCCAGTGGTTTTCCCGTCTGCATATTGCGTCGCTGATACGGTTGGGCTTTTCATTGTTGGATAATGATATGAGATGATGATTTTAGCCTTATTTGGGCTTTCAGCAGCGGTGATTTTTTTCCAATAAGTTTGTCCATTTCCGTTCGTATGAAATTTGAATCCATAGTTTGGAATATCGCCGTCTACCATGGATTGAATCGTACTGGTTACATTAAACGAAGCCCATTGATCGCGGGCAACCTTAGTGCTCGTAATATTGGTTGAGCTAGGTTTATTATTCCATGTTAATTCATCCACATACCATGGACCATTTACACGATCAACCCATAGCCCCGTTGGGGTCGTTGCGTAATACGCATGCGTTACATAAACTTTTAAAGTGGCGGAGTCAATGATGGCACCCTTTAAATCTCCTACAATACTAAACTTTATAAATGCGTAATTCGTTCCAGTTGTGCTGTCATATTTTCCAACTTTTAAAACGTATTCTCCTTGAGAAGAATCCCATTCTTTATTGTAGTTCGTGTTAGGATAGGCACTGGATACAAAGGTATCTCCTAATGCATCAATGGTAACTGAAGGGTCAATGTAAACAGGATAAACGCGATCCGGAGATTCGAGCCATTTTTTGTCCACGACGAGCTTAATATTGTATTGATTTTTTCCTAGTTTCGACAATTCATAATGTAAATCTCTTGATTGAACGCCGTTTCCCAATCCGCTATTATAATTCGAGTCTTCCATGATCGGACTGGGCAATTCAAAGACCTTATTTTTAAATTTTTTGTCCTTGTAGAATCCGATTGATCCATTTTCTTCCATACGCGGCGTTAGACGCGTCGCCACTTCATAATTAAATTCATTAATGCCTTGATAACTTTTGATGATCCAATCCTCTTTTACTTCATTATTGAATGAAACATGACGAAGGTTAATGCCTGGAAAAACTTCTTCATACATGATTTTGTTTTCTTCATACTTGGTTTTATCGGATTTATTCGGCAAGTATTTTTGTTCGCCATCGGAAGCCGTTATATTTAAAAACGTTAATTCGTCTTTTCCAAATCTGTATTTTATTTTTTTCCCTTTAACCATTTTTTTAGGATAAGTGGCTTCCAGTTTAGTTAGCTCAGTTTTGAATGCTTCTTCAGTTTTATCTTCTTTAAGTTTTGTAGAAATTTCCTCCCATTTGCCATTAACTTTTGTATGGATGGGTTCAGCATATATTTCTTTCGTGAAATTCCCCTTATCATCTACGAATGTTTTGGAATACTCATCTCTTTCTGAAACAATTTCTTTTAGATTATTATCTGTGTTCATTGTTGTTGATTCTTTCGGTTGTTCAGTTTCTGCTCTGGAATAAGTGGGTAAAACAGATAAAAACAAAGCGATACTTAGAATTACACATATAAACCTTTTTAACATTTATTACTCTCCTTGTGGATATAATATTAATCAATTATTACCAAAAAATAAGCAGATAATCTATTATAATTTTTCGTCATATTTCGCTATATTTCTCTATTGGTAAGATTTTTAAAACTAGATTGACAGGATGAGAAAAACAATGCTAGCATTCCGTAAAATACCAAACGGGAAATGAAGTGTTCGGGAAACCGATATTTGCGGCCAATTTTTTGAAGAAATATTTATGCCGGACCGACGTTCTGTCAGTCCGGCACTTATTATGTACAGATATGCAAGACTTACTTTTCGCTGACGATCAGTCCACGCCAACAATTTGGCTGCGGCGTTCGAGCCACACCACATCGCGCCATACGCCATTCAGCTTTCCGATGCGTTTCCGAATGCCGACTTCACGAAAGCCCATGCTGAGATGCAGGCGTAGGCTCGGAATGTTTTCGGGGAAAATGCCCGCATTCAGTGTCCAAAATCCTTTGGCTTCCGATTCTTTGATCATGGCTTGGAGAAGTTGTTTGCCGACACCTTTTCCGCGGCTTTCGGCCCGTACATACATGCTCACCTCGCCAACCCCTTTATACGCACAACGGTCAGATGCCCGGCTCACCTTGCACCAGCCTTGAATACCCGCTTCATTTTCAGCGACCAAACATAAATCGTCCGCAATGGCCGCTTCCCATTTTTCGTAGGGCGGCGCGGCCGTCTCAAACGTGGCATTTCCCGTCGCTATCCCTTGCTCATAGATCTCCTTCACTTGCAGCCAATCCTCTTTGCGAAAGCGGCGAATGTTCATATGTGCCATCACTCCCAAAAGTTCACTCCGATAAACTCGCTCTTTTTAAGCAGATTTGTACTTATATCGCAGAGCGAAACATCACACCCGCATGCGTGAGGTCAGATTGATTGCGGGCGTCGGCTTATTCTCTATTTCTATCCTAGTACAACATGTTTGAAATTTTAAGGTTATATGGCATTAATGACCGCTAACCGGAACATATCTGGGTATACGTTGAAAAACCCAGCTCCGGTCACGGAAGCTGGGTTAACAGATATTTACAGCCTAAAGTTATTTAGATGAGATTCTCTTTTCAGCGATTACTTTTTCAACCCTGAACCAAATCCAATCACATACCCATCCAAATCTCGTACGGAGAAATCTTTCCATATGCCCCAATCAAATTCACTTGTTGCAGGCTCTGAATGGATGATGGCCCCATTAGCCTTCAGCTCTTCGTAGAGCGCATCCAATTCTTCATGAGTTTCAACATACGCATAGGTATTCCAAGTCCCTTTGTTAGGCCGAACATCTTCTGCATTTTTCGCTTGAACCAATTTAAAACCTAATCCAAAATTATCGCGGATCGCCCATTGCTCATTCACTTCGCATCCCAAAGCCTCTTCATAATACTTTTTCGCCTTCTCGTAATCTGAAACCAACAAAACGGTCAGTGAATTTTGAATCTTGGCTTTGGCTTGCTGCGCCACAGGAAAACCTCCTTAAATTTTATCACTGTTATATATTCTATAACCCCACAAATATTCCTTTCTCGAGAAGTTGGCATTGGTCCAGCTGAATCACAACACGCACCGTTCATAACAACTTTGGAAATATGATAACCGAACTCTTGTAGAATCGGGAAAAGGAGATGTTTTTTATTGAGATGAGGAGCACGAGGGATGCAGTCAAGGAAATCGCTGATGGTGTCTTCGGAATTGCGATCTAAGATTCGTCTTGGAACTCGTACAACAACTGTTACCTTATAAAAAGGGCAAATGAGAAAGTCCTTTAATAAAAAACGGAGCCTGGTGTAGGCTTCCCGGCTCTCGTTGTGCAATGTTATGCGGAGGTTGACACGACGTTCATCATTCCCCGGTTTCCGCAAAGCGCTTGATTCTTTCACCGATCTCATCGCGCACGCGTCGGAACACCGCCGATTTTTCTTCTTCCGTTCCCGCTGCCTTGGCAGGGTCGTCGAATCCCCAGTGCATGCGTTTAACGTGCGGAGGGGTCACCGGGCAGTGCTCCGCGGCATGACCGCATAATGTCACGACCAAATCCGCTTTGTTTAAGAGCTCAGGTTGAATGACATCAGAGGTTTGGTGGGAAATATCAATGCCGACTTCCTGCATCGCTTTGACGGCGTTCGGATTCAAGCCGTGCGCTTCAATGCCGGCGCTGTAAACTTCCCATTCGTCACCGAGATATTTTTTGGCCCAGCCTTCCGCCATTTGGCTGCGGCAAGAGTTTCCCGTGCACAGAAAATACAGGATCTTCTTTTTCATCGGACTCGGCTCCTACTTTTGAAGGTACAACTCTTTTTGTGATTACAAAATAAAAAAGCATTCTTATGGCCGTTTTCCCAATTAACATTATAACTCATTTTAAATGGTAGCTCATGATATGCATCATCAAGAGCACATGGCATTGCGTGGACAAATGAAAAACTTCTATTTCGTGCTCGATGACAAAGGATGCTTCTGAAACCGACCGGAATGTCCTTTTGTAAAGGCTTTGTGAATCATCATGATGATAATCTCAAAAATTTGAATGGAACCCGTTTAACAGGGTTCCATGGCTTTTAGTATTGATAATGGAAATATAAATGAGACTTATGTGTTCCATATTTTTTTAAATAACATGGTATATGTTAGTGCAAGTACAGATTGTGAAATGAGGACTAATGATACAATGAATGTATGGACGTTATGGTCTAACGCGCTTAATATCGCCATCATGAATCCAATTAAAAGAAACAGCACACTAAGGAAAGGCATAACCTTGCTTAATGTTTCGAATGTTTTGTTCATAATCAATTTTCCCCCACTATACTTAATAATACGTTCTTAATGGGCGAAGGTTTCATAAATTGGAAATAAACAACATTCCGCCATTATTTACCTTAATAGAATCATTATCCTTCTGTTTTCCATAGTAACAGTTCTATGCAATCTGTACAATAGTATCTTTGGCGCTCCATTTCTTTTTAGCTCAAGGCTTTCACCTCGCTTTTGTAAAAAAGAGAGGCATGCGACAAATCGCATACCTCTCTCCCGCTGCTCGTCGTTCCGGTTTTTCAATCTTTAGAGCGTTTTGAGGGCTTCTTGGATCGGTTGCTCGCCGCTCAAGAGCTCAAACGTTTTGTTTTTGGCGTTTTCGACATCCAAGCAAGAAACGAGGACTTCCGCCACATCGCCGCGCGGAATGTTTCTGCCTTCAACGCTGTCGAAATGCTTCGCGATTTCGACTTTCCCCGTAGCGAGTTCAAAGCTCAAATAGCCCGGCCGGACGATGGTATACGTCAAGCCGCTTTCGATGAGGTGTCGGTCCGCTTCCCCTTTGGCTTTAAGGTAATGGCCCAAATTGGGCAAGGCGTCCGGATCGCCGGCGCCGTAGGAACTGAGCATCACAAAATGCGCGATCCCCGCTTTTTTCGCGGCATCGATCAAGCGTTTCGCTCCTTCTTGGTCGACGGAAATGGTCTTGTCCGGACCGGTTTGGGAACCGGAACCGGCGGCGAAAATCACGGCATCCATGCCTTTGACGGCATGGGAGACATCCCCTTCGAGATCGGCCACGATGGCCTCTTTGGCGCCGAGTTGTTTCAACGATTCGGCCTGAGCGGCATCCCGTATCATGGCATACGCTTCATGCTGCGGACTCTTCCCCAGCCGCTCAACAATCAATCGGCCGGTATGACCGTTTGCGCCTGCAATCAAGACCTTCATGCTCCCACTCCTTTTTAAAATTTTTGATTCGGTTGCTGACTTCAAGGCAATCCCATGCTGCGCTGGGCTTATGCGTCCTTCGCTTCGTCGGACGTGATGGCCGGAAAGTGCGGGACCACTTCTTCGCCGAGTTCTTCCAATACTTCATCGACGGGCCGATGGCCGTATTTCAAGTTGATGATCACGTGATTGACCCCGGCCGTTTTCAAACTGTGAAGGAACGCAATAAGCGGGTTGCGCCCGATGCGGAAACCGAGGTGAATGGGAAGCGGCGGATGATCCGGATCCTCGGTCAAATCGACGTAGAGGGATTGGCCGAAGGGTTTAAACCGATCGGTTTTTGCACGCCAATTTTTGATCAGTTCCGCTTGGAATTGCAAGTTCCGCGGATAATACAGCCAACCGTCGCCGTTTTCGGCAATCCATTCAATGGACTGCGAACTGTGTCCGGTGACGAGCATCGGTATGTCGGCGCATTGCGGTTTCGGGATCAGATCACCGCCCGACATGTGCACGCGCGGCGATTCGATCACCGGAAAGTGCTCGCGCCAGACTTTTTTCATGACCGTAACCGCTTCTTGAAACAGCAGGACGCGTTCTTCCGGATTGACCGAAAACGCCGGAAATTCGATGGGGCGATCGCCGGTCGCTACCCCGAGAATCAAGCGCTCGCCGGACATTTTATCGACGGAAGCGGCGGCTTTCGCCACATGCAGCGGGTGGCGAAGCGTAAGGATAATGCTCGCGGTGCCCAAAGCGATGTGTTTCGTATGGGCGGCGAGATACCCTAAATACACCCACGGGTCATAAATTTGGCCCACATCCCCAAAGTTCGGATCATGGAACGGAACATCTCGGACGTACAAGGCCGCGAAATGGAGTTCTTCCGCTCTTTTGGCCAATTGCATTTGCTTTTCGATGTTCATCTCCGGAATGCTGCCTTCGTAGGATTCGATGGGAAAGAATAACCCGAGCGTCAAATGGTTTTCTTTAAACGTGCGTCTGTAGCCTTTATGCTGAGCAAAACGGTTCATGGACTGACCTCCACATCCTCTTTTATTTTACGTCGTTCAGCTTGGTTTCACGCGCCAAGCAATATGCAGGAACTTCTTTCATGTTTGCGGAACGGGGCCATGATCCTATCCTCCTGTATCATTATATATAAATATCTAGAATTATCGATATGATAATATAAAAATGAACGACTTTCAATGACCGCGCTTGCGCGGTGCGTACCGTCATAAATCCTCGGATAACCTTTCGATCATTTTCTGGATGTTTTCCTCATCCCTTTTATAATACGTCCATTGCCCCTTCCGCTTGGCCTTGATCAATCCGGCGTTTTGCAGCATGGACAGGTAAAGGGACACCGTGGATTGCGACAACCCGACCTTTTTTTGAATGTCGCTCACGCACACCCCGTCTTCGCGGATATCCCCGTGTTGCGGCATCGGAAAATGCTGTTCAGGATTTTTCAGCCATTTGAGGATTTGCAGCCTCGTTTCATTGGACAAGGCTTTAAACACTTCTAAAAGCTCCATGTCGACCTCCAAGTACGTGCTCGCTTCATAAAACTAAGTCCAAGTGCCATTTTTATTATATTATAACAATGTCCCGAAACGCGAACGCGATGCCTCATGTTTCTAAAAACGCGGCCTGTTCCCGAATGCCTTGCATTCAGCGGTTTTTAAGCGATGCCGTTTTTCACGGCGATCATTTGGACTCCCCCCATCCGCTGTGCAATAGCACTGGCACATCTACAGCCCATTCTTGTAGTACAATAATCTTACGGTATGTCGTTCTTCAGCCATAGCCTCTCGATCAAACCCTTTTCCTCGCGATACCAGTCCTATACAAAAAATCGACTGCCAAAACGCAGAACGATTTAGAAACGGAGGATGTGCGACATGAATGTGTTGGAAATTCTCCGGGAGGCGCTGGATGCGGTCGGCGATCGAACGGCCATCCGGCAATATCGCCGTGTCCGCGGCGGCGATATCAACGAGTCGTTTTTTGTCCAAAGCGAGCGGCAACCGTATTTTGTTAAGTTGCGCCGCACCTATCCGCCCCGCTTTTTTCACTGCGAGGCGGCGGGGCTTGAAGCGCTTCGCCAAACCGAAGCGGTTCATGTTCCCGCGGTTTATGGCGCAAAAGAAACGAAGGATTATGGCGTTCTCGTTCTCGAATGGATTGAAGGAAACGAAACGAGCCTAACGGCCGAACAGCTCGGACATGCCGTCGCCAAGCTGCACCAATGCGAAGGCCCCGCGTTCGGCTTTGCGGAAGACAATTTTATCGGGCTTCTTCCGCAACAGAACGGATGGTATGACTCCTGGATCGATTACTACCGGGAACGCCGCCTGCTTCCGCAGATGAAACGGGCCGAAGAAAAAGGCCGGATGCCGCTCGGCCGGCGAAAAAAGCTGGAGGCACTCATGTCCTCCCTTGAAAAATGGCTCCCGAAAGACGCTACCCCTTCTTTGCTGCACGGCGATCTTTGGGGCGGGAATTGGCTGGCCGGCGCAAACGGCGTCCCCTATTTGATTGATCCCGCGGTTTTTTATGGGCATCATGAGTTCGAAATCGCCTTTACCGAATTGTTCGGCGGCTTTCCGCAACGCTTCTACGAGGCGTATAACGAACAGCGGCCGTTATCTCCGGAATACGAGGAGCGCAAGCCGCTGTATCAGCTTTTTTATCTGCTCGTTCATTTAAATTTGTTCGGAGAGACCTATGGCCGAGCGGTCGACCGCATTTTGGAGCGGTACGTCGGGTGACCCCCTTCGCTGGGCGCGCCTCTTTTCGCCCGGAATCTTCCAAGGCACAACACCCTCCATTTGACGGTGGGGAATGCCAAGATGCCCGCACCGACAACCATGATTTGGGATGATTCTCGCATCCGCATCAAACGGCTCACTCGTTATGGCGATCAGCCGTTTTTAAAGGAAAAGAAAAAGGAATCAATCCGAATCGTCCGGGTTCACGAGCGCAAAATGCCAATGATCTTCCCATTTCCCGTTTATCTTCACGCTTTTTCTGGATAGTCCTTCCTTGAGAAATCCTCCTTTCTCCAAAACGCGGATCGATCCGATATGATGCGGCATAACCCCCGCTTCAATGCGGTGGATCTTGAGAATTCTGAAGGCAAAGTCAACGATCAGGCGCACGGCTTCGGTTGTATAGCCGCGCCCATTGTGGGCGCGGTCGACATAATAGCCCAGCCAACAGGATTGATAAGGGCCGCGGGCCACTTCGGTCAACTCGATGATGCCGATCAACTCATCATGACCCGCGAGGAAAATGCCGAACGTGTATTGCTCATCCTTTTCCCTCTTCGCCGCGGCCTATGTCGTCGCCTTGATCATTTATTGGACGGGCAAACTCATCTTTTAGCGAGGAATGGTGCGAAATGATCGCAAGCTTCATCATTGGATCGTTGATTTTTACTTACGCCGCCTGGATGTTGGTTTCGTTCTTTAAAAAAAGCAGGCAAGGCAGATGTGCGGCTTGCACCTTGAAAGATTCGTGTACGTCCGGTTGTTCCGTGGTGAGCCGGGAAGAGCGGCAGGCGATCCTCCACCGTTCGAACCGCTCTTCCCATCGTTAAGGAAAACGCTCGGATGCGCCATCTGGCGTTCGTTCTTCGAAAAAAGTAAAATGACCCAGAGGATGAAAAGTTGGCCGTTAACGTTTAAAATCGTACGAGCGGCTGAAGAATGGGGGAAAAAATAAACAGGCGGAGGGAACGGTGTGAAGCAAACGATATATGTCAATTGGGGCGGGCAAAACGTGAAGCTCACATGGATGCCATCGGCTCCGTTGCCTGATCTGGATAAAATCACCAGTGTGCACGGATTCTGTTTCTATCAAAATAAAATTTTATTGATTCACGTCAAAGGCAGAGGGTTTAACCTTCCGGGTGGCCATGTGGAACCCGGCGAATCGCCGGAGCAAGCTTTTCACCGGGAAGCCTTTGAAGAAGGCTGTGTCAAAGGCCAGATCAACTATTTAGGGATGATTGAAGTGAATCACGAGGAGAATCCCCTCTTTGACCCTGACGGCAAGTATCCGCTCATTGGCTATCAATTGTTTTATAGAATGGAGATCACACAATGTTTCCCCTTTTCGCGCCGGCATGAAACCGTGACGCGCATATGGGTGGAACCGGAAGAAATACCTTACGTGATCAACGATCATGCGTTAATCCTACAGATTATGGATGAAGCCTTAAAGATGGCCTGATGCCTTCAATGCCGCGATGGGCTGGTTGATAGAAAACGGCAATCGTTCTATCAATCGGCTTTTTATTTTATGGCGCGCCAAGCGAAACGAAGGGGATTGCGATAAAAGATTGATAAGCAACAAAAAATTATTAAAAATTTTTATTTGTTATTGTATGATAAACTTGATGGCTCGGATCAAGGCGGCTAAGTCCGGCCCTTCACGACTTCGCGTCAACGTAAATCACATTGACGCCCGCGTTTCAAAAACTGCCTTGCCGACATGAGAACATGCCCGGAAAACTCAGCTTCCGCAGTCAAGCCGTGATCGTTGGATGGCGTTAATTAAAGGAGTGAGCACATGCACGGCCATCTTTATTTTTTGACGCACGTCGTCCCATATTTCTTCGTTTTGATTTTAGCGATAAAAGTCGCTCTTTTGGGATTGCTCGTTGCTTCTGCATCAAGTACTTGAGAAAACGAAATAACGGATAATGCTTGATACTGCCGTGTCGTATCAATTTTGCGCTTCCAGCTTCTCATGCTCATCATGCCGGATCGTTTATAAGCTGATTTCCGCGTCCCTCACCCTTTGTCCGGATCTTTCAGAGCATGATGCAGGCAAACGCCATCCTTCTCAACCCAATTCGATTCACGCTTAGCTCGGTTACGTGTCCTTAGCATCATTGGAAGCCATCACGCTGCATGGATTGGCTTGCCGCTTCGGATTGGCAGCCTCGATGGCTTTTTAGCCGGCAAAGTGGAGATCCTTTTCCCATCGCGACACGAAACATTAATGGCGCATCCGGCACTCAGATGTTTTTTATCAAGGCGCGGACGCTCCACTTTCTCATGCCCCGGTACATCCAGAGCCAATCTTTAAAACACCCATTCCCCATTTTTCTGCACCAGCTTGTCGTCCAAGTAGATTTCACCGTCGTTATTCAGATTTTTTACCATATCCCAATGGTTCGCCGATTGTTTTCCCGGTTGTTCATAAGCGGCGCCGACCGCTAAATGAACGGAGCCTCCGATTTTTTCATCGAACAGAATGTTTTTCGACGGTTTGGTAATGCCATAGTTGGTGCCGATGCCGAATTCGCCGAGATAGCGGGCGCCTTCATCCGTATTCAAAATTTTTCCAGAAATTCCCGCCCCCTTTTCAGCCGTCGCTTCCACGATTTTCCCTTCTTTAAACGTCAGGCGGATGCCTTGAAATTCACATCCGCCGTAAACCGTCGGCCAATCGTAAAAAATGGTGCCCACCGTTTTCAGGTGATTCGGTGTAAAATAAAATTCCCCGTCCGGAACGTTTCGCCTGCCGTAACTGACGATGGCTTTACGCCTTTCGATGTCAACGGTGATATCGGTTCCATCCGCCACAATTCTCGCCGTTTTCGCTTCTATCGATAGAAATATTTGCTAATAAGAGTTGCAGCTCCTTATTACACTAAATTTGAAATTGATGATAATCGGGCTTCTTAAAACTCAGGAGGGAAGATTATAATGCATTCCGGAGGATTTTTAAGGAAATAGGTGGATAATTCTTGTCAGCGGTCCTCTCGCCGTTGATTCATGGTATACACAGTTATACCCTTGTATATGCAATTTTCATTCCATTTAAGACAGGTGTAAAATATAGAAAGAAATATTATATCATGAAAAACGGAAAGGGGATAGTGTGAATAAAAAAATTATTGATTGGCCAACATTCATCGGCGCTTTAGTGTTGTTGCTTCTTGTCGTGGTGCCGCTTTCCGTCTTTCCTGTTCAAGGAAAAACGATTGTGTTGGCGGCGAATAATTTTATCACGCAAAACTTTGGTGTGGTTTACCTCGTCATGGGACTCTCCGCGTTGGTTTTCCTCTTGTTTGTCGCTTTCAGCCGTTATGGAAAAATCAAGCTGGGAAAACAAAATGAAAAACCTGAGTTTTCCACGTGGTCGTGGGCAGCCATGCTGTTCTGTGCCGGCATCGGTTCTAGCATCCTATATTGGAGCGTCATTGAGTGGGCGTATTATTATCAAACGCCGCCGTTTGGCATTGAGCCGGGAACCCGGGATGCCATCCGCTGGGCGTCCACTTACGGCCTCTTTCACTGGGGGCCGATTGCATGGGCGATTTATTGCGTACCCGCTTTACCGATTGCTTATTTTTTATACATTAGAAAAAAACCCATCTTGAAAGTAAGCGAAGCGTGTCGGCCGGTTTTGGGAAAACTTGTAGATGGTCCCATCGGAAAAATTCTTGACATTTTATTTCTGTTCGGACTGTTAGGTGGAGCCGGCACGACCTTGGCCCTTGGAACCCCCTTAATCGCTGCGGGTATCCATGATTTGACCGGGCTTCCGGAAAATACGGTGTTGCGCACCTTTGTATTGCTATTTTGTACCGTGATTTTTGCCACCAGCTCTTACACGGGACTGCGCAAAGGCATCAAATATTTGAGTGACCTTAACGTTTGGCTTGCGTTCTTCCTAATAACCTTCGTATTGATCGCCGGTCCGACCGTATTTTTATTTGAAACAACGGTGAGCGCAGTTGGACGAATGCTAAATAATTTTTTCAGCATGAGCACCTTTACGGAACCTTTCAATAATTTAGGCCCATTTAAACGAACGGGATTCCCAGAATCATGGACGGTTTTTTATTGGGCATGGTGGCTTGTTTATGCACCGTATATGGGTTTATTCGTCGCAAAAATTTCCCGCGGGCGCACGATCAGGCAAATGATTATCGGCACGATTTTATATGGATCCATCGGATGTATTTTGTTCTTTGGCATTCTCGGCAATTACGCGCTTTATTTGTATTTGTCAGGTCAATTGAATGTTGTCGAAATTTTAAATGCATCCGGTGCACCGGCAGCGATTTTGGCGGTCTTGCATCAGCTGCCGCTTCATAACCTGGTCGTTTTTTTATTCGTCGTGCTTGCGATCATCTTTTTGTCTACGACCTTTGATTCAAGCTCTTACATTCTGGCGTCCGTCGTGCAGAAACGGATCAATGATGAACCGTTGCGTTGGAATCGATTGTTTTGGGCGTTTGCGCTCTCACTACTGCCGCTTGTGCTCATGTATCTCGGAGGTCTTACCACCTTGCAATCCGCCAGTATCGTCGGCGGTTTCCCGCTTATCTTCATCATGGGTATGCTCGGTGTTTCATTCATTAAAGCCGTCAAAAGTGATGAAATGAAAGCCGCAAAGAAAGAGAACCCAAAACTTAACAAAGAAGCCGGCTAAAGGCAAACCGCCATCCTTTAAAAAACGGATGGCGGTTATTTGTATCTTCAGGCAGGACTTCTCCCAGTTCCTCGCCTGATGAAAGGGACTACGCCCGAAGATCTCTTCCGAATTCTTATTGATCTCATCAATGATACTAATAATCTTCCGCGCGTCATCCAAGTTGTCTTTAAAGAGTTCAACGATGCTGCCGTAGGTTAAAGGTTCTTCCTGCAAAACCTTTTTATCCAAAACATCGTTTTTCACAAAGTCATCGATGATGATTTGGACGAAGCGGCTTTGGTTCAGGTTGAGCCGTTCGCTCCCGAAAACGCCTCACAATAACGCGTCAAAGTCCGCCTCGAATTTCACGAACCCGATCATTTAAACAGCGAAGCGATGGCGTCGATGATCGAGCGGAGAAAGTCCAACAGTTTGTCGAAAAAGCCTTTGGCTTCATCGGATTGAAGCGCGTCGCGGAATTTGTCCTTCACCTTTTGCAACTGGTTGCCGACTTGATCCCAATTGATGTTGAGATCTTTCATTTTGTCGAAGAGCGCGACGAGGCGCTGGACGTCCTGGTCGTTCAATTGGACGCCGGTTTGATCGGCCGCATCGCGGACGATGTTTTCAATCTCGCCTTTCGTCTCGGGTTGGGCTTTCGCCATCTTATCTTTGATCACGGTGATCAATTCGGCCGCTTTATCCTTCCCGATCCCCTTTTCATCGGCCAGTTTCGCGGTCGTCACCATTTCTTCGTTTGCCACTTTCTTTTGTTCTTCCGGAATGACCTTGCCCGTCGACGTTTCATATGCTTTGATCAGACCGGTCAAAGCGGCGGTCCCCGAGACGTCGAACGGCGCCGTGATGTAAATCTGGGCGTCTTTCACACCGGCCGTGGCCAAAGCGTTAATGTACATGTCATCGGTCACATAGGTGATGTGGCGCGTGCTGACCGAAAGGCCGGAACCCTTTTCGCCGATGGTGATTTTCGACGAACTGATCGCCCGGGAGCCGATTTGCGCCTTCGGCAAATAGTTATCAAGATATTTATGTTCTTCGGCGTTGGTCACCTCGATGATTTGCGCTTGATTCGGGTCGACGCCCATTTCTTTCAAAATGGCGTCCTTTTGTTGCGGCGTCAAATCAGCGCCAAGCGTGACGATGACATCGCCCGGCGACGAGTCGGCGCGCGTCGCCGCCGGCGCCGCGATCGTGGTGACCAAGAGCGCGGATAGGACGGTCAAAAGGATTTTCTTCCACATCGGTGATCCTTCCCTGCCTTTAAATATCGGAAATCGATTGGTTATGAACATAATATAATAATATAATCGCGCATAAGGAAGTCAAGCGCTTAAAAGACATGCCGATCGGCGAGACAAGCAATCTTTTTAGTTTTGTCGGCGGTTTTTCTGAACCACACGCCGCGTTTTATGAGGGAACCTGCATCTAAACCGTCTCCATTACTAGTATGAAGGCCGCGCGCTCGGTGCTTAGTTAAACGGTGCCGGATCACCGCCGGTCGTTTCGGGCTTGTCTCTATTATGTATATGTCGGCAGCTGCTGCGGGCATGACCGTCCTTTCCGATATTTTTATAGCAATTTTATCGTGTCCTCCTTATGCCACGGCGGGATAGTCTGAGATTTGCCGTCGCGTATCGGAAAAAAGAACATGCCGCCGAACCAGCGACGGCCGGCGGCACGACGGAACTTTTTGCATGACTTCACTCGCCTACTATGAGGGTCCGCCCCTCATTCCAATGTTGGTACTCAGGGGCCGGTGTTCGGCGGCGCGACCCTATTTTTATGCAAATTTTTTGGTCAACGTTTCCGGGTGATAGTCCGCGTATTGGCTATTGTCGGTCCACATTCGTTCGAACCGCTTCGACCAATTTTCGGCGACCGCCCGGCTGCGGATGACGATGAGCACTTCGTCGTTCTTTTTCTCCGCCTTATTGGTGAAATTGTAAGAGCCTGCGGTCACCACCTTTTGATCGGCAATCATGACTTTCAGATGCATCGCCCCGTCGTGGCGGTTGACTTTGATCGGAATGCCGGCAGCGGCCAATGTATTTAACGATTGTTTCGAAGCCGATTCCGCCTGCTCCCGGTCGGTGATCAGCCGCACTTTGACATTTCTTCCCGCCGCCTTGCTTAAATGCGCCACGATGTCTTCATTGGTCATCAGAAACATCGCGACATCCAACGCCGATGTCGTGCGGTCGATGACCGCGTTGACCGTCTTTTGCGGCGAGCCGCCCGTTTTGGTGAAAACGGAACGGATCGTATTGTCCGAAATCGGCACGCTGCCGGATTTTTCGGGTTTCGATCGTTTCCGCAGCGCCGCGATCCAGACGGCAATCGCCCCGGTCGCGAGCACCGCGCCGGTCCCCACCAATGGATCCAATGCCAATCCCCCTCATGCCTGTCATTCTGCCTGTTCTGCCTGTTTTAAGTTTATGTGGATTGGGCATTGTCCGAGACCCCAGCAAACGACGCGTAAAAGAGGCGCGATCTGAAAGACAAGCTTTGCGCGATACACCGGCAATGGACCGATTTGGAAATCCATTGCTCATCGCGATTCCCAGCCGATTTTAAATGACTGAAAATAAAGATTTATTGATTCCCCGCCGCTTTTCGTTGAATTCCTTGTCGTTTTCGTTGAATCGTTCAGCATTTTCATTGAATTCGAGGCGGTTGTCATGGATTTCTGTCCCATTTTCATCGGATAGACAGAAGCCGGAAAGCCACTTCTATATTCCTGACAGAAAAAACGCTTTCATCGTTCATTGATGATGGATAGTTACACCATCCAATGGGTTTTCTGAGCGCTCCTGCTTGTTTCCGCGATTCAATATCCCGCTTTTTTACGGATGGATGCCCATTTTTTAGCCCAACACGATCATTTGCCGCCCGTTTTTCCGCCCAAGAAAAAAATACCGAAGAAAAGGTGTCCCCTTCCCTTCGGTTTCCGCCAACGGCCGCGAACCGCGGCCAATCAGATCGGTGCGCTCGCCTCAAGACTCGCCCGTCACCAGTGAGCGGTTCGCCCCCGCGGTGACTTCTTCTATACATTGACCATTCCTTTTTTACTCCAGATTTGATGTACTGAACGGCCGCCTTCTTATCCGGCCGTCCAGCTTCGATCGAAAAACGTGTCCGGGTCCCGTAGTGATGGAACCTTCGGACGGATTTTCCGGCCGCTTAATGATAAAGCAGATATTTTGCCCGCGTTTTGTTGAACGCCTTCAGGTCGGCTTGCCATTTTTTCACGATGGCGGACAGCGCCACACCGTTTTCGATGTCGCGGCGCACCCAGCCGTTTCCGATCAATTGATCGAAATAAGACACGCCGTCCGCGTTTTCTTCCCGGAAAGCGAAATCGTCCGGATAAAGATCGTGGATCGTTTTGACGATGGCCAGACCGGTCAAAACCGGCTGGTAAACGGCGCGGTCGGTCACATGAATTTGGATGCCGCCGCACAATTGATTTTGAAACTTGGAGAACGTCGGCGTGAAATAGGCGCTTCGGAAGCGGACGCCCGGCAAATGCAGATCGTTTAACTTATCGGCGAGCCGCATCCCGTTAATGAAAGGCGCGCCGATGAGTTCAAACGGCCGCGTCGTGCCCCGGCCTTCCGAAACGTTCGTCCCTTCAATGAGCGCCGCGCCCGGATAAACGAGCGCCGTATCCAAGGTCGGCATGTTCGGCGACGGCAGCACCCATTGCAGCGACGTTTCATCATAGAGCATCGAGCGCTTCCACCCTTTCATCTTCACGACGGTCAAATCCGCGCCGATATGAAATTCCCGGTTGAACAGCTCGGCCAATTCGCCGACTGTCATGCCGTGCCGGAGCGGGATCGGATACATGCCGACGAAGGACGCGTAGGCCGGATCGAGCACCGGCCCTTCCACCTTGTCGCCCCCGATCGGATTCGGCCGGTCGAGAACGATGAATGGGATGCCGTTTTCCGCGGCCGCCTGCATCGCCAGCGCCATCGTGTAAATGTAAGTGTAAAAGCGCGTGCCGACGTCCTGGATGTCAAAGAGCAGCACATCGACGTTCTTCAACATATCCGGCGTCGGTTTTTGCGTTTTTCCGTACAAGCTGTAAACCGGCAGTCCCGTTTCTTCGTCGATGTAGTACGGAACGTAGTCGCCGGCTTGTTCGCTTCCCCGCACGCCGTGTTCGGGACCGTACAGAGCGACGAGATGGACATCGGGATGGTGAAACAAGACGTCCACGTCGCTGTTCAAATTCTGATCGACGCCGGTCGGATTTGTGATCAGCCCGACGTGTTTGCCTTTGATAAGATCCAAACGGTCTTTCAAGAGCACATCAATGCCGAGCTCAAAACGCGGAGGATGAAAGCCGTTTGGTTTTTTCGTTTTCTCGTCGTGCTTGGCGAATGCGACGGGCAAAGCCAATGCCGAAAAGGCCAGAACGAAAACGATGGCGAACATCCACGGCTTTTTCAACACGAACGCCTCCCTAAAAAATGGTTCAGGCGGATGCGGGGAATGTTTATCGTCGGCGTCGGCCACAGAATAGATGCCTTTTTGATGGGAACAGCCGCCGGCTGCACAATCGGCTTCAGCTTCACGCGATCATGGACAGCGCTAAATATGGATGCGGTTTTATGAAGAACCAGGCGCTTCCCGCACCCGCCCGATTTTCTCTATACATAGCCATTTTCATTAAAACGTTTGCTTCGGTTCGCCAAACCGATGCCTCAGTACGAGAGACCGTGGCCGAACGAATATTGGCCGGGAATGGTCACGGGCAGTTTGCCGGATGGGTTCACTTCACCGGCGAGCGCTCGGGCGAGGGCGCAGACGGACACATCAAGATTGCCGTAGGTCAAAATGTTGGCATCGACCGCGGGAAAAGCGGCGATGTCGTACGGATTTCTCATGGAGGCGACGGCGACCGGTTTGCCCGTAGCCAACAACGCCTGCACCAACCGTTGTTGAGCGCTATTCGTATTGGCGGTGTACGTCGTCACCAGAACGGCATCCGCGGACCGCGCGCGTTCCGCCACCTGGGCGATTTCCGCGGCGTTCGGGCTCGTCGCCGTCGGATAGGCCGACGTCGTCAACCCTTTGGCGTTCAACAGGTTCGAGAGCACATCCGGTTTTGCGGCCGACGGGCCCGTGACGAAAATGCGCTCGCCGCGCTGGAACGGCAAAAGATGATGATCGTTTTTGACGAGCGTGAGGCTTTTATTCGTGATGCCATCCGCCGTCGCCAAATTTTCCGGCAAACCGATTCGGTTGACGGCGTTCGGATCCGTATAGGGATGTTTGAATAATCCCCGCTTCCATTTGGCGTATAAAATGCGGTAAACGGACGCGTCCAATCGTTGTTTTGAAATCTCGCCGCTTTTGACGGCATTCAGCACGGCGTGATAAGTCAAATCGACATCCGGCGGATTCAACAAAATATCGGCGCCCGCTTTAAACGCTTCGACCGGAATGCGGTCCGGCGGGAGCACGTTCGCCCCCGACATGCCGAGGCTGTCCGTGATGATCAGCCCTTCAAAACCAAGCTTGTGACGCAACAAACCGGTCAAAATCGGTTTGGACAAGGTCGCCGGCAGCCCGGAATCGTCCAGCGCCGGAACGACGATGTGCGCGGTCATGATCGCGTCGATGCCCGCGCGGATGGCCGCTTTAAACGGCTTCAAGTCGATCGTGTTTAACGTCTTCAGATCGTGATGGATGATCGGCAGGCCGTAATGCGAGTCGACGTTCGTATCGCCGTGCCCCGGAAAATGTTTCGCGGTCGCGAGGACGTTTTCTTTCTGATAGGCCTTGACTTGGGCAACGCCCATTTTGGAGACGAGATCCGGATCTTCCGAGAACGAACGGACGCCGATGACCGGGTTTTCCGGATTCACGTTGACGTCCATATCCGGCGCAAGGTCCATGTTAATGCCCAAACTTTTCAGTTCTTTGCCCATGATGTTTGCGGTTTTGGCGGCCGCGTCAACGGAACGGGTCGCGCCGAGCGCCATGTTGCCCGGGAAGACCGTGCCCGGTTCCTGAACGCGGGCAACGATCCCCCCTTCTTGGTCGGTCGCGATGAACAAAGGAATCGGCACGCGCGCGTCCATGGCAATATGTTGGATGCCGTTCGACAGCGCATTGACTTGGACGGGATCGACCGGCGTTCCGATATTCGCGTTCCAGTTAAAATAAATGACACCGCCGATGTGATATTTTTGGATGACTTCTGCAAAGTTTTTTCCGCCCCGATGTTCCTGCAGATTGGTGGCTTCATAGTCGGGATCGGTCGGCGTCCGGCCGTAGACTTGCACCATAAAGAGTTGACCGACTTTTTCTTCCAACGTCATTTTTTTCATCTTGGCCATGATCCAACCGCGCACTCCCCGGTCGTTTTTCCAGCCGTGCCGGTCCGGTTCCTTCCATGACGCCTGGGAAGTGCTGAAGGAGACGCTCCATGCCAGAACGGCGGCGAGAACAGAAATCACGGCGATTTTTCCCCATTTCACGGCGGTTCCTCCTCTTTTTTAATCATTCAACACCATGCCCGCTGTTAGATTCGCGCGGATTCACGCCGGTCGGGCGGCAGTTCCCGTCCGGCTCAGCTGAACACGTTTCCGTTATCTTTACGGGAACGCAACCGATTATGGACGTCGTTCGAGGCACCAGAGGGATCTCGCAAACCCGATGACATCGACAACTGCGGGCTCAAAAGATTTTAGCGAACACTCGGAAGTTGAGCGGCATCCGCGCGTAACCTGTTGATGTCCGGACGCTGACTTCCTTCAACGTCTGACCGCCCGCTCCGTCCAAGTCGTCGAGTTAATGGGAAAACGGATTTCCGCGCGTCAAAACGACGTCGGCGACAACGGGCAAGTGGTCGGACGCGAGCGTATCCAACCGAAAGGCCGAGCGGACCGCCAGCATCGGCGCCGTCAAAATTTGATCGATGCGTTTTTCGGGCTGGAGCACCGGATATGTTTTGCCCGGATCTTCGCCATGGATGAGCCAGGCATCCTTCAGCTTTTGATAGAGCGGCGCCAATTCGGGAGCATCCGGTTCGGCGTTCATGTCTCCGACCAAAATTTTTCGCGGATTGGGATTCTGTGCCATGATGGTCAATATGTCTTGGACTTGCCGCGCGCGGACCGTCGGATCGGCCCGGTAGTCGAGATGGGTGGCGTAAAACGACAGCTTGATGCCTTTTATATTGATGAGCAATTCAGGAAAACCGGGAGCCGGCTCGGGGACGGGATCGGGCGTTTGGATGGACAAGCGGGTGATCAGGTGGTTTTCGGCGCGAACGATCGGGTAACGGCTCAACACGGCGAGGCCGTATTGACGGGGCTGTTGTCCGGCCCGATCGGGGGCCAATGTGTAAATGGGGGCAAAAAACGCGTGCATGTGAAGCCGTTCGGCCAGCCGCTTGACTTCATCTTCATATGCGCTGCGTTCCCCCCAATGGACATCCACTTCCTCAAGCCCGACGACGTCCGCGTCCGCTTGCGTGATGGCGTCGGCGATGCGGGCGATATCGTATTGCCCGTCCGAACCGATGCCGGCGTGAATGTTAAAGGTCATTACTCGCACCGTTGCCATCTTCCCGCCGTGCCAGGCTTGTCCATCCGTTGGCTGAATGAAAAAACCGATGAACGAGAGCATCGCGGCGACAAAGAGCGATCCGGTACGCTTCATGCTGTTCCCTCCTTTCGTTGAATTGTAAGGGCTTACATTTTGTCGGACAAAAGGATGCCCCGCTGTGTCTTTAGCCTAGTCGAGCGCGTTGCCGTTGTCTATGCCTCTTTGGATCTATCCTTCCGCCGTTTTACTTAAAATCCGGACGTTCTGCCTAATCCCGCTCACCTATTTTAAAAATCTTCATTAAAAAATAGGCCGATGTATGCGGGCCTAACGTGCAATAAATGAGCGAAGGCTTGTTGTTCATGCTCCGCCATATGATCCAAAACGGGAACGCTTGTTTATGCACGGTGCAGGGACGGAAACGAAAAACCCCCGTCCGTTGCGGCGGGGGCAATCTCCGGATTTCTATGATTCGTTTGAGAGGATAAGCGACGCCGTGTCAAGGCTGCGAGTGCTTGGCGGAACCGTCAATCGGCGGTGACGCGTTCTCTCGATGCGGGATGGAGCCAAGCCATCAACACAGCGCCCAACCCTTGAACGGCCGTTTTGAAAACGAGTTGGCCGAGGATGGCAAACGGCACCATCGTCCAAGATAAGAAGTTCGCGCCAATGGGGCTCAAACCGATGACGACGAAGACGACGGAATCCAAAAGGCCGCCAACCAAGCCGCTGTAAAAAACCCGCCAGGCCATAGACACGCGCAAGCGCGAGTAAATTTCGGTATCGGACGATTCAGAGAGCAGGAACGAGAACGCCGACGCGAGCACGACGTACAGCGTATCGCCCAAAAGGAACGAGATCACGGCCGACAACACCAAAGCCGTCGCGATGAAATAATACGTTTTGACTCGCCCGTATTTATTTTGAACGAGATCGCGAAAGACGAACGTCGCGCCGATCAGCAGCGTTCCCATCGGGACGATGAACAAGCCGACATGGATCGGCGGAAACGCGGCGGTGACGACGTTCGCCGTCACGATCGACAATAGATAGATCAAAACACGCCACATTAATGATTCCTCCTGTTCGGCCAAAGAAAAAACAACACCCCTAAGAAAGAAGTGCTGCTCCTTCTTAGTTTTTTATAGAGGGTTAGCTAAGAACCTCTCCCGTTGAAAAACGGAGTTTATGAATTTGTGCCGTTTCATTATAACATCTCCATCCCGCGCTGCCAAGCCGCTTATGACAACCATGGATGGAAACGTTAAAAATCGGCCTCACACCTCCGCGGTTCGCATGGGAAACCACAGCGTCCGCATGTCGACCGGACTATCCATGGTTATGCGGCGCCGAGCAGGCAGGATTGTATCATTTTGAACTCGCTTAAAAAACGGAGTTTATTTTTCTATAACCTTAATTAAAGCAAATGCAGTTGCAATGATTCCGGTTGAACCTTTCCATGACGGCCGCCATCCTGGAACGGGCGAAATCTTTTCCGCGTCGTCCAAAAAACCGGAGTGGATGGCGTAATTCAACAATTGTTCGACGCTGAAGAAACCGACCCGATCGGCCGGCCGCAGCGCCCCCCTATCCAAAGACCGCGCGAAACGGGTTGACCCCCAATGTTTTATCGCCCCGCCGCCACCATTTTCCTCGGAAGATACACCAAAAAGGTCGAAGCCAACAGCATGATCCCCGTGAAGAGAAAGACCGTGGAAACGGGGAACAGTCCGCCGATCAACCCTCCGACCAGCGGCCCCAACATGCCGCCCAACTGGTTGGCCGTCTGACTCAGGCCGAAGGCGCGCCCGCGGAAATCTTCGGGCGTCGATTTGACGACGAGGCCGTTGATCGCGGGAAAAACGGCGCAGAAAAAGGCTCCGAAAATAAAACGGACAATGGAAAAGTTCCAAATGTTTCCGCACAACGCTTGGGCGAGCGTCCCGATGCCGCCTCCGATCAACCCGATCAATAACACTTTATGAAAGCCGGTGCGATCGGCCAGCTTTCCCCAGCGCGCGCCGAAAAGCACGCTGGCGATGCCCGGGAGTGAAAACACGGCGCCGGCGATCAGCGACGTATTGCCGGCCGATTCGCTCAGTTTAGCGATATGAAGCGGCAGGACGGGCTCGATCGTCATGAGCGAGCACTGCGTCACAAGGGTTAATACGAGCACCGCCATGAACGGCCGATTAGCGGCGGTCGTTCGGACGTCGCGCAAGATCGAACTCCGCTCTTTGCTCGGAACGAATTTTTCTTCTTTGACCCATAAAATGACAAGCAGGGTCGAAATCAAAACGAATACGCCGGCGCTTGCGAACGCGACGCGGTTGCCGGCGAGAGCCGCGATCCCCCCGCCGAGCAGCGGGCCCATGATGCCGCCGGCGGACGTCGCCGTCGAGATCATGGCGAGCGCATAGCCGACCCGCTTGCTCGGCGTGTTCGTACCGATCAATGCGATCGTCCCCGGAATAAATCCGGTGAGCAACCCTTGCATGATCCGGAGAATCAGCAATTGATAGGGCTGTGTGACGAATGCTGTGAGCGTATAGATGAGAAACAGGAAAAAGCCGGCCCGGATGATCATCAGCTTCCGGCCGTACCGGTCCCCGAGCGCCCCCCAATACGGCGAAGCGATCGCGCCGGCGAGGAAAGCCGCGCTGAACAAAGCGCCGCTCCAAAATTCGGTGTGGCGGGTGACGCCGATTTGCAGCAAAAATAACGGCAAAAACGGGATGACCATCGAAAAGCTCGCGGACACGAGAAAACTGCCGATCCAAAGCACGAGCAAGTTACGTTTCCAGACTTCCAACTGTGCTGTCACTTCTTTCTAAGTTGTCCGACGATGTGATTCGCCTCGCAATCTAGCAAAACTGAACTTATAAAATCATACCACAATTTTTATGAATCGCCACGGGGCTTTCGTCTTTTTATCGCCTTATGAAATGAATATCGGCGTTCGTCCGCGCAGTTTTCACCGTTTTGAGGGTTTCATTGTGTTTCGGCGAGATATCCATAAGCCCAGCCGGTAGAAAATGGAGCGCGATCAATAAAAAAGGAACGCCGATGGACGTTCCATTATTAAACAAGGATTCGTTCCAAAAGCCGGTATTTCGTTGGTTTGAACATTTTTCAGTGTTTCGCGCCGACTCAAAGCCTCGAGCTCTTTCCCAAACCCGAACCGCAATTGTTACTTGGTACGGATTGGCAACCCGCCATCGATTTGTTTCCCATGCGGCTTCGGTATATAAAGTCGGGATCCGCGAACGTTATTTGGCCGGTTGAGCGGGTTGCGTCGGCACCCGACAGGCGCCGTCTTCACAGACCGCATCGTCCGCATCCCCATCATTCAAAAGGGTAAGAGGCTGTTCTTCTTGCCAAGCTTTTTCAAGCGCCTGGGCGAAAACTTCAAGGGGTTGCGCGCCCGATACGGCATATTTTCGATTCAAGACGAAAAACGGAACGCCGCGAACGCCAAGCGCTGCCGCTTCTTGTTCGTCTTGCCGCACGTCATCGGCGAAGTCGCCGCTTTTCAACATGGCCAAAACGTCCGCTTTATCCAATCCGACCTCTTCAGCCAGTTCGGCCAGCGTTTCGTGATCGCCGATGTCCTTGGAGTCGGTGAAATACGCTTTCATGAGGCGCTCGGTCATTTCCGCCATTTTGCCTTGGCGCGCGGCGTAATGCATGAGGCGGTGGGCATCAAACGTGTTCGTCGGAATCATCGTATCAAAATGGTAGGTCAGCCCGACCGCTTGAGCTTGCGCGCCGACCCGCGCGTTCATCGCCTTCGCCTCTTCATAGCTTATGCCGTATTTGGCGGCCAGAAGCGCATGGATATCCGAATGCGCGCCCTTTTTGGCCGTCGGATCCAGTTCGAAGCTGCGGTAGATCACTTCAACCTCGCCGCGGTGCGGAAAATTTTCGAGCGCCGTTTCCAGGCGGCGCTTTCCGATATAGCAAAACGGACAGACAAAATCCGACCAAACCTCGATTTTCATGAATGTCCCTCCTTGGATTTCCTTAATCAACAGCATAACACTTCTCAGAGCGTACCGCATGCCAGACGAACTGAAGGGCTTTGGGGTGAATCAGTAAGCATAAACGCCTCGCGACCCGTTCCCCCGCTCTTTGTATCCGTCGGATCGGCTTTAATCCGAAACGTCAATCATCCCTTCTTTGTTAATGGCAAATGGCTTTGCCAAAACAATATGGGGAGAGAGCGTTTTGACAACCCGGTATTTTCCAGGCGCCAATTTTTCGTCCAAAAGTTGAAAATCAACCTTCTGATCATAGGTTTTGCCAGGCAGCAATAACACAGCCAGTTCTATGAAAGCGACGTTTGGTTTAAACGGAAGCGAATACCATTGGCGATTCACCCATTTTTCAACCGTATATTTGACGCCGCATCCGACGCCTTTTTTCCCCGAATTTGTGATCACTAAGGAGAGGTCTGTCGATGCCTCCTGTCTTAATGTCAGTTTCACGTTGTAGTCTGCATCTTGATAATGATCGAGGAGTGTGGATTTATAAGGTGATGGCTTCGACCGAAGAGGGACGGACGTTTTCGGAGCACCATTGGAAGGAGCAGCCCCGTGGCTGACCGATTGGCATCCCCATAATGTCATCAAAACGATAGGGATGACGAATAGCAACGCGTATCCTTTTTTCACCCTGCGCCCCTCCTTTCGTCGGGATAACTGTAGAAAAAACATGGTTGAATCAAGTATTCCCAAAGAAGCCTGCCGGTCTCCAGCGATCCGGTTTTTTAGCACATTTGCCACATGATTTACGGGGTGTTGCAAGCCCGTTTTTCGGCACTAAAACAAGCGCTAATTGGGCAGCGGCATCCAACCTCTGTGTTATCTGGTTTCTAAGGCCGGCAAGCGACCGCGAAACCATTAAAAATTGGATTATCCGTCTTCGGCAACCGCATCGGCTTATTTCGATTATAAGGCAATCCGCTACAATTGGAAGAATCGTCGGACTTGATCAACGATCATTTACAGTCGAAAACGATAAAACTATAATGGAACAAAGGGGGTGAAAAAGCGTGGAGAATCAACAAATTTTGGATGTGTTGCTCCGTCTTGAAAAAGAAGTGGGCGGATTACGGGAAGACATGAACCGGCGTTTCGGCGTTGTCGACAAACGTTTCGACGAGATTGATGAGCGTTTTGCCACCATCGACGAGCGTTTCGATGTGATTGATGAGCGTTTTACAACCATCGACAAGCGTTTCGACGAGATCGACGAACGCTTTGCCATCATCGATAACCGTTTCAATGAGGTTAACGAACGCCTCGAAAATGTGGAAAATCGCCTGGATGACGTTGACAAAAAACTCGTTCATGTCACGGAAATGGTTGCGAAAAATACCGAGGACATTCAGATGTTAAAAACAAACCAAGAACAGCTTTTGGAAAAGTTCCAAACACTGGATGCCATCATCGGGCAAGATCATTGGAATTTTAGAAAAGACATTCAGCGGATCAAACGCACCATCGGTATCGACAATTAATCCCTAAAAGTTGCGCCAAATCCCGTCGCATTCCTCCTCGATCATCCGCGATTGGACAAGCCGATCGCCAAAAATCCTCTCCCTCAAGAAAAAAATAAATCTCGGCATCGACTCATGCCACGTCAGCATAACGCGCTGGAAAACCGACCATGATGCGGTCTGAACAGAAGCGATCCTCGATCCTCCTCTTAACTGGCCGTACGAAAAAACAGGCATTCTGTGCTGCCTGCTTTTCCCGCTCGATTATTTCATGAAGAAATACATTCGACAAAAACGAAGCCGCATCAATGAAAACGAGACTGCACTCCCATGAAAACGGACGCTCGTTCAACCTTCTTGATCCTCTATTGCCAATCAGCGCGCATGGCATCGATGTACACGTTCGCGTCCTCTTCCGTATAAGCTACGAAAATGACGCGATCCAAGCGTGCCGGCGCTTTCGCCAGCCATTCGTCGACGGTTTTTACCGCAATGCGCGCGGCCTCTCGTTTAGGAAAACCGAAAGCGCCGGTGGAAATGGCGCAAAAGGCGACGGTGCGGATATCACGCACCCGGGAGGCCAAATCGAGACACGACCGGTAACTGGCGGCGAGCCGTTCGCGATGCTGATCGGCGACGATCCTTCCGCCCGGCACGATCGGTCCCACCGTATGAAGGACGTAGGCGGCCGGCAAATTGTAGGCGCGCGTCATCTTGGCGCCACCCGTCGGCTCGTCCCTGCCCTGTTTTTTCATGATCATATAGCAGTCCTGGCGGAGCTGCGGACCGGCGGCCGAATGGATGGCGTTGTCAACGCAGGCGTGCAGCGGTTGAAAACAGCCGAGGAGCGATTTGTTGGCGGCATTCACGATCGCATCTGCGGCCAATCGCGTGATATCCCCGGTCCAAAGCGCCATTTTATCGGCGTGATGGACAACGGCTGCGGGCACCTGTTCAGAGCAAGGCGGGACATCCTCCGGTCTGACGATGCCTTGCTCAGCCATTTCGGCCTGAAGAAGCCGATCAAGTTTCTTGAGAAAGGCGTCCGGCAGCGGTTCGGGCTCACGAATGTTGAGCAGCGCCCGCAATAAAAGCCGTTTATCGATCGGCACCTGCAGGTTTTCCGGTATTTTCATTCCTTCGCTATTCAGCAAATAATCCAATAAATCATCAATAATGGCGGCCCGCTCAGAATCCGTCAAAGCCTCGTCGAACGATTTCGGATACGGTGCGTCAAGATGAACGAGCGCGCGGTAATCTTCAAGATCGAGAAGCGGGCCGTTTGGTCTCCTTGTTCTCATTTTTCCCTCCCCTTTGCGCTGTTTCGTTTTGGAACCCTGGGTGAGAGCTGCCTGTCGAGTTGTCCGGCTTGAAAGGTTTTTCCCTTTAAATCTCCCTTCTCCCGCCAGCGCTGTCTGTTCTTTAAAAAATCATGATATCCGTCACTAGCGATCAACTTCTCTTGTTTCATTGATGTTATAAACATAAAACATTTTTATTTACAATTAAAGGCATTCCGTTTGAAATGGAATGAACCTGCCGAACGCCGTTCTCCTGAAAGTGCGGGTTGCGGTGTATCATCCATGAAAGCCAAACGCGGTTGTGCTATTCTTATAGATAAATTCAGTTCTAATCAGGAAAGGAACCGTGGAGATGGAGAAAAAGACGGAATTCGCAACGTTTGCAGGCGGATGCTTTTGGTGCATGGTTAAGCCGTTCGATGAAATGCCCGGCATCATCAAGGTTGTCTCCGGGTATACGGGCGGACACAAAGAAAATCCGACGTATGAAGAAGTGAAATCGGGGCAAACCGGCCATTATGAAGCCGTGCAAATCACCTTTGAACCCGATGTCTTTCCCTATGAACGCCTGCTCGAAATCTATTGGCAGCAAATCGATCCGACCGATGACGGCGGACAATTTTTTGACCGCGGACCGCAATACCGCACGGCCATCTTTTATCACAACGAAGAACAAAAAGCGCTCGCCGAACAGTCGAAGCGCAAGCTGGAGGAAAGCGGGATTTTCAAAAAGCCGATCGTGACGAAAATCTTGCCCGCCCAAACGTTTTACCCCGCCGAGGAATACCATCAGGATTTCTACAAAAAAAATCCGGAGAAATATGCGCAAGAGCGCCGCGAGTCCGGACGCGACGATTTTATCAAGCAACATTGGCACGCCGAATGAGCGAACGGGCAATTCTTCGCAAAGCGCGTTGACGAAAAAGTAAACGAGGGTCCGTCCGTTCCCCTGCACAAACGGACAATCGTCATATCAAAAGCCCCGCGTCATGGCGGGGTTTTGTCGTTCCATCGCTCATCACAGACATTAAACAGCAGTTGAAACAGAGCAAATGGCATAATGGTGCGGCGCCCATGGGGTTCGAAACGGAAATCTCCGAACACTGAATGAAATTTCCCGTGTCTAGGCTATTCCAAAGATGAAAACGCGGCGGTGTGATCGGCCGATGATGCGGATGGGTTGCAGTGTCCTGCCGCTTTTTGAAAAGCGGCCGCCCGTCGGCGGCCAATTATTTAACTTTGGACGCGACAACTTCACGGATGTGGGCGACGGTTGCGGGGTCTTCCAGCCCGGTGACATCGCTGGCGATGTCGCCGCTGATGACGATTTCTTTTAAGAGACGGCGCATGATTTTTCCGCTGATCGTCTTCGGCAGCGCCTCGACGAAATACACTTCGCTCGGACGCGCGATTTTGCCGATCGCCGAAACGATGCGAGAAACGATGGCGTTTTTCAGAACGTCCGTTTTTTCATGCCCTTGCGAGACTTTCGCGAAGACGACCGGCACCTCCCCTTTGATTTCATCGGGCACGCCGATGACCGCCGCTTCCGCCACCCCTTCGCATTCCAGGACCGCGCTTTCCATTTCCATCGTGCTCAAGCGGTGGCCGGCGACGTTGAAAGCGTCGTCCGAGCGGCCGACGACCCAAAAGTAACCATCGTTGTCTTTCAATGCGATATCGCTCGCGAAGTAACAGCCTTCGATCGGGCGGAAATACGTTTCATAATAGCGGTCGGGCTCTTTCCAAAGACTGCGGCACAACATCGGAAACGGCTTTTTGATGACGAGATGGCCGAGCGTCCCGGCCGGCAGCGGCTGCCCGTCGTCATCAACGACATCAATATCGATCCCAAGAAACGGAAGGCCGGCGGAACCGGGTTTCATCGCGGTCAGCCAGGCCGCGCCGGCGAGCGGGCAGCCGGCCGTTTCCGTCTGACCCCACGTGTTATTGACGCAAATCCGGCCTTTGCCGAGTTTTTCGTATGTCCAATGCCACGTTTCCGGATCAAACGGTTCGCCGACAAGCGCGATGACTTCGAGACACGACAGATCATACGGTTCCATCGCCGCTTCGCCGAGGCTGCGCAACATGCGCAGCGCGGTCGGGGCCGTAAAAAGTTTGTTGACCCGGTACTTCTCGATGATTTGATAAAAGCGGTCGCGCAGCGGATAATCCGGGGCGCCTTCATAGATGACGGTCGTCACGCCGTTGGAAAACGCGCCTGCCACCCCCCAAATGTGCATCGTCAACCAACCGATGTCCGCCGTGCACCAAAAAACGTCGTCCGGACGGTGATCCATATGATATTTGGCGTAGACATAGTTTTGCACGACGAACGCCATGCCGGCGTGAACGACGCCTTTCGGTTTGCCGGTCGTCCCGCTTGTATAGAAGACGATGCCGGGTTCATTGGCTTCGAGACGAGCGGGCTCCGAATGAATGGACGCGTGTTTCATGACGTCGTGCCACCAATAATCGCGGCCGGCAACCATGTCGGGAGCGGTTCCGAGGCGGTCGACGACGATGACCGACCGGATGCTCGGCAGATCATGGAGGACCCGGTCGGCTTTTTCCTTCAATTTAATCGCTTGTCCGCGGCGCAAACCCGCATCCGCCGTGACGATGACTTTCGGCTCAAAGTTGATTAAACGATCGCGCAGCGCCTTTTCGGAAAACCCGGAAAAAATGGTGTTGTAAACCGCGCCGATGCGAAAACAGGCGAGGATGGCGATAAAGGCTTCGGCGAGGTTGGGCATGTAAATGGCGACGGGATCGCCCTTGCGGACGCCAAACGATGTTAAGACGTTCGCAAAACGGTTCACCTCGGCGAGCAGCATGCGGTAAGTATAAAATTTCGTTTCACCTCGCTCACCTTCCCATATCAAAGCGGTTTTGTTGGCGCCGCCGTTTTTGACATGGCGATCCAGCATGTTGTAGCACGGATTGCTGATGCCGCCTTTAAAAAACGAAAAATGCGGCAGTTCGCCGGTCCTGACTTCGTCCCACCGCTTGTACCAAAATAATTCGCGCGCCGTCTCGTCCCAAAAACGATCCGGATCTTCCTGGGATCGCTTCAGCAAGGCATAAAACGCTGCGCCGCTTCCGAGCGCGGTCGACCGTTCCTTTTCCGGATCGGGGAACACGAGCCGGCTGTTTTGGACGACTTGTTGAATGCCGTGCGCATCCATGCTCATACGCCTCCTTTTATCAAAATTTTTCTTCTATTTAATCGGATTATATGATACCGCTTTCATTTTTAGCAACAGGAAAACATGTTCTTCTTGAAGGCGCGAACATCTGAGATCGGTTGGGTTGCTTACGCGGTCGGGGAGACCGTCGGCTCCATGACGGTCAACCGATGGTTCCGCGCATCCATCCGTACGGTCGCTCCGATCGGAATCGCGGCTTTATAATAGCCGTGGCCGCTCGCCAAATTCGCCATGAGCGGTTTACCGAACGGAACGAGGAAGGTTCGGATTAAGTCGTCGTAAGTGGATCCGTAGGCCGCGGCACAGTTCGTGCATTGGCCCATGATGATCCCGATGCAGTCATCGAATTTTCCCGCCATCTTTAAGTGATTCAAATATCGATAGACGGTATTGATCGGCTCTTCCGTCTCTTCCAAAAAGAGGATTTTTCCAGCCGTATCAATTTCATAAGGGGTGCCGAGCGTGCCGACGAGGGACGTCAAATTGCCGCCAACGATCGGGCCGATGACGTCGCCCGCCACGATCCCGCGCATCGGCATGTCAACCGGATTGGCGATCGGCCGCGGCGCGGTCAGAGACATCGTCGCTTCGAAAAATTGGCTGTAATTGTAATCCGGAGTGTCCGGGCGAAAATCAATCAATAACAAACTGTGAAAGGTGACGAGGTCCGCGTATTGATAGAGCGCGTTGAGGAGCACGGTGAGGTCGCTATAGCCGGTGATGATCTTCGGGTGGCTTCGGATCGCGGCAAAATCAAGGTAACGTAGCAGACCGGCGACGCCTACCCCGCCTCTTGACGGCAAAATCATTTTCACTTGGTCGTTTTCGAACATCGCCATCAGATCGCTGGCCCGGTCTTCGTCGCTTCCGGCGAGAAAGCCGGTTTGGTCGTATGCGTGCCTGCCGACCAAAACGCGAAAGCCCATTTGATTGAGCGTGCCGATCCGGGCTTGGATGGTGTTCGGATCCAAAGGGCTGCCGAGCGTGACGATGCCGACGGTGTCGCCGGTATTCAGAATCGGAGGTTTCATCGCCATTGAGTTTTCCTCCCCAAGCTTCGTGCGGGCGGTGCTTCCTTAATAGTTTATTCATGACGCCGGCCACCTTGACCGAAAGGCCAAGGCGATCGCTTCAGAAAGAAACAAAACCGGCCGCCTACCGCGCAAAGCCGGTTTTCCCGCAAAAAAAAAACGACCTAACACTCGGTTAGGCCGCGCCATGACAGGCGAGGACGCGTTACTGATCAAGAAGCGAAAAGAGCTTCGTTAAGTCCAAGCGATCGCCGATCGTCATGTTCGGGGCGTTATTGAGGAAACGCCGGTCTTTCTGATAATGTTTAAACACTTCATAGGTCGCCAACGCGTCGTCCAACGCCCGGTGCCTTTGGTCGAACCCGATGCCGACGTATTCCATGACGGCTTTTTTGAGGCTCGTCGTATTATGGCCGCCGAAAAATCGCTTGTATTCCGCCGCCAAATCCAAGGCTTCAAAATCACGGAGGGACAAGTGCGGTGTGCGCCCGCAGCTTTCCTGCAAGACGTGGAGATCGGAATTGCCCCATGTCACGATCGTCGTCGGACGGGTTTTCAGATAAGCGTTGATTTTTTCCACGAGCGTTTCAAAAGAGATCCCGCCGTCGACTTGTTCTTGGGTGATGTCCAAAAATTCGCGGCATCTTTTTGTCAAAGTCGGATTCAAAACGGGCTTGACGTAAGAGGAAAACGTGTCGCGGACGGCATCGCCGACGACCGAAACGATACCCGCTTCGATGATTTCCGGAACGAATGCGGCGCGGTCTTCATCGCTGTCGGGCATCGTAAATTCAAAATCGATAAACAAATATTGCCGCATGCGTTCTACCCTCCCGTCGTTCACTGGAATTCGTATCATGAAAACGCGGCAGTTCAGCCTTTTATCCTCTTCGGCTCAAACCATTCGGTTCGCGCTTCCCGCTCTCTCAATCCTTCTTGCTTGAGCGCCGTGATTGTGGCGCCTTTGCTGACTACCGGATCGGAAGCGATAACGGTTTTCCCGGATTGGTGCTCCGTTCGGACAACGGCTCAAGACTGGCTTGTCCCTCTGGCGGATGAAGGTTCACTGCCTTCTTGACAGAGTGCCAAAATCTCACCGGGACGTTGCAATTTGCGCTTCGCGCCGATCGCATCGGGATGTTTGGCGCCCCATCCGGCCAAGGCAAAATCGACGGCCGCGCCCTCCGCACACTGTTGATCGTAAAGGGTGTCCCCAACGTAGAGCGCCTCCGTCGCGGCGATTCCGGCTTGACGCAAAAACGCCAACAACGGTTCGGGATCGGGCTTGTGTTTTTCCGTGTCGGAAGCGGTGATAATCCCGTCGAACAACCCTGTAAGATGAAAGTGATCGAGAATGTCCAATAAATCCTTTCGAGCGAGGGAAGTGACGATCCCGAGCTTCATTCCGGACTTTTTCAATTGTTCGAGCGTCTCCGGAATGCCGGGAAACATTTCGATTTGGTCCGCCCAATCGTACATATGGGATACCCATTTTTTCATCGCCCTGTTGACATCGGGAACTTCCAGCACCCGAAGCGCCTCGTGGCCGGGAATGCCGAACGCAAAAGCCAGCTCATCGAGGGAAAGCTCGCGCCCGGTTTCCTCCTTGACCGTTTTCTGCAAAGAATGAAGAATCGCTTTTTCCGTGTTGATCAACGTTCCGTCGACATCGAAAATGATATAGGTATACAATGGCATCCCTCACTCGGTTCGAAATCGGCCGTTTCTGTCCGCATTTACTCATTATATTATACCGCTGCTTTCCCGCTTGATTGTCGGCAAAAAGGAAGTTTTTCATCTCTTTGAAATTTAACATATCGCGGATGGAAAAACCAACAGAGACACTTGAAAAGATGCAGTCAAGCTTTTGTGGGCACTTTTCTTGTACAATGCAATTTGAAAGCGTTCTCCTATTTTCTTGGACTTCTTGCGTAAGCTCTCTTCAAATGTTTAAAAACCGATCAGCCCTTTCAAAGCGCGGTGAATCATCGTGCCTGAAGATTGTTTCATATAGGGGATGTTGTCACGTACATCATTTACGATTTGCTTGGTCAGCCTTTTACGGGTTTTGGTCTCTAGAGCCTTACGACCCGAACCGTTTGTTTCACGGTTCGGCACCCATTGCCCAAACCACGTTTTGACCTCCAACCGATCCTTGTCGGCAATTATCCATTGGGTCATCGCCTCTACACCGGCTGCACTCCAACTGCGCCCCTGTTTGAGGCGAGCCGCAAATTGGCTCATCAAGCCTTCCGAAGCCCCCATCGTGCACAGCCTGTGCGTGTCTATCCCTTGCGCTTCGAGCCACGCTTTATAATCCCGTAACGCTTCTTTAT
>NZ_BDDQ01000016.1 GCF_002003465.1 Caenibacillus caldisaponilyticus | reverse complement strand
CAGCTTTCCTTCCTGGTCGGCTTTTCTTAACTGAGTGACCAAATCATGGGCGGTAATAAAATACGTTTTATACCCTCTTGCGATCGCCTCCATTCCAATCGAAATCGCCAGATGTGTCTTTCCAATCCCCGGCGGACCGAGAAAAAGGATATTCTCCTTTCGATCAATAAACGATAAGGTAAGCAGCTCTCGAATCCGACGCTCATCCACGGAAGGCAGTGCGTTAAAATCAAACGTATCGATCGTCTTGCGATATGGCAGTTTGGACAGTTTGATGAGCGTTTGGATCGATCGTTCCTGTTTTTCGATGATTTCCGCCTCTAATAAGCGGAATAAAAACTCCGAATATGGTATATTATGAGTAGCTGCGTATTCTGCCATGGCGGACCATCGCTCCGCCATGACAGGCAAATGAAGACGGTGGCAATACTCGTGTATTTGTTCTTTCATGAGCTTTCCCCTCGCAGGAATGTGTCATAAACGGACAATGGACGAGTATCCACTTCCACCGAAACAGGCGAAATGGTGACGGCCATTTCCGTCTGTTTCTTTTTGATTTTTTCGGCGAATGAAATCACTTTTTTCTGTTGGTTCAAGTAAGAAATCTCCTCCCCTCGATAATACAATCGAATATCCCCATTTAATCGCTCCTTCACCAGAATTTCTTTGCCCGCATACTCCGCCGATAAGAGCCATTGTTCCCCTTTGTATGAGAAACTGCCATCCCAATGCACTTTCCGATAGGAAAGATAGCTCGTATCGTAATCGTTCAACGGGAGAGGTTTCAGCTGTTCCTCTGCCCAACGCTCTTGCGGAGGAATGCCGGTCGTGGCGTTTGGCTTCCGATTCGCCACTTGATCGAGCCAACGATGGAGAAGGAAATTTAATTCCTCGATGCTTTCAAACGCTGTCCCCACATAGAAGTGATCCATGATATACTGAATGGCTCGTTCGACTTTTCCCTTTGTCTGGGCCCGGTAAGGCCGGCACACTTTTGGAATAAATCCGTAGTAACTCGCAAATTCAGAAAATCGTTGATTCCATTTCACCACTCCTTGTTCCCGGCCGTCTGTAACGGTCTTCATAAATAACACCTTCTTCGGAACTCCGCCGAAGTATTGGAAACTCTGAATCAGGCATTCCATTAAGTGTTCCTGGTCCTGGCTGGTCGTAAATACCGCGTATTTCATCCGCGAATTGCCTAATGTGGCCACAAATAGCGATAACTTGACTTTTCTCCCTTCGATTATCACCTCCCCGACTTCTTTCCAATCGACTTGCATTTGTTCACCAGGAAGCGTTTCATAACGAACGGTGTATTTCTTTTTCGCCGTCTCTCGGAAAGGTTTTATATAGTCCTTTAAAATCGTCTTTCCTCCTGTATAGCCCTGTTGTCGAATTTCGAAAAATAACTTTTCGCTATTGAACACCCCATCCTCTAACATTCGTTTTTGAAGATACTCTTTAAATGGATCTAACTTGCTTTTTCTTTGTTTTCGCTTAGATTTGGAAGGGGGATTGGGGGAGTGAATATATTTTCGAACGGTTTTCCGATCAATCCCCAACTCCCTCGCAATATCGGAAATACTCATTCCCCTTTCATACATCTCTTTGATCATAAAAAATTCCCCTCTCGTAATCACGAACCATAGCTCCTCTCATTGACACTATGGTTCTATTGTAAGTGGGGAATTTTATTCCGGCTATATTGGGGATTTTATCATCGGCTTTAACAGCAGTTGACAAAAATGGTAATTTCGTAACGCCAATATGGGACTATACAATGGCACTTGAATATTGGACAGGAGATTATTGGCAAGCAAAAAAACTTCTTACAGGTTATTTTAAATATCAAACACCAAAAAAGGTGTTTTACCTCGCGGGGCTTCCACAAGGTCGGTATAGAGTAAGAATGTATTATCAGATGCGCCAAAATCCCGATAATACGGGTCAAATCATCACTTATTCATTTCAAGTGGATCGATAACATTAAGGCAAACCAAAGGGTTGCCTCTTTAACATCCGCGTATTAATGTTTTAAGTCTATTTTAATGTTCCCATTCCTTTATAAACTCTTGCTCCTCTTTAGGAGTTAATATTCCAGTTGCTTTACCTAAGCCCTCTCCACCTTGTAGTTTCCAAATCTCGTTGTGATCTTTATCTACACGTGAGAAATCCCCTTTTTTCCATCTTGTTAAAATATCACGGTAAATATTTTCATGTTCATAATGATTTTTATCTAATGCTTCTAATAGCCATTGAATTCTTTCTGGGGTAATCCTATAAAAACACCATTTTTCCTTTGCTTTGACTTTCTGGTGTGACATGCAATGAATATATGCTCTCATATCGGATTCGTAAACCTCTGTAAGCCTTTTTCCCTGTCCAAATGGGTCTTTTTTGACTTCTAGAGGTTTATATGCCGAAGATTTTGTTTTTGAATCGTTATTTACCCATTTATAAATGCCATATGTACCTACTATTAGTAGACATACCACTAATATAATAAAAATCTTTTTATACATTATATGTATGCCTCCAAATGAATTTTAAAAATGTTTTCTTTTTGTAATTTAAGAATTCATAATCAGTATAAATTAAAAAAGGGAAAATTTCAAAAACACCAAGTCTAAGTGAACTGTCCCCCAAATGTTAGACACAGCTAACAGTTGGAGGCACAGTTCACATCGTATGTTGTCAATACAATTGCTGGAGAGTTTTTTGTCCCCTATTACTGAGACAATTCAGGGCAACGCGTTATGCTTTTTTAATAGTTTGGCCATGAACTCGCCAAATCGCGACTTTTTCATAAACGGTGCCAGGGCGGTGATGGCTTCCGGATCGATTTGATCGGAAGGGATATCGGCGAGCAGTTCCGACAGTTTTTCGCTTTCCAGAAAGGGCGCCAGATCGGCAATTTGTCGGGCATTCGTCGGCCCATCGGCCATGCCGTCGATGAGTATTGATAAGGTGCGCCTTTGAACAAAGGGAGCGACGTTTTTTATATCGTCCCACGTCATGCCGTTCTTGGCGGCCCGAAGAAAATATTCGTCATGGTCTTGACCTAAAAAAGGCGCGAGCTCGACTAATTGTTGGAATTCAACGGCCTCATTTAGCCGATCGAGAAGGGCGACAAGGGTTTCGGAATCGATAAAGGGAGCCAGTGAGCGGATGTCTTCCCATGCGACTTCCCCTCCGCGATCCAATGCCTGTTGAACCAATGGGTTCGTGTCATGATTCAAAAATGGCGCCACGGCTGCCAAGTCTTTAATGGTCGGGACGATCTCGGGATGGTCTTCGATGAATTTCTTTAAAGTGTGGCGCTTGACGAACGGCGCCAAGGCAACAAGATCTCCCCACGTCGCCTCCTCGTTCTTAGCCTCATGCAAAAATGCATCGGTATAATTCCCTAAAAATGGGGCAAGGCGGACGACCTCTTTTAAGGTCGGTGGTTCATGAACCGTCGTATGAATGAGGGAGGCGAGCGTTTCAGGATTCGTAAATGGCGCCAAGGATCCGATGATTTTCCAATCCGCTTCCTCCACTTTTACAGCGGCAAGCAATTCATCTAAGGTTTGTTCATCCAGAAACGGAGCGAGCTGGATCACATGGTCCAACGTAAACAGCTTTTTATCAATTTTTTCGGTGACTTTTTGTAAGACGCTCGTTTTAAGCAAAGGAGCGACATCGACCAGTTCGTCTACGGTCGCCTCTCCGGCATTGACCGCCTCACCCGCAGTTTCGGGACGTTCGGCCATTTTTTTAATCAGCGGATCCACCGGCTTGCCGTGGTTTTTGTTTTTACCGCCGTATAAAATTTGATCAATGGTTTGCTGAAACACTTTGGCCAGCTCCACGAGCGTGCCGATGTCAGGCAAGGATTCCCCGCGTTCCCATTTGGATACGGCTTGATGGCTGACATTGAGGCGATCAGCCAACTCGACTTGAGTCATATCCGCTTCTTTTCGCAACTTGGAAATGTACGCGCCAATCATGCGTGCGTCGAGCATCGGTTAAAGCCTCCTTTCAATGAGTAACATAGAGCGCGCTCTATTTGTGAAAAAGCATAACACATGGAAAGGGATAAAACGATCAACGGTTGGTTGAATCGATGCGACCGGCGGTTAAATCGGGATATTTAGATAACGAAACCAGTCGGATTTTTTCGATGGCTTGGACGGATCGGTGATCGTGTTTGGATTTCGGCGCCAAACAAAGGACGTGGCGGGGCGGGATCGGACTCACCTCGAAGCCGCCGGGCAAAGTCATCTTGACTTTGGCATGTGGGGGAACTGTTGCTCGAAGGCTCCGCCGGCTTTCCCGCGCGCCCACAAACGCGGACACAGGATTCATACAGAACAACGGGCCGGGTTATCCGATCGAATCGTTGAAGGGGATTTTCGCCCCTTCTTTTTTTATTTATCCAAATTTCAAATTTTAACTTTTTAGTTTTCTGTCAGGCATCCTTCCCGCTTAATGAAGAGCGTTTACCCATCTCCACGCGCCATTCCTAAGCTTTTAAGCATGGCGGCTGGAATGAAAATACGTCTTAAGACGGAAGAGAAAGCGGGCTTGAGAGCGGTTTTTATTCGAGGAGAACGCTTTAGAATGGCTTTAGATAAAATCATTAGTCAGTGTGACCTTAAGGAGATTGGCGATATGAAAAAGGCGTTTCGCGTATTCAAAAAAATGGATTATACGCGGTTGTTCTTAGCATCATTCACGTCCAGAATGGGTTCGATTATCGGCATGACGGCGTTTTCGTTTTACTTGCTTGACCGGTTTTCGAACCAACCGATTTATGTGTCGTTGACGGAAATGATGTATTCCCTTCCCATGCTGGCGGTCTTTTTCGTTGTTGGAGTGCTTGCCGACCGGATGGACCGAAAGAAAATTGCGGCCTATTGTGAATGGATCAGTGCCGTTCTCTCTTTTGCCTTAATGGGCATGATTGCCGTCGGCTGGATGCCAATTATTTTCGCCATTTTATTTTTGCGCAGCGCCGTCAATAAGTTTTTCTTTCCGGCGGAAAGCGGTCTCGTGCAAGGGGTTCTGACCGAAGAGGAATATACTTCCGCGGCCGGGCTTAATCAGATGACGCAAAGCCTATTCATGCTGTTCGGCAGCGGTCTTGGGATTGGCTTCTATTGGCTGTTCGGCGTCCAAGGCGCCGTGCTCATCGATGCGATTTCCTTCATCATTTCCGGGCTGCTCATCCATGCCTGTAAAATGGGTGAGGACGTGCGCTTGCCGAATGGGCCGCATCAATTAAAAGACCTTAGCGTGAAAATGATGATCGCGGATTTTAAAGAAGGGATCATTTACTCGCTCAAACATAAGCTATTATTTAACTTGATGATCGGGTTTTTCGTCTTCGGTGCCGTGAACGGCGCGCTGAGCGTGATCTCTGTTTTTATGCTCAAATACAAATTGGCCCCGGCAACCTATGAGACGTGGACGATTTGGGAGGGCATTGTCTTTGGTTCGGGCATTTTGATCGGAAGCGTGTTGGCCTCATCCTTTGCCGATAAATTGAAGATTTATCAAATGCTCTATGGAGGGCTCTTCCTAAGCGGCCTGTTTGTCGGTGCTGTGGCTTTTTCGAACCATGTCATCACCTACCTGGTTTTAACCTGTTTGACAGCCTTGGCTTTACCTGCGGCCAATATCGCGATTGGCGGTTGGCTGCCTAAGATTGTCGATCCGAAAATGATGGGTCGAGTAGAAGGGACGATCTCACCGCTCATGATGGTGTCGCAGACCCTGGCGCTGGGCCTCATCGCCTGGACATTCCCGAAGTATCTGAACATCAGCGGGGTCTTCCTCGCTGTCGGCGCCATGATCGTCGGTGTCTCCATTTTCTTTGCGATGGTATTGCCAAAGCTCGCCAAGGAACATGAGGAAAAAGAAACGGCTCAAGAAGTCGTCGATGTGCCGGTGTAAAAACCTTTGGGGCAACAGGGCACGAATTGAAAAAATGAACAAAAGGCCCGGCAGACCATGCCGAGCTTTTTCTCTTTGGGCGGCTGCAAAGTCCGTCTTCAGGATGAAAGCTCCGAGTTCCGAATTCGAAAGAAGCAGTACGCTTGGCGGAAAGGTGTCGTGTGGAAGAAAAAAACGCGTTCATCCTACAAGGCCGGCGATCAATGGGGGAGTCGGTTTGGCAAAGCCAAAATCTTTTCTGTAGAAAAAGGTTTCCCCGGCCATGAAGCTGCTCGATGTGACAAACGGAAAGAAAGCCAGACGTCGAAGGAAGGTCCAGCGGGCGGCCAAAAAATGAAGCCCCCCATTTCTCGCGCCGCGAATCCACTTTCATTGAGGCCAACAGCCGGTCAGCGTGCGCGTGAATCGTTTACACCGATTGCGGCGAGAATAAAGAATAAAATGAATGAAAACGCGGAATTTTCGTTTGTATTCGCTTACATGAGGGTAAGGGGGCAGGAACGCCCCTTTTCAAAAGCCGCAAAACCTGTTAATATTATCAGAAATCTTCGAAAGGGAGTGCTGTTCGTGAGGGATGCGTCCGACAAAAAGAAATTGTGTCCTTATTGCGAAGGAAAAGGCTATTTTCAGTTGCTCCTCGGCGGTTCGGAAACGTGCGGACGTTGTTTAGGAACAGGAAAGGCCTCATAATGACATGATCCCATCCCCATCCTCGATGGGGTTTTTTTTGTTTAAGTCACGGCTCCTCGTCGGTAAGGCGTCCGATATTAAGCGTTGACTCCCCCTTGGTATTTCAAGTACACTAGCGGTGAAACGGAGGTCCGGAGATGACGCTATCACTGCCCCAGTTTTTGATATCCATTTTGTTGTTTGCCGTTTTGTTTTTCGGCGTCGGCTTTATCGTTAACATGTTATTGAAAACGACGTGGCTCGTGCCGCTCCTTTATCCGGTGATCGTCATTCTGATGATCGATCGCGTCTCCACATTGAAATATTTCACCGAGCCGCATAAAACGTTCACCGAAGTGCTGAACCGTCTGGCGTCGCTTGCCCCGACGGATCTTGTCGTCCTTTCCGCGGGCTTGATCGGGACGATCGCGGCAGCCGTCACCATTAAGATATTAAGGTCCAAAGGTTATCGAATGTTTTAAGCGCTTTGCGAAAAAATGTTTCCGCTTGCAGAATCGCTTCAATCGATTCGCCATGTGTTGGACAGCCTTCGTTCCGCCCTTATCATCGTTTCTGCCGTTCATGTATAATTGCGCTCCGGTCTGGAAAAAAATAGACCGGAGGAGAGTGAACGGAGTTGCAAACGACCAAAACGGTGGTGAGGCGCGTGACGTTGGCTTTTTTATGTCTGTACGCGCTGTATTCGACGTGGCATGCCGTCTCCGGCATCGCGCCCGCCGAACTCTTTCGATGGTTTTCGGGCCATCGAGCGACCGGTGCCCAAAGTTTTCATGATTTAAAGCGGGAAGAGACCACCCTTGACGGTGGCATGATGGCGTTGGACCAAGATTCACCGTTTGTTCAAAGCTTGGCTCAACAGGCGTTCCGACGCGTCTCGCTGCCCGATTTCAATCAATACCCGACGCAAGAAGTCATCGCGACCGGATATACCGCCGGTGTGGAATCCACGGGAAAAACGCCCGCCGATCCGGATTACGGCATCACATACAGCGGCGTTCGCGTCCGCCGGGACCTCTATTCGACGATTGCCGCGGACACCACTGTTTTTCCGATCGGGACGATTCTCTACATTCCAGGATACGGCTACGGGGTCGTCGCCGATACCGGTTCGGCGATTCGGGGCAATAAATTGGATCTCTATTATCCGTCGGTGCAAGCCGTTTACGGCGAATGGGGCAAGCGCAAGACCGTCGTTTACGTGATTCAAAAAGGCGGCGGATCGCTGGATGAAGCGACCATGAACCGGTTAAACGGTTCGGACGCTTTGCAAATGAAGCAAACCGATGCCGTTGAGATTTAAAGTTCGGTTTGACCAGGGCGAAGCGGCACGCGTGTCGTCCAGCCGGTGCGGGGCAGCGCGCGTGAACCTTTGTGAGTGAGCGATACAAATCATGAAAGATGAGGCCGACCCCGATCGTCGGGGCCGGCCTCATTTCAATGGTTTCATGGACGATGAATCCGTGGCTTGAATGCTTTATATTGCGCGTTTTGTTAAGGATTGGAGCGGGAAGAGGGATTCCCGCCGACGGGCATGGGCTGCTTTCTCCGCACGGCGTCCAGGCGGCCTTTGATTTGCGGCGCGATCAGGACGGTCGCGAAGGTCAAAATGATGTCCTTCACGAGAAACGGAATCATCGCCACCCAAATGGCGCCATAGGTCATCGGCGCGTTGATCCAAAGTTTTAAACTGAAGTACATGTAGAGCGTCCCCGTGATGTAGTTGGCGGCGAGTCCGACGACACCGGCGAGCAAAAACGCCGAGAGGTTCGGATGTTCGCGGCGTTCGACGATTTTTCCGACGGCGTAAGCAGTCAGGATAAAGGACAGGATAAAGCCGAATGTCTGGCTCATGATGGTGCCGGGACCGCCGGAAAAGCCGGCAAAGACCGGAACGCCCGCGAGGCCGATTAAGGTATAGACGATCATGGAAAGAGCGCCGATTCGGGAACCGAGCGTTGCGCCGGCGAGAATGGCCACCAACGTCTGAAAGGTTAACGGGACGCCTTGAACGGGCGGAAGAAAGGCGGCGATATTGGCGCCGATGGCCATGAGCGCGGCGTAGACAGCCGCCAGCACGAGATCTACGGTTTTGATTTTCATGAAATCACCTCTCATCGCTACTAAGCGTAAGCGATCAAACATCAATTGTCAACTTTAATATAAAAATGGTTAACAAAAGAGGCGGCCAAACGGGAAGTGCGCCAACGCGTGCGCACGGGAGCGCCGCGCATCATGATAAAACGACCGCCCCGGTGAGTCGGGGCGGTCGCACTTACGGCGATTTGATAATCTCCCATATCTTTTTGATTTTTTGGTAATCTTTGGTGTTCGCCACCAATTCGCGGATGAAAGCTTCCATGCCGTTGATCTTTTTGATCTGTTTCAATAAAGCGAGGTCTTCGTCTTTTAAATAATTTTCGGCGGATTCATGAACCGTGTCTTTTATCCCGAGCAAATAATCGGATGAAACGTTGAAATACTTGGCAATGCGGGCGATCAACTCCGGATCCGGCGTCCGAGAACCCGATTCGTAGCGGGAAAGCTGGACGTTGGAAATCATCAGCGCATCGGCCAAACGCCTTTGGGATAAATTTTTTCGCTCTCTCAAATGGCGGATTCGCTCACCTAAAGAGGTTCCCATAACCGGTCGATCCACTCCCGCTAAATGTTAAAAGCATTTTATCATGAAACGGCTCTTACCTCATCGGTAATTACCGGAATGGAAAAATCTTACGCGGATCATGGAAAAAGGTGGTCATTTTTTGTCGCCTGTGTTACCATAATGGAAAAATATTATAGGGGAGGTGAACGGATTGCCGAAAAAGACCGTCGATTTAAAGAAATTAAAGCAGCTCCGTAAAGCGCGCATGTCATTGGAAGAAATGTCGCGGCTTTTGGGCTATCAGAGCCCGAACGGCTATTATTATTTGGAAATCGGCCGCACGAAGATCACGGCAGAACAACTCGCATTGATCGCGCAAATCCTGCATGTCGACATCGAAGATCTGTTCACCGTTGTCAATTAAAATGATGCGATACATTCAAGCGACACGGCCCATTGGTCATCGGGAACGGCCCGGCCGTCCGAATCTCCGGATTCGCTGATCGAGGGAAAAAGCTCCGGACGGAAGCCTTACGGATGGCGGCTGCCTCTCCGCCTGCCCGATGCCCGGTGGTGATCAAGAAGGCCGTCGAATCGACCACGTCATGGCGGAACATGAAACCAAACCGCCTCTTTTTTTTGGCTTCATAAGGCGGAAACGACCGTCCAATAGGCAGAAAGTCGGACGAACTTTATTCGAGTGAGTAAAATAATAAGGGAGGAGGCAGACTTGTGAACCAACGTTTACCGTCTTTGTCAGATGCCTTCAGCGGGTTTAAGACTAGGCAATAAAAAAAGAGAGTGGTACACTAAGTGAGGCAGTTTGATTTTACGAGCGGTATCGTTCGATCATGATAAAAGACGGTTTCGAGTACCCTATACATAGATCATTCAGGCGTGAACGGCGCTGTTTGCTTCACCTATAGAAAGGAGTTTCTCAACAGTGTGCGGTTTTGTCGGATTTATTTCAAATAGATTGTTGGAACCCAATAACCATAAACAAAACCAAATGGTTGAAAGGACGAACATCATCACGCACCGGGGGCCGGATGACGCGGGATTTTACACGGACGACACGATACAGTTCGGCTTCCGCCGTTTGTCCATCATCGACCTGGAAGGCGGCCATCAGCCTCTCTCCTATGAAGACGACCGCTTTCACATTATTTTTAACGGCGAAATTTACAACTATGTCGAACTGCGCGAAGAGCTTGTCAAAGCCGGTATGTCCTTTAAGACGACTTCGGACACGGAGGTCATCGTCGCTTTGTACGCCGCGAAAGGTCCGGAAGCCGTCAAAGACTTGCGCGGGATGTTCGGCTTCGTCATCTGGGATAAGGTCGAAAAAACGATTTTTGCCGCGCGCGATCCGTTTGGCATCAAGCCGTTTTATTATATGGAAACGGCCGACGGCCTGTTTTTCGCTTCGGAGAAGAAAAGCCTTTTGATCGGTGCCGATCCTGCACCGGTCGCCCGCAAAGCGCTGCAACATTACTTGACGTTCCAATTCGTTCCCGAACCCGAGACGATGGCCGAAAACATCAAGCGGCTGACCCCGGGGCATTATTTAATTAAAAAGGTCGGCGAACCGATCGAAATCCGCCCGTATTGGCAACCGGCCTTCCGTCCGGTCCAACAAAACTTGGATGAAGCGAGCCGGGCGATCCGCGACGTGTTGCGCGAATCGGTAAAAATCCACATGCGCAGCGACGTGCCGGTCGGCGCGTTTTTGTCGAGCGGCATCGACTCGACGAGCATCGTCGCTTTGGCCAAAGAATTTCACCCGGGCATTCTCACCTTTACGGTCGGCTTTGAAAGCGAAGGCTACAACGAAATCGACATTGCCAAAGATACGGCGGAAAAATTGGGTGTGGAAAACATTCATACGGTCGTCACGCCGGAAGCCTTCGTCAAGGAACTGCCGAGAATCGTCTGGCACATGGACGATCCCGTCGCCGACCCCGCGGCCGTCCCGCTTTATTTTGTCGCCAAAGAAGCGGCGAAACACGTGAAGGTTGTCCTCTCCGGTGAGGGCGCCGACGAACTCTTCGGCGGCTACAACATTTATCGCGAACCCCTTGATCTCAAGTGGTTCAAAAAAGTGCCGGATCCCGTGAAGAAGTGGATGAAAGCCGTGGCCGAGAAACTGCCGGAAACGATGAAAGGAAGAAGCTACATCATCCGCGGTTGTACGCCGATCGAGGAGCGGTATATCGGCAACGCGTTTATCTTCGATGAAGAAGAAAAACGGCTGGTGATGAAGCATCACCGCGACGATGAAGCTTTTACGGATGTTACGCGCGACTTGTACCGCGAAGCTTCGGATTACAGCGAAGTGGAAAAAATGCAATACGTCGACTTGCATACGTGGCTGAGAGGGGACATCCTCGTCAAGGCGGACCGGATGACGATGGCCCATTCGCTTGAGCTGCGCGTGCCGTTTTTGGATAAAGAGGTCTTTAAAGTGGCCGCGGAACTGGCGCCCGAACTGAAAACGGCCAACCAGACGACGAAATTTGCGCTCCGCGAAGCGATGCGCGGCATTGTCCCCGACTCGATTTTGTTCAGGAAGAAACTCGGCTTCCCCGTCCCCATTCGCGTCTGGCTGCGGGATACACTCTACGATTGGGCGAGAAATATCATCCGGGACAGCCAAACCGACGAATGGATCAACAAATCTTACGTCTACAAGCTGCTCGACGAACATCGGGCAGGTTATCGCGACAACAGCCGCAAGCTGTGGACAATTTTGGTTTTCATGCTGTGGCATCAAATTTACATCGAAAAAACCATTCAAATCGACAACGGAGCGGCGGCCGTTCGCTCGTGATGGCGCGCGGACCCGTGAATCACGGATCCGTGCGAAGCAGCGTTCGCCCGTTTGCCTAAGCCGTATCCGCTGAATCGTTTTTCCACCGGTGAGTTCGGTGCTTTCATTTTCGGATAAAACGTGGTATAATTTATAAGTTAAAAAATATCTAGGAGTTGTTTTCATGCTTGATCAATTGAAGGTCGGGGACATCATTGAAGGAAAGGTGACGGGCATCAAGCCGTTCGGCGCCTTTGTCGCGATCGACGATGAACATCAAGGCCTCGTTCACATATCCGAAGTTTCCCACGACTACGTGAAAGACATTCATGATGTACTTGCCGTTGGCGATACCGTCAAAGTCAAAGTGACAAAGATTGACGGAGAAGCGGGGAAAATTTCGCTTTCCATCCGGCAGGCGCAACCCGAACCGGAACGGCCGCGCCGATCGGGGCATCGCGGCCGCAGCCGCAGCGGCGATAAAGGATTCAACACGCTCGAGCAAAAGCTGAAAGAATGGCTGAAAGAATCCAACGAAAAACAAGCCCAGCTAAACAAACGATTGAAAAAATAAAGAAAGAGGGCGTCCCGTCGCGCAGGAGCGGGACCCCTCTTTTTATGTTGGGAAAACTTTAACTCGTCGGTTCCGTTTCGCCGGCAAAGGCTTCGTTGGGCTTGAAAAGCAAGGTTAAGCAATACAGCGCGGCGATGCCGACGATGCCGTAAAGGATTCGCGACAATGCGGATCCTTGGCCGCCGAAGATCGCGCCGATAATGTCGTATTGAAAAAAGCCCATGAGACCCCAATTAATGCCGCCGATAATGACGAGAGCTAAAGCGGTCCGTTGTAATCCGCTCACGGGATCAACCTCCTTTGTACTTCCAAAATGTTTTCTTTTCATATCTTGCCAGAACCCCTCACATACTATTCAGGCGAATGTGCCGAGGTAAAATACGTGAAGCCTGCCAAAAGATCATTTATGATGGAAGCGGAGAGGAAACGCTGACGGGTGGCGGCGTCGCCGATCCGGCGTCCTTCGCGAGAGCGCCCACCGCTTGGATGATACATAACGGTCAAGGACGGCTGACGGTGCTTCATATGGACCTCCGCCGTCGTTCAAAGTCCGTGCGCGTGGCTGGCTTAAGCGGGCAGGCGGCCGAACCGGCGTGCGCGGTGGGCCGTAAAACCGATGGCGCCACTCGGGCGAAGCAAGGAGACATGGAGGGAGCGATAAAGGATGGAAAATTTTGTATTTCAGAACCCGACGAAACTAATTTTCGGCAAAGGGCAAATGGAAGCTTTGCGCACGGAAGTCCCCAAATACGGAAAAAAGGTGCTTTTGGTCTACGGCGGGGGCAGCATCAAGAGAAACGGCATATACGATAAAGTGATGGCGGAGCTGAAAGCCGCCGGCTGCGAAGTGTACGAGTTGGCCGGCGTGGAGCCGAACCCGCGGATTTCCAGCGTGCGTAAAGGCGCCGACATCTGTAAAAAGGAAGGCGTTGAATTCGTGCTCGCCGTCGGCGGCGGAAGCGTCATCGACTGCGCGAAGACGATTGCCGCCGCGGCTTTGTACGACGGCGATCCTTGGGATCTCGTCACAAAAAAGGCCAAGCCGGAACAAGCGCTTCCGCTCGGCACCGTTTTGACGCTGGCGGCGACGGGTTCGGAAATGAACTCCGGCGCGGTGATCACGAATTGGGAAACCCGTGAAAAATACGGATGGGGTTCGCCGCTCTTGTATCCGAAGTTTTCGATCCTCGATCCCGAAAACACGTATACGGTGCCGAAAGATCAAACCGTCTACGGCATCGTCGACATGATGAGCCACGTCTTGGAACAATATTATTTCCGTTCCCCCAACGCTCCGCTTCAAGAACGCATGTGCGAAGCGGTGCTAGAGACGGTGATCGAGACCGCGCCGAAATTGGTGAGCGATCTGCACAATTACGAATACCGCGAGACGATCATGTATTGCGGAACGATGGCCCTCAACCACGTCATAAGCATGGGCACGCGCGGCGACTGGGCGACGCACAATTTGGAACACGCGGTCTCGGCCGTTCACGACATTCCCCACGGCGGCGGGCTCGCCATTTTATTCCCGCATTGGTTGCGGCATACTTTGGATGAAGGGTTGGAAAAAACGAAACGGCTCGCGGTGCGGGTTTTCAAAGTGGATCCCCGCGGCAAAAGCGACCGCGACGTCGCGTTGGAAGGCATTCAGCGCCTCAGCGATTTTTGGACGTCCCTCGGTGCCCCCTCCCGCCTCTCGGACTACGGCATCGGTGCCGATCAAATCGACATCATGGCGGACCGCGCGATGGCCAAAGGCAACTTCGGCAATTTCGTCACCTTGAACCGGGACGACGTCGTGGCGATTTATCGGGCGGCGCTGTAATCCTGCGGGGAACCGGCAGCCTCGTTTGAACGCCACGCCGTAAACAAAGCGCCTTCGCCGGAAAAAACGAATCGCTGTTTCAATGACATGGGTCACAAACGGGCGGAGCATGACAAACCGCCCGTTTCTTGATTTGCCATAGGCGTTTGTTTACCATTAAAAAAGTAAGGGCCGGACGGCCTTTCTCCATCTGGTGAACGGATGAACACTGGTAAAATGGGGGCAGTAAAATGGAAAAGTTGACGTTTGACTATCGCACCGCGGCGCCTTTCTTGTCTGAGCGCGAATTGTCGTACATGGCCGGAGCCGTTGAAGAAGCGCACCATCGGCTACATAACCGCTCGGGCGCCGGAAACGATTTTCTCGGTTGGCTCGAATGGCCGACTCATTATGATAAAGAAGAATTCAGCCGCATCAAAAAAGCGGCCGCGAAGATTCAAGCGGATTCCGACGTGCTCGTCGTCATCGGGATCGGCGGCTCATACTTGGGCGCGCGCGCGGCCATCGAAATGCTCAACCACAGCTTCTACAATTTATTGACAAAAAATGAAAGAAAAAACGCCGCAAATCTTCTTCGTCGGCAATTCGATCAGCCCGACCTACACCCAGGATCTGTTGGATGTGTTGAAGGATAAGGACGTGTCGGTCAACGTCATCTCAAAATCCGGCACGACGACGGAGCCCGCCATCGCTTTCCGCATTTTCCGGGCGTTCCTTGAAGAAAAGTACGGAAAAGAGGAAGCGCGCAAACGGATTTACGCGACGACCGACCGCGCGAAAGGCGCGCTTAAAACGTTGAGCGACGAAGAAGGCTATGAAACGTTCGTCATTCCGGATGACGTCGGCGGCCGTTATTCCGTCTTAACCGCGGTCGGATTGTTGCCGATTGCGGTCAGCGGCGTCGACATCGACGCGATGATGGAAGGCGCGCGCGCGGCGCAGGCCGATTTCGCCACGCCGGATTTGATGCAAAACCCCGCCTACCAATACGCCGCGTGCCGCAACATTTTATATAACAAAGGCAAAGCGATCGAATTGCTCGTGAACTACGAGCCCGGGCTTCACTATTTTGCGGAATGGTGGAAGCAACTCTTCGGGGAAAGCGAAGGGAAAGACCATAAGGGGCTTTATCCGGCCTCGGCCGATTTTTCGACCGATCTTCATTCCCTCGGCCAATACGTCCAAGAGGGCCGGCGCCATTTGTTTGAAACGGTTTTGAAGGTCGAGAAACCGCGGCGTGACATCGTCATTCAAGAAGAGGAAGGCAACCTGGACAATCTCAATTACTTAGCGGGGAAAACGATGGATTTCGTCAACAAAAAAGCGATGGAAGGCACCGTCCTCGCTCACACGGACGGCGGCGTGCCGAACTTGATCGTCACGATCCCCGAATTGACGCCGTACCACTTCGGCTATCTCGTCTATTTCTTTGAAAAAGCGTGCGCGCTGAGCGGCTATCTCCTCGGCGTGAACCCGTTCGACCAACCCGGCGTCGAAGCCTACAAGAAAAACATGTTCGCGCTGTTGGGCAAACCGGGTTTTGAAAAAGAAAAAGCGGAGCTGGAAAAGCGCTTGAAATAAAAGACCTTTAAAAGCTTTTTAACAGCACCGATTTTTTCGGAGTACAGCCAATCGCTTTTGGCATTCTCTTTATCAAAAGCGGTCGGCGATGTACTCCGAATTTTTTTATGCCTTTCCAAGGCGGCATGGATATAAAGGACAAAGTTCGCCGCGGCGGCCGGATCGTCAAAGCAGACTTATGTTGGCGCGGTTGGCACGGGGCCGTCCGTGCGCTTCCATGGAAGCCGTTTGCCCGGTTCCGCCGCCGCCACTAAAATGGCCCCCATCTGCATGAAATCGAACGTTTCGTGAACAATAAACCTAGAATTTTGGTTTTTCTTTCTGGAAAATAAAGCGATTTTCGGAAGATGAGCCGTCCATGATACCGATGGCAACGCGTTTGGCGGGCCAGGCATTGCCGCCTGTCGAACCGGAAAATAAACCGCCAGCCATGCGCTCGCTTTTATTCCCGTATCATGCAAAGCGTCAGACCAAAGGAGAAGGAAATTAAGATGGTTGAAAGGCGTTTTTGGCTTGCCAATGTTTTAAATATCTTGATGAATGTCGTCCAGGCTCTCATCGGCCTTTACATCGTTTTGCGCCTGTTCGGGGCTAGGGAAGTGCCCTTCGTGCGCTTTATTGCGGCGGTCAACCGCCCGTTGCTGGCCCCTTTTGCCGGGATGTTTCGTCCCGTTCGCATTCAGGACGACTACGTGCTCGAATTGTCGGCCCTGTTCGCTCTCATGATCTACAGCCTCATCGGCTTCGCTTTGATCAAGCTGGCGTTGATGATGGTCAAACGCTGATTTTAAGCCGATGTGTTCAGCGGGGCGCGCCGAACGCGTTGCCCTGTGATCCGCCCAAACAAAATATCCGCATTAAGATTTCATCCTGACGTCGGTTTAGCGGTTGTGATTCCCGCTTCCGGCGTTTTTGTTATAATGGAAGGGGATAAAAAAACGGTTACAAGACCCAATTTTTTCAGGGAGGATGGCATCATGGAATATAGAATTGAACACGACACGCTCGGCGAAGTCAAAGTGCCGGCCGACAAGCTCTGGGCTGCCCAAACGCAACGCAGCTTCAACAATTTTAAAATCGGTTGGGAAAAGATGCCGATCGAAATCATCCGGGCTTTTGCCGTATTAAAAAAAGGCGCCGCGCTCGCCAATAAACAGCTCGGCAAACTTGACGAAGACAAAGCCGATGCGATCATCCAAGCCGCCGAGGAAGTCATAGAAGGACGGTGGGACGAGCACTTCCCCCTCGTCGTTTGGCAAACCGGCAGCGGGACGCAGTCCAACATGAACGTCAACGAAGTGATCGCCAACCGTGCGAATCAAATTTTAAAAGACAAAGGCATTGACAAGCGCGTCCATCCGAACGATGACGTCAACAAATCGCAAAGCTCAAACGACACGTTCCCGACCGCGCTCCACATCGCCGCCGTCACCGCGGTGGAAGACACGGTGCTGCCGGCGTTACGGAAACTGAAAGCGACGTTGAAAGAAAAATCGGAAGCCTATAAAGATATCATCAAGATCGGGCGCACGCATTTGCAAGACGCGACGCCGCTCACACTCGGACAGGAAATCAGCGGCTGGTACGCGATGTTGGAAAAATCGGAAGCGATGCTCGTCGAAGCGACGGATTATATTCGCGAACTGGCGATCGGCGGCACGGCGGTCGGCACCGGGTTGAACGCCCATCCCGAATTCGGCCGGATGGTGGCGGAAGAAATTTCGAAAATGACCGGCAAATCCTTCAAAACCTCCGACAATAAATTCCACGCTCTGACCAGCCACGACCAAATCGCAGTCGTCCACGGCGTATTGCGGGCGTTGGCCGCCGATCTGATGAAGATCGCCAACGACGTCCGCTGGCTGGCGAGCGGTCCGCGCTGCGGCATCGGAGAATTGACGATTCCGGCGAACGAACCGGGCAGTTCGATCATGCCGGGCAAAGTCAATCCGACGCAATCGGAAGCGGTCACCATGGTCGCCGTGCAAGTCATGGGCAATGATGCGGCAATCGGTTTTGCCGCCAGCCAAGGCAATTTCGAATTGAACGTGTTCAAGCCCGTCATCGCCTACAATTTCTTGCAATCGGCGAAGCTTCTGGCCGACGCGATGATTTCGTTCAACGATCATTGCGCGGTCGGCATTGAACCGAATCGGGAAAAAATCGATGAATACTTGCACAACTCGCTGATGCTCGTCACCGCGCTCAACCCGCACATCGGGTACGAAAAGGCGGCGACCATCGCGAAAACCGCTCATAAAGAAGGGATCACCTTAAAAGAAGCCGCTGTTAAAACGGGCATTTTGACGGCGGAAGAATTCGACCGGCTCGTTCGTCCCGAGGACATGATCGCGCCGAAAGAATAATTGCCGGAGACAACGCATCGCTTTCATCCAGAAAACGAAAAAGAACCCCCGATGGCTGTTGGCATCGGGGGTTTTTGGATGGGTCCGGCCACATCCGCTGTCAAGGCTCGGCGCAATCATGAGTATTGAAGCAGCGGTTCGCTGCGGTGCTTGGCGTGCCTCGCCAGCTCCGACCGGATCGCTTCGGCGGCCGCAAACGCCGATAAGTGGCGCCGGATCGCTTTCATGTTATGGATCAATTCCTGGCGCAAGCGGGCATCGGTCAACAATTGCACGATGTGCTCCAACAATTGGTTGGGATTGTCGGCCAAAAGGGCGGATCGGCTCTTGAGCAGATATTGCAGGTTTTCTTGCTCGTGCCCTCCGAAGGAGAGGGTAGACGATCATCGGAAGCGTGACGGCGAGCGCTTCTGCCGTGGTCAAACCGCCCGCCTTGGTCACCATGACGTCGGCGACCGCCATGAGTTCTTCCATGTGTTCCGTGTAGCCGATGATCAAAAACCGATGTTGGGCCCGCTTCGCCTGTTCCGACAGCCGGCGGAAGAGAGGCTTGTTATGGCCGCAAACGATGACGGTTTGTAATGAGAGGGGCAGTTGATCCACCAAATGCACGAGCGAATGGTTGCCATCCATCAGGCCGTACCCTCCGCCCGTGAAAATCAACGTCGGAACGCCCGGTTGTAATCCGTATTTTTCCATCAAAGCCGCGCGGTTGTAAGTTTTCAAAAATTTGGGATGGATCGGGATGCCGGTCACGTCGATGCGATCTTCCCGGACGCCGAGCGCCGCCAATCCCTTCCGCACCTGACGAGATAGCGGTCGGTGCACGGATTGATCCAATAGCTGTGAACGGCGTGATCGGTGACGACGGTCGTCAACGGGATGTCCAGGATGTTTCTTTTCTTAAGAACGGAAACCATGCCTGCCGAGACGGGGTCCGTCGCGACGATGATGGACGGATGCATCGCTTCGATGGTGTCGAGCAACGTGCTGAGCCCCATCCGGTTGAATTCTTTCAGCAAGGCGGAAAACGTGTTTTTCCTCCGCGTTTTCTCGTAAAAATAATCATAGACCTTCGGAAATTTACGCATGCCTCCGATAAAAAGTTGATGGGCGACATATCCGAAAAACGGGTGCGACGCTTTTTCCAATTCTATAATGATAGGTAGAGCTTCCGGAAGGCGCTGCCGAATGGCCGCTTGGATGGCGATGGCGGCTTGCCGGTGTCCTTCGCCGAATCGATTCGTGAAGATCAAAACGGTATCTTTATGGTCGCCTGTTGACATGATTGCACCTTCTTCTGGCAAACTCGTTTTACCTGAAAAGACGGTCATTATAGGAAAATGGTTCACGAAGTCTGTCAGATCATGCTTAACCCGCGCGCATCGATGGAGAGCCTTTGGACTGACTGGCCACGGATCGCGAAGGTACCCATGGGCGGATCGGCGGATGCGTTTAATAGGGAGGGGGCCTCGGCAAGCGCCTCTCTGTTTGGATCGCGAGTACGCCGTCGTTGCTCGGCCGCTCCATCCGCAACTCCAATGGATTTCATCGCCGATGTGCCATTTTCCATCTTTTGACGGGACCCCATTCGGCGGCGCATGGGGTCGGGCGGCCGCACCTCTGGCCGGCGATGGCCCCCCTTTCGCCGTGTTTTTATTTTGGCGCCCGTTCGGAAAAAATGAGGCGGAATGAACCTTTCATGGGGAACGGCAGTCCTTCTAATTAGAACGATTATTGGGCGGAGGCATAGAGGTGTGGACCGAGAACTTTATCGGCTTGTACATAAGGCGAAAAATGGGGATCAAGAAGCGTTCGCCGAACTTATAAAGAGATACCAGGGACCGGTTTTTCGCCATGCCTTGGCCATGGTCGATGATCGCATGGATGCCGAGGATATCGCCCAAGAGGCGTTCGTTAAAGCGTTTTACGCCCTGCCGAAGCTGGAAAACGAGTACGCTTTTGCGTCATGGCTGACAAGGATGGTGTCCAATTTGTGTTACGACCATTTAAAAAAGAAGAAAAAACGAAAAACCGTTCCGGAAAATGAAAATTTGCCCCAACCGCGCGAGACGATCGAAAACGTGCAATTGAATTTGGCGCTGAGGGAAGCCTTGCAAACGTTGTCTCCCGCCCACCGTGAGGCTTTGATTTTATGCGATATCCAAGGATTTTCATATAAAGAAATCGCCGAGATTATGAATATTCCGTTGGGAACGGTCAAATCCCGGATTTCAACGGCGCGCTGGGAAATGAGAAAGGCTCTCTTAGGTGGTGAAAAAAATGGATGAGCACGTCCAATCTCTCTTGTCGGCTTATTTGGATCAGGAAGTGAGCGATGAGGAGGCCGAACGGATCGCGGCGCATTTAGAGTCGTGCAAAGAATGCAGGGAAGCCTTTGACGAATTAAAAGCGGTCAAAAACGGACTGTTTTCGCTTTACAACGCGTTCGATCTTCCGTCCGGTTTCCCGGCTTCCGTCATGTCCCGGATCAACGAAGCGGATATTCCCCCGTTCATCAACCGCCGCTTCGCGGTAATGGCCGGCTTTCTCACCTTGGTGATGCTGTCTGTTTTTGTAGCGGGAACGTATCCCGTCTTATATACCGTGATGAAATTGGCGTCCTTGTTCGTCATGATCGGCATGACGTTATTGCGGGCGGCGGCCGTCGTCGCCGGCGCCTTGCCCTATTTGCCCATCATTTTTTACGCAGGAGCGGTCTGCTTCATCATCGTCGCGCTTTGGCTCCTCTGGCGCCTGCTAACGGCAACAGGGGTTAAGAAGGGAGAGTTGTCATGAAACAGCGTTGGATCGTGGCGGCCTTGTTTATCATGCTCATCTTGTTTGCGGCGGCGGTCCGGCCGGCGCTGGCGGCGGGTGAGGAAATCATTATGGACCGCGATGTGGCCGTCACCAGTGGGCAAAGCATCGACAATCTCATCGTTTTCGGAAATGACGCCGTCGTCAAGGGCACGGTGAGGGGCAGCGTGATCGTCATCGACGGAGATTTGACGATCGAAAAAAACGCCCGCATCGGCGATGTCGTTTTGGTCATCGGCGGCATCATCAAGCAGCAAGACGGCGCGAACGTGTCAGATGAAGTGTTGAATATTAAGTTTGGCAACGGGGCGACCATCGGTTTTTTGATCGCGGCGATTCTGTTGGTGGCCGGCTGGGCGCTGCGCCTGGCTGTCAGCCTGCTGCTCATCGTGTTCGCGGTTTTGACCCGTCTGGCGTTGTCGAAAAGACGGTCGCCGGAGCCGATCGGCTTTGGACGTTCGCCGTTCCGGCTCGCGGCGATCGGCCTCGTCACCGGCCTGCTTTTGCTGATTTTGTTTTTATTCTTGGCCGTTAGCGTCATCGGTCTCGTCTTTGCCGTCCTGTTGTTCATCCTGTGGCTCGTCTTTTTCTTCGTCACGTTCTCCACTGTGGCCGAAAAAGTGGGGAAAAAGTGGGCGGGGCATGAGCAACGGGCGGCGTTGTATCCTGTGCTCTGCGGCGCGATCATCTTGGTCGGTTTCTTAAATATTCCGTTTCTGGGCGGATTTTTGCTGTTGGGACTGATGTGGTTGGCTACGGGGTGGATGGTTGTCTATTTCTACGATAAAGTCAAACCCAAGAAATCGGCTTGAATTTCGTGTGGCTAATGATTTAGACGGTCGCTATTATTGCTTTTTAAGATTGAAGCGGCCGGCCGAAAACCGTTCCGCAAACCACCGGGTGTGGGGAGGCAGAACGGTTTTTTGGTTGCTTCAACGTCTAAAACGGCCGTCTGTCCGAGGCATAGGCGACACCGCCCGAGTCGACCATCCGTGTTTTCCGCATCATGATGAACTTTTTTCCGTTGTGTCCCGTCTTAATAAGTGGTGAACCGAGCGGCTTTAAAAAAGAGCGAATGCCCGGCATGTCTTAAACAGGCTTCTACCTTGGCGAATCGCCGCTTTTGGTCAACCTTGGCTTAATAAAGGAAGGCAAAAGGTTTTTTCTGCGGTATTTATGGAAACTATGGAACTGTTATGGTGGCGGCATCGCGAATTCAAGCGGTGCGGCCGGTCAGCCGTTCATGGATTCCAGCTTTAATCGGGCTGTTTCTTTGACAAAGCCGGCGGCGTCCGCCGGCCCGGCGTTAAATTTTAAGCATGGGTGTTCTTGAGGATGGTGGTTAGGCTTTGAAAGAGAGATTAAAAAGAGCGACACATCACCGTGATTTTTGGCCGATCGTGATCGCGGTGGCGATCCTGAGCATTTATTTGTCCCCGCTCTACATTTTGGGTGAGGACGCGCACATTCGCGTCCACGACAATTTGGATTCCAACATCGCTTGGTATAAAGTTTTGGTCCGCAGCGGTGAATTGTTCGGACCCCTCGACAGCCACATTCCCCAAATCATCAACGGGGAACTTTCGCGCAATGCGCTGGGGTCCGAATTCAGCGGCATTGTTTGGCTGCACGCGCTGTTTCCCACAATGGTGGCATACGCTTTAAGCCAAACGTTGACCCGGGTCTTTGCGTTCATTGGCATGTATTTGCTGTTGAAAGACCATTTTATTAAGGCGGCGGAACAGTCGTGGATCCGCGTCGGCGTCGCCTTGGCTTTCGCCTTGACGCCGTTTTGGCCGTCCGGCATGTTGAGCACCTTGGGCATGCCGCTCGCGTTATGGGCTTTTTTAAACATCCGCAAGCGGGCTTCGACGTGGAAGCATTGGGCGGTGCTCGTCCTTCTTCCGTTCTATTCCAGTTTTGAGCTCGGGTTTTTCTTCTTTTTGAGTGCGATGGGCCTGTTATGGCTTTATGACGGCATCGTAAAACGCCGCTGGAACCTCGCATTTTTATGGGGCATCGTCTTGATGACCGCCATGTATTTCGCCGTGGAATACCGGGTTGTGGCCTCGCTCATCATCGGCGGAGAGCCGACAAGCCGCGATGAGTTTGTCTCATCCAAATTGGGCTTGGCCCATACCATTCGCCTTGCGTTCAAAAACTATTTGTTTGGCCATACTCATGATATGACGTTGCACACGTTCGTCATACTGCCCGTGCTCTTTCTCGTTTTGGGCATCATCTTGGCCAAGAAGGAGCGCGGGCGCGACGCGCGGTTGTTTGTGTTTTTGTTCGTGCTCTCCTTTGTCTTGTCGGTGTGGTATGCGTTTTGGTTTTACAAAGGTTGGCAGCCGCTGAAGACGCGCATTCATTTGCTGACGACTTTCAATTTCGCCCGTTACCATTTTTTGCGTCCGCTCGTCATCTATTTAAATTTCGCTCTCGGGCTCGCCATATTGATGCGCATGGGCGGATGGTGGAAACGGGTGGCCTTGATCAGCCTCGCGTTGCAAATTCTTTTGCTGTGCGGCTATAACGAAGAAATCCGCTACCGTTATATGCATCAGCCGTCGGTCAGGCAATTTTATGCGGTCGACGAGTTTCGCAAGATAAAATCATATATTGGCAAACCGCTATCGAGCTATCGGGTCGCCAGCATCGGGTTGCATCCGGCGATCGCCCAGTATAACGGCTTTTATACCCTGGACACTTACAACAACTTTTATCCTTTATCCTATAAGCATCAATTCCGCAAAATCATCGCCAAGGAGTTGGACAAAAGTCCGACCCTTAAAGAGTATTACGACCAATGGGGAAACCGCGTTTATCTCTTTTCGGCGGAACTCGGAAAACATTATCAATTCAAGAAGCATTCGCGGAAAAAGATCCATCATCTCGAACTCAATACCCGTGTCCTCTATGACATGGGCGGACGCTATATCTTTTCTTCGGTTCCGATTTTGAACGCCGCCGACGACGGCCTCGAGTTCATGAGGACCTTTGATGATCCGCATGCGGCTTGGAAGATTTATCTTTACAAAGTCAAAAAACCTACGGAAGAGGTGATCAAAAGATGAAACGTCCGATGCTCACCATCGTCGTTCCTTGTTATAACGAAGAAGACGTGTTGCCGGAGAGCGCGCGGCAATTAACGGCGGTTTTGCAATCGCTCATCGAGGAACAATTGATCGCGCCGGAAAGCAAAATTCTCTTTGTCGATGACGGCAGCCAAGACCGGACGTGGATCCTTATCAACAAGCTGATGGATCAGAACCGCTATGTGACCGGGATTAAGCTCGCGCGCAATTTCGGCCACCAAAAAGCGCTCATCGCCGGCCTGGAAACCGCGAAGGAAAAATCGGATTGCGTCATTTCCATCGATGCGGATTTGCAGGACGACGTCGGCGTGATTCGCGACTTCGTTTTGAAGTATTTGGAAGGCTATGACATTGTTTACGGCGTCCGCAACAAACGGAAAACCGATACGGCTTTTAAAAGGCTGACCGCCCAAGGCTTTTATCGCCTGATGAAGTGGATGGGCGTCGATCTCGTTTACAATCACGCCGATTTTCGCCTGATGAGCAAGCGGGCGCTTGAAGAACTGTCGCGTTATAAGGAAGTCAACCTGTTTCTCCGCGGCGTCGTTGCGCAGCTCGGATTCCGGACCGCCGTCGTTTATTATGACCGGAAAGAGCGCTTTGCCGGGACGTCGAAATATCCTTTGAAAAAAATGATCGCCTTTGCTTTTGACGGCATTACGTCCTTCAGCGTCGTGCCGATTCGGATGATCACGTTGATCGGCTTTCTCTCGTTTATGATCAGCAGTTTGGCCGGTGTTTACATCATGATCAGCAAACTGACCGGACATGCCGATTCCGGCTGGACGTCCATGATGATATCGATCTGGTTTATCGGCGGATTGTTGTTGATGAGCGTCGGCTTGATCGGCGAATACATCGGAAAAATTTATCAGGAAACGAAACGGCGTCCGCGCTACTCAATTGAAACGGACCTCTATTCCGGCCGAGCAGGAAAAAGCGTGCAAGCGACGAAGCTCGCGGAGAGAAGGTGATGGACGCGTGTCGCCCACTGTCATTCGGTTTTTGCTGGTCGGCGTGGTCAACACGGCCGTCGGTTGGTTTCTCATGTTTTTCTTTTATCACGCCGCAGGCTGGTCTTACTGGGCGTCCACTTTTATCGGCAATTCCGTGGGCGCGGTGGTAAGCTATCTGCTGAACCGCCGTTTTACGTTTAAGAGCGATACCCCCTTGCTTGCCGGCTTCGTTCGCTTTATCCTCGTCGTGTTGGTCTGTTATGTCATCTCGTACCATCTCGGTGAACGCCTCACGAACTGGGCGTTCAGCCGCGTCGATGCGGTGAGCGGCCACGCGGCCGACATCGCCATTCTTTTAGGCAGCGTGCTTTATACGATCACGAACTATTTCGGACAAAAACTCGTCGTCTTTGCCGCGGCGCCCGCCAACCCGGCGCGGTTTTTCGGACGGATCACCGAAAGCCGCGAGAGCGAGACCCGGCGAGGCAAATAAAACGCGTGTTCGAGGAAGTGTTTTGCGATTGCTTCGCCCGACAAACAGGGCGGGTTACTAAAGATGGGAGTAAAATTGTAACAGGCCGGATGGTTTGCAGTACGGCGACCCGCCGTTGCCGTCGCGGCGAATGATGGGATGATTGGGCGACAGGTTCAGGAGTGTTCGCGGCGAAGGATCGGCATTGGCGCGGGACGTTCCCGCTTTTATAATGAGCATTGGCAATGCAGACAGGAAAGGAAGGTGAGGAGCCGTGAAAATCGACAAAAGCAAAGCGGAACATTATAAGTGGGGAGCTGGTTGTGACGGTTGGCATCTCGTCAAGCAAAACGCGTTAAGCGTCATCCAAGAGCGAATGCCTCCCGGGACCCGTGAAGTTCGCCATTATCACGGGCGGGCGAGGCAATTTTTTTTCGTCCTTAAAGGCGTAGCGACCATTGAAATCGACGGTGAACGCCAAACGTTGCACCCTTGGGAAGGCGTGGAAATCCCTCCGAATGTTCCGCATCAAATGATGAACGAAACATCCGGAGACTTGGAATTTCTCGTCGTGTCGCAGCCGATGAGCCACGGGGATCGAGTGGTCGTCGAAGAGCGGTGAACGAACCGAAAAAGAGAGCGTCCCGCGGAGGACGCCTTTATTCATCGAAGCGATTTTTATCGGGCAAATCCGTCTCCTCCGAGAACTCGGTGCCATACTCGGGGGTGCGAATATACCCTGTGCGCCGTTTCTCCCTTTCTTTTGCCCGATTCGTCTCATCGTAAAGCAGCGCATAGCGGTGGACGAAAGATTCGACGATGGCGATGACGGCGGCCGACAAAATGCTGCCCCAGGCGATTTGCAAGTAGTTGTTCAATAAGATGTTGCCGAAAATCCAAACGGACATATAAGCGAGCAGGAAATCGGCGATCGTTGCGGCGGCCGGGCCGAAGCGCGGCAGGATGATCCGTTCGCCCACCACATACGACACGACGGTGACAAGGATGCTGAACGAAAGGATATCGGTGACGGTCGCGGGAAAAAACAGATCCAACCCGATGGTAAACGCCACGACGCAGCCGAAGAATTTAATGATCAAAAACAGGATATGGTTCATTTCAAGGCCTCCCATCTGTATTCATTATTCATTAATTGGGGGAAAATCATACCCCGTTGAAACGACCGCGTTTCAACGGGAAAGCATTCATACCACAGGCGCAATCATCGTTGAGCTTGATCAATGGGAGACATAAAACGAGGGGCTTTATACAGTTTGAGGATAAAAAGAAGAGCGCGCTGCCTTTGTGCGGGGCGGCAGGAAAGATGGAGATGCCGGTTGGCATGAGAAGTGTGTTCGGAGGCTTTATGTCAAGCCTCCATTTTATTTTTGTTGAACGATCGATCGGAATTCTGGGTTCGACAGTGGTCACTTTTTCATTGATTTTTGCGCTTCTCCAATTGGCTTTTATAGTCCAAAAGCAACGTACGATACTTTCGGCTCCCATCCGGATATTTATTAAGAACCATGTTGATTATGTCCAATTTATTTTTGTCGCTGTTCAAATCATTTAATTGGACAAAATCATAATAACCACGGAGCGGTTCGCCTTTGTGGATCTTGTCAATCAACTGCCGGATGTGTTCGGCCAAATCCTTTTCGTATTGAACATCCAATGGCATCTCTTGGATTTTTGCCCATGCTTTATCGGGTTCTATATATATTAGTACCAAGGACAAAAAGGCTTTGATATCATCATCGTTCGGGTTGATTTTTTCGGCTTCGGTTCCATACTCCAACGCTTTCCGGTACAATCCTTGGTTCATATAAATTTTGGCTACGGTATCCAGTGTACTGCTGTTGCCGGGAAACAGATGATGCAATTGATTGAGGTGTTTTAACGCTTCGGCTTGCTTCGCTTTTAATAAATCACTGTTCGTCTGGTTCCAAAGCGATCGCGCACGGTTCAAGCGATCAACGAAATCGGCTTCTTCATCCTCAAATCTTTTATGCGTGGCTTTCTCAAATGCGTCTTCCCAGGAATCGGTTTTTAAATTCAGCAAAAAACGCTGGAAGGCCTTTTCGCCGTTCTTATGGAGAAGGTCGCTGACAAATAAAGCGCTTTGATCATAGGGCGTGCCGCGATCGTCAAGATGGACATGCCAATTCCCATAAGTATCCAGTTTATTCAACGGGATCCACGGCTGATCTTGTAAGATCTTTTCATCCAGTGGGAGGCCGGCACTCCGATTTTCAATATAGCGCGCGATCCCTTCATTCAACCAAACGGGAATTTTAAATAACGAAATATGATGTTCTTTGGCGAATTGATGGAATAAAAAATGGCTATATTCATGGGCGCTGATTTTTTCGATATATTCCCGATCGTTCGCTTTGGCACGGGGGATGTAAATGGAAATCCTATTTTTTGATGGTAAATAGCCTCCGTTTAGGTCGATCATGGGGGTATGAAAACCCATCTGCTTTTTGTATGAATAAAACACAACGGATACGTTAGAGGGAGGGAGCGAACCGAACATGCGGCGATAATCTTTTTGTTCTTTTGCGATTCCGTTTAAAACCGCCGTCACCCACTGAGCATTGACATGATCTTCTTGATAGAACAAGATATGTTTCACTTTGACGCGTTTAAACGAATTCAAATGATCGGACATCAAAAAGATCCGTTTATACATATCCTCGTAAATCTTAAGTTTCCCTGAAGGAGAAAGCTCCAGGTTCTCGCCATAAATGTATTGCCTATAATACGGAGTCATCGCGTTTAATAAAGCGATAGAGAAAAACAGGATGGATAAAAGCAATGAGGAAACGATGGAGAAGATAGGTTTCCGCCGTTCCTTCTTTTTAAACAGCCGAACGGCATTCAAGATAAGCATGCCGATGAGAAAAATCTGAACGGCCATGTACATGAAAAAGCCCATTTGTGCGGACAGGAACAGCATCATTGCAAACCATAGAAGACTGATTCCCATGAGGGATCCAATAAATAACCATAAAGATTTGGCGCTTTTCAAATGCGATTCTCCAATCAAAGAAGTTAAAGTGAATTTTTATATATCATTCGAGATGCATGAAGGGATTCCTTTAATTATGAAGGTTTTATCGTTAGGAGCAAACGGGTGTTGAATGAAGGTGCTCTCATGCCGGACGTTTCGGTCAGTTGGCCTTCAGTCTCGTCCGATCCATCGTCCGCAAAAAAGCGTCGTGGAAATAAGGGAGGTTATGCCAAGGCAAATAATGGACTCCTTCCACGTTTCCTCTGTTCAAGATGAAGCCGGAATCATGGGATTAATCAGTTCCAAAAGGATGACAGACGCAGCCAAGATGGCGAGCAGCGCGATAGCATCACGGGATTAATCAGTTCCCAAAGGATCCCCAGATAATGATGGCGATGTTCGCTTTTCAATTCGTAGAGGGACAATCTTCGGATTAAATAAAAGTGATCCAGTTGTTCTTTCATGACGGTCCAAGCCGCACGCATAGCGATGTCCTTTCCGGACATTCGCGCTTTTTGTTCGATAAAACCATTCCACAAATTTATGTTTCTTCCTTTCCTTGCAAAAAGAAATTTTTCGACATAGATCGTCAAAACATCCGCCGAATTCCACGTTGAATATCCTTTCCAAAAATATTTGCCATTTAAAAAAGTATATTTAATAATAAGATGGGTGCCGTCAGAATGGTCGGTTTTCGCCGGTTGGGGTTTGCAGATCCGAGAAAAAGGATCCGCGTCGGTCCCTTGAGCGTGGATCCTTCAAAGCCAATCGATCCATTTTGGATTTAAATCATCACACGGAGGCAATAAGCCATGGCGATTGAAGAAATCTGGAAGGATGTCGACCTTTATTTTAAGACCAAGCTCCACGCGGCGGATCCGCTCCTGGATGCGGTGCTCAAAGCGAATGCGGAAGCCGGTTTGCCGGCGATTGATGTGACGCCGAACCAAGGAAAGCTCCTCTATTTGCTCGCTAAGATCATAGGGGCAACAGCCATTTTAGAAATCGGGACGCTCGGCGGTTACAGCAGCATTTGGCTCGCCCGTGCCTTGCCGGACGACGGCAAGCTGATCACGCTTGAATACAATAAAAAGCATGCCGAAGTTGCCGCGGCAAACGTGAAAAAGGCCGGTTTGGATAAAAAAATTGAAATCGTGGTCGGGCCGGCCCTCGAAACCTTGCCGACTCTTGAAAAAAGAGGGTTCCGGTCTTTCGATTTGATCTTCATTGATGCGGACCGGAAGAACCATCCGAGCTATTTGAAGTGGGCGCTAAAGCTTGCAAGGCCGGGCACCGTCATCGTTGCGGATAACGTCGTGCGCCGCGGGCGGATCCTTGATGAAAGCAGTGCAGACTTGGAAATACAGGGTGTGCGCCGGTTTATCGATTTATTATCCGAAGAAACGAGAATTGAAGCGACGGCCGTTCAAACGGTGAGCGGTAAAGGATATGACGGCTTCGTGATCGGTGTTGTCAACGGTTAAACAAAACCGCTCAAACAAGATACCTTTTTCTGCGGCCCATGAACACGAAAATTAAAGACGGCACTCCCTTTATTATGCCGCCTTTGAAGGATAAGTTTGAAGGATGTTGAACCACTCATTTAGTAGTAAAAAAAAATTTTTATTGGAGGCCGGTCATGAATCACCCGATTTTCAATCAAATCGGCGGGGTTTTTATTCCCGTCCGCAATATCGAGCAGGCGCGCGATTGGTATTGTGAGATTTTAGGATTGCCCGCAGACGGTGAAATCTTATTCGGCCATTTGTACGTCATTCCGATGAATGGGCCCAGCATTGTCCTGGACAGTAAGATTTTTGCCGAAGATAAAGTCTATAAAGTCCCGGCATTTCAATTCAAAACGAATAACATCCAGCAAGCCTACGAATTTATGAAGGCGAAGAACGTGCAATTAACCACCGGCATCGAGAACAATCACTGGTTTAATTTTAAAGATCCCGACGGAAATCTGTTAATGGTGTGCCAATGATAACGAATTCGGCATCGTCTTCTTTAAACGGGATGCGATAGGGATAAAAGGGATGGCGTTCTTATGCGCTAAAATCGCCTGAAAATGATTAAAGCAAGTTAAGGAGATCATCATAGAGAACATTTGTTTCCTGTTTGTATGCAAAATGACGGTGCCGCCAAAAATGTTTCTAATATATATGGGATTGATGCGGAGCGTTTCTAAGTTTTTTTCGCTTAACATCGAATTAAATCGGCACCGCGATATAAAAGCCTGGAATTGTATAAGTCCTTGATTATCCGGACATTATTAGTGGGTTATTATGGCTAGCCGTAGACGGAATCGTCTGATTAGAAGAACTTTGGAAAGACCGTTGACCTTTTCCGATCCCCGTGCTATAGTTAAACATGTCCGATGCGAAATCGGACGACGAAAGAGCGAAACGAATAAAAATAGATAAAGAAATAGTGGTGAACCATGGGGCATTAGCTCAGCTGGGAGAGCGCTTGCATGGCATGCAAGAGGTCAGCGGTTCGAGCCCGCTATGCTCCACCATAATAAAGCTCATATCGGGGTTTCGCCGGAACGACGAAAACCCCGTGTTTGTTTTTTGGAAAAAGGTTGATTGGACATTTTGCTTATCTTCGAGAGCTGTACCGCATCGCGCTGGCCGCTCCATGTTGCGCGTATCTGTCGCCGAAGGCCGAACGTTTAGATGCTGGAGACAAATCCGACCGCACGGGGCAAACTACGGTTGAGGAGGTAGGAAAGTTGGACTGTCCGCAATGCCTCGACCGCTTGATGGACTGGCTCGGCCCTTGCCAATATTATTGTTCCGAATGCGGCTATGTGGCGTTTGCCAGCGATGAAAGTTATGATGCAGCCGGACTTGGTTCGGCTGAGGCGATGTTTGGAGGTGAGGCGCACATGGGTGCGATACAGAGAAACGGTTATACGTTTGACGTCGAGTACAGCGTCATGCTGCAAAAAGGCGCCGTTCATGTGTATAAAGACGGCCGATTTATTAAAGAAATGCCTTTTGCCTTTCGCGGAAACGAACCCGATCCGCAGCTTGTCGAAGCGGTTGTCGCCGCTTTTTTTGATGGAGGCGGCACACATCCCACGTGCTGAAGATCAGCCCGCTTGGCCGTTGGACGCCATTTTTTATGAATGAGATAGATATTTTGAACCGACCGTTCTTCAACAGAACGGTTTTTTGTTTTCTTCGCTTTATCGGCCCTACCTTGGCCTAAAAAAGGCGAATGTGCCGGTGGAAAAACCCGCTATCCCTGCGGCCCGACCCCTCTCTTTCCATTTTCGGCTTTTGCGGCTGTCGGACAGACGGATGAAAATCAAGAAAAACGAATGGGAGGGTCAGGCATGCAAGCGATGAGCGAAAAACATTTGAAAGGCATTGACGTCAGTCATTGGCAGGGGATGATTGATTGGAAAAAAGTGCGGGCGGCGGGGATCGATTTTGTCTTTATCAAGGCGACGGAAGGGAAGACCGTGGTCGATCCGAATTTCGAGCGCAACGCCCGGGACGCCGCCCGGGCGGGATTAAACGTCGGTTTTTACCATTTCGCCCGCTTTGCAAGTGAAGCGGACGCTGTCAAAGAAGCCGATCATTACCTTCAAACCATCTGCGGATTCCGGCCCGTGCTGCCGCATGTTCTCGACCTGGAGACAGCGCAAGGGTTGGACAAGGCCCGATTATCGGCCTGTGCGCGCGTTTATCTCGATCGGGTGGCGGCGGGCACGGGAGAGGAAGTGATGATTTACACCAACACGAATTTCGCCAAAAGGCATTTGACCGAGGCTTTGCGGAACGTGCCGCTGTGGATTGCCCATTACGGCGTGCGGCGGCCGGGTGAGAACGGCATTTGGAAGGAATGGCGCGTCTTCCAATACAGCAATGAAGGCCGCCTTCCCGGCATCAAAGGACGCGTCGATCTCAACGTGCGCGTCCCGGAGGAAGAGACGAAACGCCGGGAAGCGGACGCCAAGCGGGATCAAACCGCCAAAACCTCCGATAAAGGCTCCTATCTGGTGTATAAAGTGAAAAAAGGCGATACGCTATGGGCGCTGGAAAACCGCTTCGGGCTCGCGCACGGCACGCTGCTGAAAATGAACCCCGGCATCCGCCCGGAAGCGCTCCGGATCGGGCAGAGCTTGCGCGTTCCGGCGGCGGCTTACGTGATCAAAAAAGGGGATACTTTTTGGCGTTTGGAAGAAGAAAACGGCTGGCGCCATGGCGTGCTGCAGCAAATGAATCCCGATGCCGATCCGGAGCGGCTCGGCATCGGGCAGACGATTGCGGTGCCGCCCCGTTAAAGCGCAAAGCTCGTTCCGATCACAAACGCCAAGCGAACGGGCGGGATCAAAAAGCTTTGGGGCTCTATCCGACCCGGCCAACGATCGGCCGCCGCTGCTTTGCCATCCCTCGGATTGACGGGAGCGGCTCCCTGTGTCGCCAGGAAAACAGAAACCGCCCGCCGCGGAGAAAAAAAGGTGTTCCGGAGATCGTTCCGGAACACCTTTTTAAAGGGGGAGAAGATAGATCATTTATTTTCATTATGTCCGCCTTGGAAAAATTTATACGGGGGCTTTGGAAAAAAAGCCGCTGGCGGATGAGATCGGGTATAATACGGATGGATCCAACAAGGGAAAACAAAAAACGGGGGCTGTGACGAACGGAAGGAGGACGATCATGGACCTGAAACTTAAAGGAAAGAAAGTGCTCGTGACCGGGGGATCCAAAGGGATCGGCCGCGCGATCGCCGAAGCTTTCGTTCGTGAAGGCGCGACGGTCGGCGTCACCGCCCGCGGACGCGAGGCGCTCGAAACGGTCCGACAAGCGCTCGGGGTCTCGATCTATCCGGGCGACGTGTTGAAATCCACGGATCGCGTCCGCGTGTTTGAACAATTTATTCAGGAACACGGTACGATCGACATCCTTATCAACAACGCCGGAGGCAGTATGGGCGGCGGCGCGTTGGACACCGACATAGAGGTTTTCGAAGAAGCTTTGCGGTTAAATTATTTGTCCGCTGTTCATTTCAGTAAAATGGCGGCCGAAGTGATGAAAGAAAAGCGATCCGGCGCGATCGTGAACATTTCCTCGATTTACGGGAGAGAAAGCGGCGGCAAGATCACCTATAACAATGCCAAAGCGGCATTGATCAGTTTTACAAAGGGCTTTGCCGATGAGGTCATCCGTTACGGCATCCGCGTCAACGGGGTCGCGCCCGGCGCCATTCTCCATCCCACGGGTAACTGGATTAAGCGGCAAGAAGCTGATCCGGAAAGGATCCGCCGGTTCATCGACACGCATATTCCGGCGGGGCGTTTCGGCACCGTTGAAGAAGTCGCCAACGTCGTCGTGTTTCTCGCTTCAGAAAAGGCGTCTTGGATCGTCGGGGCGACGATCAACGTCGACGGCGGGCAGTCCTACATGAATTTCTGATCGAAAGCGGCTCTACCTTAAACGAGAAAACGAGAGGCCAGGAGGCGGAAGCGTCTTGCATCGCTATACCTTTACCGTGATGAAAGAAAACGGCCTGCACGTCAGAATGGTCGCCACGTTGATCGCCAAATTGAAGAAATTGTTTTCGGATCCCGACAAATTAAAACGGGTGTTTTTGCTTTACAACGGTCAACAAGTGCCCGTGATCAATCTTTTGGCCGTCGTTTCGCTGAAAATAAAGAAGGGCGAACAAGTCACGATCCTTTTTGAAGAGCCGTTGTCGGCCGAAGCGTTTGCCGAAATCAAGGAGATTTTAAACAGCAACGATGATTATGACCAGGAAGTCGCCGACCGTTTATTGATGGAAAACTCGATGACCATGGAGGAGGTCCTCGCGAATCTCCCGAACGGCGTCGTCATCGTCAACCGCGAAAACGTCATTACCTACGCCAATAAAGAAGCGGTCCGGTTGCTCGGGGTGCCTTTGTCCGACTTGCTGAACCGCAAGGCGGAAGAAGCGGTACCGGATTCCGGTTTGAATAAAATTTTAAAACCGGAAAGCGCACCGTTTTCCCGGCGCAAAACGTTAAAAGACCGAACGATCATCGCCAGCCGGGCGCCGCTCGTCTACAACCACGAGGTCATCGGGGCCATCCTTCTTTTTCAAGACATTTCCGATGTGGAAGCGCTCAGTCAAGAATTGAACGAAGTCAAAAGGCTTCAAGAACAGTTGAACCTTGTCCTCCGCACCGTTGACGACTTGATCGGGTTATCCGATCCAAGCGGAAAATTCGTGTTTCTCAATCCCGCGTTTTCGCGGTTGATCGAGGAAGAAAAACTGGACAACGACGTCCGTTCCGTCGTCGGCGAACGCGCCTGGAAAGCGGCGGCCGAGAAACGGCAGCCGACGGCGCAGATCGTCGCGTTCAAAAAGAACCCCATGTATATCGCCCGGCTCAATCCCACGATCGTCGATGGGAGATTTTACGGCTCGGTGCTGACGCTCAGCCGCATCGACGACATGAAAGTGTTGCTCGAGCAATTGGAAATGGAAAAAGAGCGGACAAAGTATTTGGAATTGGAACTGTCCAAGCACCAGTTTGACAAGGCATTTGATATGATCATCGGCGAGAGCGAAACGATCCGCGACGCATTATCGGTGGCGAACAAGGCGTCCAAATCGGAAGCGACTGTTCTGATCACGGGCGAGAGCGGCACGGGCAAAGAACTCGTGGCCAAGGCGATTCATCAAGCGAGCTTGCGCAAAGATAAGCCGTTTGTCCGGGTCAATTGCGCCGCGATTCCGCCCTCGCTTATAGAGAGCGAACTGTTCGGCCATGAAAAGGGAGCGTTTACCGGCGCCGTGCAAACGAGGAAAGGGAAATTTGAACTCGCCAACCACGGCACAATTTTTTTGGACGAAATCGGCGATTTAAGCTTGGATCTTCAAGCCAAGCTTTTGCGCGTGTTGCAGGAGCGGGAGATCGAGCGTGTCGGCGGCTACGAGACGATCCGTTTGGACGTGCGCATCATCGCCGCGACCCATCAAAATTTGCCGGATATGGTTCAAAAAAAATTGTTCCGTGAAGACCTTTATTTCCGCTTGAACGTCATTCCGGTTCACCTCCCGCCGCTCAGGAAGAGGCGTTCCGACATCCCGCTGCTCGTCGATTACTTCCGCGTTCAGTACAATAAAAAGTTGGGAAAAAGTATCAAGTATTATGAAGATGGTTTCATCGAGGCATTGATGCGCTACAACTGGCCGGGAAACATCCGGGAATTGCAAAACATCATGGAACGGCTCATCACATTAGCCGAGGGCGATACGCTCTATTTGAAGGATCTGCCGAATTACATCGCCGAACCGTCATCGGTTTCCGAGATGCGTGAGGAAGACCCTTCCTTGTCGGAGTTTCTGGCACAGCGGGCGCCGATGACGATGGAAGAATATGAGAGAGAAATCTATAAACAAATCATTCAACGCTATCCGAGCTTTAATCAGGCGGCGAAAGTCTTGGGCGTCACGCACAAAACAGTGGCCGCCAAAGTGCGGAAATACGGGCTGGAAAACCTTCTTGGTAAAAAGTATCAAGAAAGCTGATACTTTTTACCAGACAAAGAAAGCGCATACATTTAAAAACTTGTCAGAACGGGCTCCGTTTTTTGGCATGGAATTTGCTTATTAATATGTCGAGAAGCTCATTAAAAAATAGGGGGATGAAAAGATGAAAAAGGTCATCAACGATCCGAATCGCGTCGTCCAAGAAATGATCGAGGGGGTCATCGCGGCGCATCCGGACAAGCTGAAAAACATTGAAGGCACCACGGTCATCGTCCGCAAAGACGCCCCCGTTCAAGGCAAAGTCGCCCTTATAAGCGGCGGCGGCAGCGGACACGAACCCGCGCATGGGGGATACGTCGGCAAAGGCATGCTTGACGCGGCCGTCGCCGGGGAAGTGTTTACCTCGCCGACGCCCGACCAAGTGTACGAAGGCATTAAAGCGATCGACGGCGGCAAAGGGGTTCTGATGATCATCAAAAACTATACGGGCGACGTCATGAACTTTGAAATGGCGGCGGACATGGCGGAAGCCGAAGGCATCAAAGTCGCCAAAGTCATCGTCAACGACGACGTCGCGGTGGAAAACAGCACGTACACGACCGGCCGGAGGGGCATCGCCGGCACCGTATTTGTCCATAAGATCGCCGGCGCGATGGCCGATAAAGGCGGGACATTGGAAGATGTCGAAGCCGTCGCCCGCAAGGTCATCGAAAACGTGAAAAGCATGGGCATCGCCCTGACGCCGTGCACCATTCCCGCCGCCGGGAAACCGGGCTTTGAGATCGGTGATGACGAAATGGAAATCGGCATGGGCATCCACGGCGAGCCGGGCATTGAACGGACGAAGATCAAAACGGCGGACGAAATCGCACAGCTGCTCATGGATAAAATTCTGCCTGAACTCGGTCTTGCGGCCGGCGACAAAGTCGCTGTGATGATCAACGGCCTCGGCGGCACGCCGCTGATGGAACTTTATATTTTGAATCGAAAAGTAGCCGAGATTCTGGCGGGCCAAAACGTTCATGTCCACAAAACCTTCGTCGGCGAATACATGACGTCTTTGGAAATGGCCGGCTGTTCGGTTTCCGTTCTCAAACTGGACGATCAGCTCGCCGAATTGTTGGATGCCGAAACCGATGCGCCGGCATGGAAATGACAACACGAGAAGGGGAGAGAACCATGCAAAAAGACGTCATCAAAAATTGGCTCTTCACCGTCAATGAACGCATTCAGGAGAAAAAAGACTTTCTTTCGGAGTTGGACCGCGCCATCGGCGACGGGGATCACGGCGTGAACATGTCGCGAGGATTTGCGGAAGCCGTTCAAAAAATCCGGGACAACGAACCGGCGGACATCGCCGGCTTGATGCAAACGGTGGCGATGACGCTCATTGCCAAAGTCGGCGGGGCTTCCGGTCCGCTGTACGGCACCGCGTTTCTCAAGGCGGCCGCGTATTTGAAAGGCAAGGCCGACGTGACGGTTCGCGAGTTGGGCGAAGCTTTTAAAGAAAGCTTAATCGGCATCAAACAGCGCGGAAAGGCCGAACTCGGCCAAAAAACGATGGTGGATGTCTGGGAGCCGGTCGTTGAAAAATGGCTGTCCTACGATGGTGCCGTCGATTTCGACGAACTGCGGGCGCTCGCGGAAGCTTCATTGGAAAAAACGAAAGACTTGGAAGCGACGAAAGGCCGGGCCGCTTATCTCGGCAAGCGTTCGATCGGGCACTTGGATCCCGGCGCCTACTCTTCTTATCTCTTGTTCGACACCCTATTTAACGAATTAAAAGGTGTGAAGGCATAATGGCGGTCAGTCTTGTCTTGGTTTCCCATAGCCACGAACTCGTGCACGGTTTGAAGAAACTGCTGGAACAAGTCCAACCGGACGTGGCCATCGCCGTGGCCGGGGGCACCGATGAAAACGACATCGGCACGAGCGCCCTGAAAATCAAGGACGCCATTGAAAGCGTTTATTCGGAGGACGGCGTCGCCCTTTTGTTCGACCTCGGCAGCGCCCGGCTCAACGCTGAAATGGCCGTGGAAATGTTGGATGGCAACGCGAACGTGACCATTTGCGACGCTCCGTTGGTCGAAGGCGCTTACGCCGCCGTCGTCCAGGCCGGCATCGGCGGTTCGCTGGGCGAAGTCGCCGATGCGGCGAGCCAAGCGAAGACATTTAGTAAACTTTCATAAAGAGAGATAAGGGATGAAAACACGTTGATTAAAAAGACGGTAGAGGTTAAGATAGAGAACGGTTTGCATGCCAGGCCGGCGGGGGAACTCGTCAAGCGCTTGAAGGATTTCAAGAGCGACGTCTATTTTTTGAACGGCCAGAATAAAGTCAATTTGAAAAGCATTCTGCAGATCATGGCGACGTCGGTCAGAGAAAACGATGTGATCGAAATCATTGCCGAAGGCGCCGATGAAAGCGAAGCGCTCGCTTGCGTGGAAAACTTTTTGCAGAAGCGCATCTGAGCGTTCGCGTCCCTCCCGGCCCGATGGCGTGCCCAAACAAGCTGAAAAAGGGCGGGAGCATAATGGATTTTGACGGTCAAAAGATTCTGCCCGCGATCCGCCGCATGAAGGACTTCGAAAAATTGCTCCAATACGATTCGTTTGGCTATTTGGTTTTGTTGGAGACCCATCTCGCTTGGTTGCATGACATGGTGCGGCTGGCGCGGAGAAGCGGCAAGAAAATTTTGTTGCACGCCGATCTCGTTCAGGGGTTGAAAAACGACGAGCATGCCGCCGAATACATCTGCCAAGTCATCCGGCCGGAGGGGATCATATCGACGCGATCCAATGTGCTTTCGATCGCCAAAAAACGCGGACTCATCACCGTGCAGCGCTTGTTTTTGCTCGATTCGATCGCGGTGGAAACAAGTTACCGGCAGTTCGAAAAAATCCGTCCGGATTTTATTGAAGTCCTGCCGGGCATCGTTCCGAAAATGATCAGAGAAGTCCATCAGACGACCGGCACGCCGATCATCGCCGGCGGGCTGATCCGGTCGGAGGATGAAATAAAGCAGGCGTTAAACGCCGGAGCGACGGCGATTTCCACCTCGCTTCCGGAGCTTTGGAAACCGTAAAAAAATCGTCAAAAAATCGTAAAAAAATATTGACAGCGCTTTCTTTACCGGATATACTGAAAGCAAGTTCATAACCAGTGAATGAGAGTTGAGGCTCACAAAAATCCGGCATGCTGCGCTGTGTGGCATGAATCGCGCTTTTTGTGGGTCTCTTCTTCATTTCGCTTACGAAAAAATAAAATTTAAGGGATTAATAGGAGGAGGAAAAACGTCATGTCAGCCTTTTTAGGGGAACTCATCGGTACCATGATTCTCATCATTTTTGGCGGCGGCGTTTGCGCGGGGGTGAACCTGCGCAAATCCAACGCCGAGAACTCAGGCTGGATCGTCATCACCATGGGATGGGGATTGGCGGTCGCAGTCGGCGTCTATGCGGTCGGTCACATCAGCGGAGCCCATCTCAACCCGGCGGTCACGCTGGGGCTGGCCATCGCGGGGGACTTCCCCTGGGATAAAGTGCCGAGTTACATCCTTGCCCAATTCATCGGCGCTTTCCTCGGCGCGTGCATCGTGTATTTGCACTATTTGCCGCATTGGCGGGCGACGGAAGATCCCGGGAAAAAATTGGGAGTTTTCTCCACCGGTCCGGCGATTCCGCACACGTTCTCCAATCTGTTGAGCGAAATCATCGGCACGTTCGTCTTGGTCATGGGCATTCAAGCGATCGGCGCCAATAAGTTTACCGACGGCTTGAATCCGCTCATCGTCGGCTTTCTGATCGTGGCGATCGGCCTGTCTCTCGGCGGCACGACCGGTTATGCGATCAACCCGGCACGGGATTTGGGGCCGCGCATTGCGCACGCGGTCCTGCCGATTCCCGGAAAAGGCAGCTCAAATTGGGGTTACGCGTGGATCCCGGTCGTCGGCCCGATTCTCGGCGGCATGTTCGGTTCATTGTTCTATAAAGCGATGTTTCTTGATAAATTTGATCCGGCGTTCTGGATCATCGCGGTGATTCTCGTCGTCGTCATCCTCGCCGCTTACTTCAGCGAGAAAAACCTGCCTCAAGCGAGCGGGGCCTCCAAGGCGAATGTCGCGAAATAAATCGCTGACCCGCATGAGCCGCACTTGAAAATCGATCAAGTCAATATCCGATAAGGGGGAAATTTTCGGATGGAAAAATACATCATGGCTCTCGATCAAGGCACGACGAGTTCGCGGGCGATCATTTTTAACCAAAAAGGGGAAGTCGTTCAAATCGCCCAAAAGGAATTCACGCAGCATTTTCCGAAACCGGGCTGGGTGGAACATGATGCTTCGGAAATTTGGGGTTCCGTGTTGGCCGTCATCGCTCAAGCGCTTTCGAGCGCCAACATCGAGCCCAAGCAGATCGCGGCGATCGGCATTACGAACCAACGCGAAACGACGGTGGTCTGGGATAAAAACACCGGGCTTCCCGTATACAATGCGATCGTATGGCAATCGCGCCAGACGGCCGACATCTGTGAAGAATTGAAACAAAAAGGCTACAATGATTTATTCCGCGATAAAACCGGCTTGCTGATCGATGCGTATTTCTCGGGCACCAAAGTCAAATGGATTTTGGACAACGTCGAGGGCGCTCGCGAAAAAGCCGAAAAAGGCGACCTCTTGTTCGGAACGATCGACACATGGCTCGTCTGGAAGCTGAGCGGTGGAAAAGCCCATGTCACCGATTATTCCAACGCCTCCCGGACACTCATGTACAACATATATGACTTGAAATGGGACGATGAGCTCCTCGACATCCTCGGCGTTCCGAAGTCGATGTTGCCGGAAGTCCGCCCGTCCTCTGAAATTTACGGAAAAACGGTGCCCCACCATTTCTTCGGCGAAGAAGTGCCGATTGCCGGCATCGCCGGGGACCAACAATCGGCCTTGTTCGGCCAAGCTTGTTACGAATCGGGCATGGCGAAGAACACCTACGGCACCGGATGCTTCATGCTCATGAACACGGGCGAAAAACCGGTCAAATCTGAACACGGCCTGCTGACGACGATTGCCTGGGGCATCGACGGCAAAGTCGAATACGCCTTGGAAGGCAGCATATTCGTTGCCGGTTCCGCCATCCAATGGCTGCGCGACGGCCTCCGGGTGCTGAGGAATGCGGCCGAAAGTGAAGAATATGCGACGAAGGTTTCGTCGACGGACGGCGTCTATGTGGTTCCCGCTTTCGTCGGACTCGGGACGCCTTACTGGGACAGCGACGTGCGCGGGGCGGTCTTCGGCCTGACGCGCGGCACGACGAGAGAGCACTTTGTCCGCGCGACGCTCGAGTCGCTCGCTTATCAAACGAAAGACGTTCTGGCGGCGATGGAAGCCGATTCCGGCATTCAACTGAAGAAATTGCGCGTCGACGGCGGCGCGGTCGCCAACAACTTCCTCATGCAGTTCCAAAGCGATATTTTGGGCGTGCCGGTTGAACGTCCGAAGGTCAACGAAACGACCGCGCTCGGTGCCGCCTATCTCGCGGGGCTCGCGGTCGGCTATTGGAAAGATCGCCATGAAATCGCGGAACATTGGCAAATCGACCGCTCGTTCGACGTGCAAATGGGTGAAGACGAACGCAACAAATTGTATGAAGGCTGGAAGAAAGCGGTGGCCGCCGCGCGGGCGTTCAAATAATGTACAATCCAACCAGAACATGTTAATATGTATATAGAAGTTAATTAAGGTCATGATTCAGGAGAAGACCATGACGCCTCGCTATCCACTAAGGTCAGTGGTATGGAGGAGTTGTGGTCTTTTCTTTTCAGAAACCATACTTTTCCACAGAGGAGGGACATTCCATGACCTCTACGTTTTCAGCCAAGGAGCGAACGGCGATTTTAAAAGAAATGAGCGAAAAACCGTTGGATTTGCTCGTCATCGGCGGGGGGATCACCGGTGCCGGCATCGCGTTGGACGCGCAGGTGCGCGGCATTCAAACCGGTTTGCTCGAAATGCGCGATTTTGCCGAAGGCACCTCCAGCCGTTCGACGAAGCTCGTGCACGGCGGTCTCAGATATTTGAAGCAGTTTGAGGTCAAGCTCGTCGCCGAAGTCGGCCGGGAACGGGCGATCGTTTATGAAAACGCCCCCCATGTGACGACGCCGGTCTGGATGCTGCTGCCCATTTACAAACAAGGCACGTTCGGCAAGTTCACCACGTCGATCGGCTTGAAAATCTATGATTTTCTCGCCGGCGTCAAAAAAGAGGAACGGCGGACGATGCTGTCGCGCGAACAAACGTTGGAGAAAGAGCCGCTCTTGAAAAAAGAAGGGCTCCTCGGCGGCGGGTATTACGTCGAATACCGCACCGACGATGCCCGTTTGACGCTGGAAGTCATGAAAGAAGCGGTGCGCCGCGGCGTCAAGGCGGTGAACCACGCGAAAGCCGTCGAACTGTTGTACGATGAAAACGGCAAGATTCAAGGGGTGCGCGCCGTTGATCAAATCACCGGCGAATCGTATCGCATTTATGCCAAAAAAGTCGTGAACGCGACGGGGCCGTGGGTCGATACGATCCGGGAAATGGACCATTCGAAAAAAGGAAAATACCTCCATTTGACGAAAGGCGTCCACATCGTGATCGACGGCAAGCGGTTCCCGTTGAAAAACGCCGTTTATTTCGATACGCCGAACGGCGACGGCCGCATGGTTTTTGCGATTCCGCGCGCCGGCAAGGTCTACATCGGCACGACCGACACGAACTATGACGGCGATATCACCCGGTTGAAAATGACGGAAGCCGACCGCGATTATCTCCTCGAAGCGGCCAACGGCATGTTCCCGAGCTTGAACTTGACGCCCGCCGACATCGAATCGAGTTGGGCCGGCGTCCGTCCGCTCATCCATGAAGAAGGCAAAGACCCGTCGGAGATCTCGCGGAAAGACGAAATTTTCGTCTCCGAATCGAATTTGATCTCCATCGCGGGCGGCAAATTGACCGGCTATCGGCAAATGGCGAAGAAAACCGTCGATTTGGTCGCCAAACAGCTTGAACAAGAAACGGGCCAAACCTATCCGGCGTGTTCGACGGATAAGGTGAAGTTGTCCGGCGGCGATGTCGGCGGGGGCGACGGATATCCGCGCTTCGTTCAGGAAAAAACGCGCGAAGGCGTCGGGCTCGGACTGGATGAGGCGGAAGCCGAAAAACTCGTCCGCTTGTACGGCTCGAACGTCGACCGTGTCTTTGATATCATTAAATCCTCCGCGGAAGAAGCCGGAAACGCCGGTCTGCCTAAGAGCATTTACGCCCAGATCGTCTACGGCATCGATGAGGAAATGACGGTGAAACCGGTCGATTTCTTCATCCGCCGCACGGGGGCGCTCCTGTTCGACATGGAATGGGTGAAGAAATGGCAGGAACCGGTCGTTCGGGTCATGCAAAACCACCTCGGTTGGTCGGACGAACAAACGGAAGCTTATAAAAGCGAACTCCAGCAAGCGATCGACGATGCCGTACACCCCGACAAGGGTTAAGTCCGGCGCGTTCACGCCTTCACTAAATAAGGCCGCCCGCGGGCGGCCTTTATCATTTTTGCCTCTTTCCCAAGAAGAGATCGCCATTTGAAAAACGAATGCCGTGCGGTTTATTACAGCGGCAAATCGCGCTTTGAGAATAGGGCGATGCCGATTAAATAAAGGGCGGTGCCGGCGGCGAACAGCCCGATCGCGGTCACGGCGACGTGCGCCGTCCCGTCGAGCAAATCTTGCGGCCTATACGCCGCAAAGACCGAGAGATGGCGGCACCAATCGAGCCGGTCGCTGAGCCGGCCGACGAGATCAAGCACGTAAAAGACGAGGGTCAAGAGGGACGCGGCGCTCAGCGCCCGCTTTTCATCATTGAACAGGCAAGAAAAGAAAAAGGCGTAGCCCGCGATCGCATAGAACAATAGAAATCCGATCGCGTTGAGCCGGAAAAAGGGCGCGAACGGGATGCCGTCTCCGCCGAGAATGGCGAGCGCGACGAGCCAGCCACCGACGGTCATGATCGCGGCGATCAGAAGCAGCCCGAACACGAGCGTCGCCGCCTGGGTCAAGGCCACTTTCACGCGCGATTGCGGCGCGGCGAGAATAAAGGCCATGGAGCCGCGGTCGACGTGGTGCGCGATCAATTTCACGGCGGTCGTGATGGCGAATATGGCCATGATGAGCAGATACAGCAACCCGTAAAATTCGTTGGCGACAAAGTGGTCGGCACTGCTGATGCCCGATGTAAAGTTAAAAGCCTCGATCAAGTTTTTCGGCATTTGGCGGATCAGTTTTTCCATGTCCGTGTTGGAAACGGACGGGAAAATCCAGATGATCATGGCGAGATAAAGCACGGAACCGATCCCGTAACTGAAAAAGTTTTTCATGTTGGTCTTCAGATTCGTTGCAAACAGCGCGGCATTCATCGCCCATCCCCCTCTCCGGCGTAGTAATCCATGAAGATGTCTTCCAAATCTTGTTCATGCACGCTGACGTTGACGACGGACTCCCGGCGGATCGCATCGAGAAAAGCATTGTAGTCGCCTTGGACAACAAAATCGACGGTCCGCCCTCGCCGCGTCGGATCAAAGGATTCGTTCGCCGCCGCCCTTTTGGCCGCCTCTTCATCGCCGAACGTCACTTCGAAAATTTTGCGCTGTTTTCGCTGCAAAGTGTGAATATCCTCGATCGCGATCAAGCGGCCCTGTTTGATGATGGCGATGCGGTCGCACGTTTTTTCGATTTCCCGAAAGCTGTGCGAACTCATCAATACGGTTTTTCCCCGGTTTTTTTCTTCAAGGATCAGGTCGACGAACACTTTTTGCATGACGGGGTCGAGCCCTGAAGTCGGTTCATCCAAAATATAGACGGCCGGATCGTGCATGAACGCGGCGACCATCGCGAGCTTCTGCTTCGTCCCTTTGGACATTTTCCGTATCGGGATATCGGGGTTCAATTGAAAGCGCTCCAGCAGCGCGTCGCGCCGTTTTTCATCGCGGGTTCCCCGCATGCCCGCCATGAGGCGGAGAAACGCGCGCCCGGTTATCCCTTCCGGAAAGGCGAGTTCCCCGGGTAAATAGCCGACCCGTTGATGCACCAACGGGGCTTGTCGCCAGCAGTCGTGGCCACACACCGCCGCCGACCCTTTTTCGGGTTTTAAAAAGCCCATCAAATGGCGGATCGTCGTCGATTTCCCCGCACCGTTCGGGCCGAGATAGCCGAAGACTTCACCTTCCGGAATGCGGAACGACAGATCGAAAATCCCGCGCCCATTGGCAAAGGTTTTGGTCAAACCATTCAGCTCGATCAAGGTTTCCTCCTAATTTTCAGAAATTGAAATTTTAACGTGTGTATATTTCAAAATCATCTTAGCATGCGCTGGATAAAAGTCAATAGCCGATCTTACGGGCCATTTAAACGGGCATCCGGCGTCAGGGGCGAAGCGCCGGTCGGTTGGTATTTTGCCTTGAAGTTTGTTACTTTTATGAAGAGGTGTGTGTGTGCATGAACGGCTACGAAAAAGTGAAGGAGCGAAAAAAGACGGCCATACGCCGGGCGGCCTTCGAACTGTTTTGCGAACGCGGCGTATCGGGGGTCAAAATCAACGACATCGCCGAAAAAGCCGGCGTTTCCCCGGTGACGATCTACAACCATTTCAAGAGCAAAGAGGCGTTATTTCGCGATGTGTTTATCCGCTACATCGAGGAAAGGTATATTGAATTTCGCGACATCATCCGCGATGAAACGATGGGATTCCGAGAAAAGATCGAGCGCCTCATCTTTGAGGAATTCCGGACGCAAGAGCATTTCAAAAACAGGGAAATTATGGAGAAGTTAATGGGCAGCGATAAAGAGATCTGGAAGTTCTGGGAGACGCTTTATAAAGAAAAGAGCTTGCCGCTGATCATGGAATTGGTGCGGAGCGGCCAGGAAAGCGGCGAAATCCATCCGGAGCTGTCCATGGAATCGGTGATCTTCTACATAAACATGTTTTACGATCAGACGGTCAAGCATGCGCAGCTGTTCATCGACGATCCGGATAGTCCCCTGCTCCGCGATTTGGTTCGTCTGTTCTTTTATGGCTTGATGGGGCAACGGCCGTCCTAGGGGGCAAAGAGTGCGGACGATCCGCCTTTTGCCCGGTGAAAATTGGCGCACGCATTCCCGGCGATTCCTATATAAATAAAGTGGCAAGGCATTCGGATAAAAGGAGCGCAAGGGAAATGACGCATGAGAAGCCTGCGGGGAGCGGAGAAGAACGGGAACGCGAACGGGAGGCGCCATCGAGCGACGGGAAGGCGATAGCCCCGCCCGCTTTCACTTTCCGACCGATCCATGTCCATCGTGATTATGCCACGTTATTAAAGTTTCGCCGGGATTCTTTTCTCGTCAGCATGGGGTCTGCCGAGGGGATGGGGAATGAGAATGCGTATCTCGCTTGGATGGCTTTGAACAGCGCATTGTATCCCGACGGGTTTCTTATGATGGAGCACGACGGGAAAGTCATCGGGCAAACCGAGGCCGAGATCATTTTATATCAAGGACGCCGCATCGGTTATGTCGATTTGTTTTATCTTGTACCCGAATACCGCGGCAAAGGATACGGGAAAGTTCAACTCGACCGGGCGGAAGCATTTTTCCGCCACCATGGCGTCAACGAATATCACCTTCGCGTCTCGGCGACGAACGAACGGGCGATCCGGTTTTACAAAAAACACGGGTTTTATAAATTAAAAGAAGAAGTCATCGCCGGCCATCTCATGTGGCGGCTCGGAAAGGTTCTCGATTGACCAGCGGTACCGATGGTTTCAGCTTCATTCCAGCCGAAAAGAAGGGCCATAAAAGGCGACAATGGCTTATGGTGCGTACGCGATCGATGCGCCATGATCGCTCGCCTTTGTGAGCCCAACGGACAAGAGCGCCTTTCGCCCCAACGTTTCGGCACGAGGTGACGCGGTGAGGTCTCCGGATCCCCGTGCGGGGGCAAATGGAAACCCTTCATGTGACTTCGGCCCATTCAAAAAGGAATGGACTTTTAAAAAAGAAAAGCCGCCGTCCAACCGGCGACGATGGTCAAAACCGGAAGCTCCGCTTGCCTTTCCCCGGACCGGTTAAAATTTATAATCGCTTTTGCAAAATGAATTTCGGTTCCCCTTTTTCGTCCGTAAACGTTCCGATGATATCGAACCCGTGGCGCAAGTTTAATAGGAGCATTGCGCGCCATTTGTTTTTGGTTTGGGTCGTCACGATTTTATCACCGTGTTTCCTCAGCCATTCATGCTGCATGTCATTAATTTTGAACCGATGCCTCTTCTTCGATAGGGGCCGGATCAATCCCGCCGATCCAGCTGTAAAATTCTTCGAAATCGCTCTCATAGCCGATTTTAAAACCGACGGCTTTTTCTTCATCAAAGGCGACGATCGCGAGCAGATGATTCACTTGTTTCATTTTTTGCGCCATCCGCTCGGACGAGATTTGAAAAATCATTTCATAAAGACGGCGGATTTGTTCGACGATCGTCTCAGGCGGTTGCCCCTCGTATACGCGATATTCCAATCTCGCATCAAGGCTATCTCTAATCTTACAAACCCTACAATGCGTAACGGCAGTTTAAGCCGCAAAGCTTTCCAGGGCCGTCAAAGTTTCCAGAATGAGGCCGATGAAGCGGGGGATGTCGGGAATGAACGATTCGTCGACTCCGTCCGGAAAAATTAAATTGATGTGGTTGTAAAATTCGGTTTCTTTGCTGCCGTACAGGAAAGCGACGTGTTGTTCGATCTTCGGTTTGTAGGGTTTCCAAATTTGGTTCAAACGGAAGGGGATGCCCGGCAAATCGCGGTCGGCGTCTTTGACTTTAAAATAAAACTGCACGAACAGTTCGCACGGATAAGGGGCGCCGTCCTCCAAGATTTCCCCGGACCAACCTTCGGCGTCGGTCGCGAGTTCGATCACGGCTTCAATGCCCCCTTTTGCCAGGCATATGCTGTAAATGCGCGACAGTTTGGCGAGATCGACGAGATCGCTGCGATCGACGATTTCGAAATGTTCGCCGAGGTCGAGATCATATATGGCGCCTTCCAAGACGACTTTAAGATGATCAAAAACGGTCGGATCAAACATGCGGTATCCTCCACTTTTATCTGATTGTCCGTCCGGCGTATGCCGCCGGCCCGCTTTCGGATGCGGCGGTCAAAGGCAAAAACAGCCCCCATCATGGTCGGATCCGACGGCGGGATCCCCCGGGGGCCGTCCGCAAAGCGAGCCATTTGTCCGCCAGTATGGGACGGATGCTTCTTCTACGATTTTACCCGATCGGCGGACGCGGGGACAATTGGAAAATTGACGGTGCCTGAGCCAGTTTCCCTTCCGTACTTGAGGGCGGTTTGAAAGGGTCAAAGAGGGGAGAGGGGCCGGCCGTTTCACGATCAACGGCAATCGTCGGCGGCGGCCTTATGTCGCCGCTTTTTTGCGGCGATGGAAATGAAGAGGGCTTTCGCCGCGGCGAAAGCCATGGAGCGGATTGATCCGCCCGTTCCCTCAAATTTTGGTGTTTTTCTTTTTGGCTCTTTGTTCGAGTTCTGAGCGCGGACTTTGGTCGGCGACGTCTTCCGAAAGGCCTTGGGGATTGACGGAAGAAGCCGTTTTGCCGCGCGGGCTGCGGAGTTCTTTTTCTCTCGCCATGATGCCACCTCCATTCCTAGTATTTCTTTTTGCCGTTCGGATGATGCCCGCCCTCTCCAATGAAGGGATTTGAACGCCGCTCTACGCGTTCGCTTCTTTCGCCGCTGGGTTCCGCCGGAACGAGGCCGCCAAGACATCTCGGCAAATGCACAGCCCCCGTCACCGGGAAACCGCGGTGCGGGGGCTGCTGGACATTCATCCGACGATCTCTTTTTGCTGCCCGGCGTGCCGGCGTTGCTTCTTGGATTTTTTGAAGTAGAACAGTTCGTAGAACACCGGGACGATGATCAAGGTCAAGACGGTCGCGACGGCCAAACCGCCGATGACGACGACGGCCAGCCCTTTGGATACGAGGCTCATTTCCTCGTGATGAGCGAACAAGAGCGGCAGCATCGCACAGATCGTGGCGATCGCCGTCATGAAGATCGGACGCGTACGGGTGGCGGCCGATTCGATGATCGCTTCGCGAATCGGCAAGCGCGCTTCGTTTTGTTTGACGCGATCGATCAATACGATGGCGTTGGTGACGACGATGCCGATCAACATCAGCCCGCCCAAGAGCACCGTCGGGTCAACGGAAATCCGGAAGATGAGCAACCCGAGCACGGCGCCGATGGAGGCGAGCGGCAAGGTCATCAAGATGGCGAGCGGCGTGCGGATCGACCGGAATGTGATGACCATGATCAAGTAAACGATGCCGATGGAAACGAGCGCGGTTAAACCGAGATCGGTAAAATCGTCCGATTGTTGCTCGAGGGCGCCGCCCTTAACGAGTTTTACGCCCTTCGGCAAGTGGACGTTTTTGAGTTTCTGATCGATGTTTTGCGCAACGGAGGAAAGTTTCTCCGGCTGCACGTCGGCCGTGATCCGGATGAACGGATCGCCGTCTTTGTGGAGAATCGTGCTCGTCTGTTCGCTGCGCTCAATTTTGGCGACCGCAGTGACGGGCACTTGGCCTTTCGGCGTCATCAATTGCAATTTGCTCAAATCGTCTTTGCTGGCCGGGTTGAGATTCGTTTCCAATAAGACTTTCGTTTCTTTGCCGTCGAGCGTGATCGTCCCGATCGGCGTCGGATTTAACAGAGCGTTAAGCTGGGCGGCGACATCTTGGGTTTTGGCTTTAGACGGATCGACGGTAAAGGTGTAAACCGGCTTTTTCTCTTGCAGATTGGTTGACACTTTTTTGATGTCTTTTACACCGTCGATCGCCGCCAGGATGTCACGGGACGCTTTTTCGAGATCGGCCGTATTTTTGCCGATCAGGTCATAAGTGATCTCCGATTTGGAGCTGCCCGTCAATGAACCGGGTTCGACGGCGATTTCGGCGTCCGGGAAATCCTTTTTAAAGGCCTTCACCTGATCCATGAATTTATCGGCATCCGCATCTTTTTTCAGTATGACGGTAAAGTTGACTTGGGTCGGATCGGTGACTTCGCCGTACTTCGCCATATCGTCGCTATTGCCTTGTTGAGTGAGGATAACCTTATAACCGTCAAGCTTCAGCAAATCTTTTTCCAGCGCTGTTCCTTCTTTTTGAACCTTGGCGATCGGCGTATCGCTCGGATACGTCATCGTCACGTTGACCATTTCCGCGTTGTCGGCGCTGATGGCCCCTTTGGGCAACGCCACATACAAGGCAATGGATCCGGCGAACATGGCGATGGCCGCAACGATGGGAACGAATTTATGGTTTAAGTTCCAGCGCAAAAGCTTCATATACAGCCTCGGTTCGCGGTGTTTCGGCAGTTTCGATCCCCTGAGCAACCAGGCGCTCATGAGCGGGACGACCGTCAGCGCGACGATGAGAGAGGCCAGAAGCGAATACGTCACCGTTAAGGCAAACGGCAGAATGAAGGCCCTGAGCGAGCCGTTGACGAGGCCGATCGGGAGAAAGACGGCGACCGTTGTTAACGTCGAGGCCGTGATGGCTTTGGCGACTTCGCCGGTCGCTTCAAGGATGGTGTCTTTGTTAAAACCGCCCTTTTGCGAACGCCGGAAAATGTTTTCCACGACGACGATGCTGTCGTCCACCAAGCGGCCGATGGCCACCGCCACGCCGCCCAAGGTCAGGACGTTCAGCGTGATGCCGGATTGCCATAAAAGGAACAGCGTCAATCCAAGCGAGAGCGGGATCGAAACAATGGTGATGAGCGTCGAACGCAGATTGCGCAAGAACAAGACGATGACGATGGTCGCAAACAAGGCGCCCAACAGCACTTCCCGCAACAGGCTGTTCACCGAGTCGACAACCATGTTCGACGTCGAAAAGATGACATCGGCGTGAAGATCCGTGCGCTCTTTATTCAGTTCTTTGACCGTCTTTTCAATTTCCTTGCCGACGTCGACCGCGCTGGCTTTCGCCTCTTTCGTAAAGGAAATGGCCAGCACTTCCTTCCCGTTCATACGGGTGATGCCTTGTTTTCCGTCATCGAGGTGGACGGTGGCGATGTCCTTTAAGCGAACGACCGGCGCACCCGGTGCATCGATCGGAACGACCAAGTTTTTCAAGTCGTCAAGGGAGGTGAGATCCCCGCTCACTTTCAGATTGCTCATCTTGCCGTCGATGGATTTATCGCCGACGGCGACGGTCACGTTTTGGCCTTGCAAGAGGCCCATCACCGTCTGAAGAGGAATATGGTATTTCTCAAGCTTTTTCTCATCGATTTGGACGGTGACGTTGGGATTGACCTTGCCGTATTCGACGACATCGGCGACACCTTTGATATCCTGGAATTTCGGCAAGATGTCTTTATCGGCTTCTTCCATCTTCGCCTTGGATAAACCGTCGGCAAACGTGATGCCGACTTCGGCGATCGGGATCATCGTCGTGTTCAATTGCACGACGGTCGGCTTTTCAACGCCTTGAGGCAAATTAAGGGAGCTGATGGCGTCAGCGACTTCCCGCTTAGCCTCTTTCATATCCGTGTCTGAATCAAAGAAAATGTTGACTTGGGAGTAGCCGTCACCGGTCGTGGACAGGATGTCCGTCTTTCCCTTGACGGATGAGACCGCGTTTTCAATCGGTTCCGTGACGGACTGCGTCATGGACTCGGCGTTATATCCTTGTCCGAGGGTGACGACCGTCACTTGCGGATTGTCCGCTTCCGGAAGGAATTCCATCGGCAGACGCAGATAGCTGATCACGCCCAATCCCAATATAAATACCACGAGGACGACCATGGCCGCTCTGTTTTTAAACGACCATTTGGTTAATTCTCTCATACTCCGTGCATTCTCCTCTCAAAACTTGTCGTTGTCCATCATTTTGGAAGGCCTTTACTAGGATAGCATCTATATCGGGCGCTGTCTTCACAACTTGAGTTGAATCTTTTCTAAGACCTAAGTCGGAGTTTTTCCGTCCATGAAAGCACAGACCTTGCAGCGAAAACCCCCCGTTGAACGGAAACGATAAAATTTTAAATGAAGGCGTAAAAAATAGCGCGGAAATCGGCGGTATGCAATAAATCCAAGCTTCGAATGTTGTGAGTTCGTCATGGCGCCGCACGACACGGCACTTTCCTGGTTCCTTTTCGCATGGCAAAAAGGGCAAACAAAATCCAGCGGAACCCTTAAATCGATTGAAGAGCAACGTTGATGGCCTTTGGTCCGTTTCGCCGAATAAAAAAAGACCGGACGGGGGGAATCGTCCGGGTGAAAAGGGATTAAATAGGGGGTCATCATTCAAGGACTTGATGCCGGCGAATGCCGGTTTCCTCACAGACGGTTGTCCCAACCGAAGGAAGGAAACATCATCGGTGGGGATGGGATTAGGGAGTTTTCATGAGAGGCATCAGCCTTTTTAGAAGCTCCTTCCACCGATTTCCTTGAAATTTTCGCTTTCATTCTAACATACTTGCAAGATTCTCTGTATTGGGAAATTTGCCGAATCATATCCGCGCTCAGTAAGGGTTCGCCATCGTTTTTTTCCCAATTTTTTAAGGCGGCGCGGGCGGCGACGGCTTCCTGTTCAACGATGACGCCGAGCCGTCGAAGGGGCGGTCCCTTTGTCAGCGGAATTGAACGTCTTCCGCACGGATCCGCCATTCCGCTATACTCAAACGGTTGTCATTGCGATTCGATTTGGTATATTCTTGAAAATGGAAACGGGAATCAACCGTCGGGGAACTTCTGTCCCGTTTTTGAACATTTCTCCGAAATGGATGAGGATTTTTTCTGGAAAAGGAGAGGTAGATCCATGTCGAAAACGTACGGGATTTCCGAGGTGGAATTGGCCCGCATCCTGGACCAACACGTGCTCAAACAAGGCGATACGATGGATGTCGAACGCTTGCGGGAAGGCTTGAGCGAGCTCATCCGCAAGAATAACGAAGCACTGATGGAAGACATCAAAAAATTGATCGAAAACGCTCGCTCCTGACCGGATCGTCAATGCGCCCTTTTCGAAAAAAATCCGCCGCGCCGAACGGCGCGACGGGCTGTCGGAAAGGGCGCTTTCCATTTAAAAGAATCATTCGATCACCGGCAACATGCGCGTTTCTCTCTCCATGTCCGATTGGCATAAGGGGCACTTCGGTTCCTTTTCAAAGGAAAAGGCGTCTCTCATCCAACCCGAACATTCGTCATTCGTGCAGACCCAGACATCCGTTTCGGCTTCCGGAATCGGTTCCCGGTTATTTTTGTTAAACGCCATAATAACCCCCTTAAGACGATGCTGACTTTAGTATACCCTAAATTTTCAATTTAACCAAAAGCGTTTGACCGAGAAAAGCTATTTTGGACGTTTGGCGGGCAGCTCGAGCGAACCGTTGAAGCCGATCCTATGCAACTTTGTCCGTCGATGCCGCCGCGCGTCGCTCCATCGGCGTTATGGGGCCGTGCGGGCCGTGGGGCGGCCTTGGCTTGCTTGGCGGGCTTCCAACATGGGCAGGGCGAGGACATAGAACAAGATGCCCAAGAAGCCGAGGGCAAAAATGGCGGCGCTCATCCAAAAGGGCGATAGATAGGCGCTGAGCGAAATGAACAAGGACGTGATCAGCGCCGCGCCGTTCCAATCGAGCCCGCTGACCGCCATGTAAGAGCTGCGCGCATCGTCTGGCGGGATGAGCGCCATGTAGGATTGGAGGACCGGCACGCGGATGACTTCGCCTAAGGTGGCGACGATCATGAAAAGAAAAAGCAGCCAGATATTCGTCGTGTAAGAGATCACCGTGTAGCCCGCGACAAACAGGGACGAACCGATAAGCAGAACGGAACGGTCCTTGAATTTGGCGATCAGCCGGACCGCCAGCAAGGAGGTCAAAACGACCAGGACGGTATTCTCGGTTCTTAAGAAACCGAGCATGTTCACGCCGTCGATATCCCAGTGCCAAAAATGCTGTGTCGGGAAGGCATCGCTTAAATGGATGCCGATATAATTCGTCAAATGATCTTCCATTGTAAAGATGAGCATGTTGCCGAGGATAAACAGAACAAATAAGCGGTCTCTTAAGACGTTTCTGTAAACTTTAAACATGCCTATGGGACTGACGGAAGGTGTTCCATCGCGATGCGCGGTCGCCAAACTTTCTTGGATGAAGAAGACGACCAGGATGACGGTGATCGATTCGGCGCAGGCGATCGCGACTAAAAGTTCAAATAAGTGGGATTGGAAAAAGAGACCGCCGAGGATGCCCCCGATGGCGATGGAGAGATTGTTCGCCCAATAAGTGATGGAATACATATATTTGCGTTGTTCCGGCGTCGACACGTCGATGAGCATCGCGTCGTTGGCCGGGCCGGCGAGCCCCCAACAGATGTTGTTGACCGTCATCATAAAGAAAGTGAGAAGCGGCCATTCGAACCACGGCGAATTGGCGACCGCCATCATGATGTAGGAGATTAGCCGCAAAACTTCAGCGGTCACCATCAGCTTTTTTCTGCCGATGATGTCCGCGTAATAACCGCCGATAAATTTGGCGATCATTCCGATCAATACGTTGAAGATGAGCATCATGCCGGTCAGTTTCGCGCTGAAGTGGGCGGCGAGATAGATCGCCATAAATGGGAAGATCATGCCGCCGACGAGGCGGCTCGTAAACGTTTCGATCACGCGGATCTTGATGTTGATGTGAAAGTCTCTGAATCTCATGTCCGTCTCCCTTTCAAATTTGTGCAGGTAAGCCTAATTTAGCTAAACCGGAAGACGTCGTCCATTCGAAAAAAGAAGGAATCTGATTTCAGACTTTCGACCGAGGCGGATACTTTCGGCACCGCTCCCTCTCCAAAGCGTCACGCCAGGGGTAAAAAGGCGAGCAAAGTACGCCTGCCCATCCACAGAGATTAAGCAAAATGGGTGTGGTACCATCGCACGGCGTTTTTCACTTCACCGGGCGTTAATTGATGCCCGTGGTTGCTCCATGCGACGTCGACGCGGGCGCCTGCATCTGAGAGCAAGCGGTTCAATTCCTCCGTTTCCTCCGGGGGACACATGGGATCGTTTTTTCCCGCCCCGATAAAGACGGGCGTGCCGCTGAGATCGGGCAGCGGAATGCCGCGCCGGGGCACCATGGGATGGAACAACACCGCTCCTCTTAAAGCTTTGGGATAATGAAAGAGGAGGCTGGCCGCAATGTTGGCGCCGTTGGAATAACCGACGGCGACGACACGGTTGCGGTCGAAACCGTATGTTTTTGCGCTTTCGTCGAGAAAATCGTTCAATTCGCGGGTGCGAAACACTAGATCGGCCTCGTCGAAGACGCCTTCGGCAAGGCGGCGAAAAAACCGCGGCATGCCGTTTTCCAAGACGTTGCCGCGCACGCTTAACAGCGCCGCGTCGGCCGATATCATGCGGCCGATCCCGAGTAAATCGCGTTCCGTTCCCCCCGTTCCGTGCAGGAGCAAAAGGGTGGGTTGATCCGGATGGTCACCCGGTTCAAAGATGTGAATCACGGTTGATCGCCTCCATCTAAGCGGACGGGTTTTAAGCGCGCTTCAATCGCCTGCCGATGCGGTTCCAGCCATTCCGGCAGCTTCAATGTTTCGCCCAGGCGGTCTGCCGGTTCGTCGATGAGAAAGCCGGGGCCATCCGTCGCGATTTCAAACAGAATGCCGCCGAATTCCCGGAAATAAATCGACGTAAAATAACGGCGATCGATGACGGACGTCGGGTGCAATCCCTTTTCGAAAATCCAGTCGCGCCACTGTTCCTGTTCCGCGCGATCGGTCGCGCGCCAGGCGATGTGGTGAACCGTTCCCGTCCCCATCGTTCCGCTTTCCAGGACGGCAAGCATAGACATCCTCCTCGCCAGAATGGTTCTTTCTGACTTGAATCAGTTATACCATAAGCGGGCGGCGGGAAACAGCCCGAAATCTCCGCTTTCCAAAATCGGCAAGATCGGAAGGCGCGGCCGCCCTTCCGCGGAGGTTAAAAGAGTAAGCTGCGGGCGAATCGAGGCACGCATTGGTCGGAGACGCGGTGGGCCAAGCCATGCTGCAAGTCACCGCCGGCCGGTACGGAGGTTTCATATCAACCGAAAAGGCCGCGCCGCCATGCGTTCGCCGGGGTTTTTTCATAAAAAGGCTGACGGATGCGACCATGTGAAGATATACTTTAAATAAAAACACCGTTTGTGCGCGTGAAGAAAGGAAGCTTCCTTTTGATTCATAGTCTTTCGGAATGGCTGAACGGCATCGGCCTCATCGGCTTGTTTTTGACCATGTTCATTGAGGGCGCATCGATCCCTTTTCCCGGAATCGTCGTCGTCCTCGCCTACGGCTACATGATGCCCCTCAATATTTTGGAAGCGTCCGCCGTTGCGGCGGGCATGAGTTTTTTTTACAGCATCGCGAGCTTAATTCCCTATGCCATCGCCTATAAGTTGGAAAATCTCTTGCCGTCTAAATTGAAAAGAGGGGTAAAAAAAGCGCGAAATTGGTTTCACAAGTATGGCGTTTGGAGCATCGCGCTCGCGCGGCCTTTCGGCGTCGGCAATTACATTTCCTATGTCGCCGGCTTGACGAAGGTCGGTCCGCTGCGATTTTTATGTTTGACGTTTATCGGAATCTTTCCGTGGGCGCTCGCCATGCTGATCATCGGGGACAAAACGGTGCCGGTGATTGAACAATATTTGAGAAACGCTCATTTTCGATAACCCCGCCCCCCCTGTGCGGCAGCCATTGAAAGCGGTTGCGCTTTGGGGAGATGGCGGTAAAGCATGCACCGCAACGGCACGCCGCTGCGTCTCCCATTTGTTGCCCGCCGCCGGCTTTTCTCTTTCATTTATGATAAATATGGTAAAATAAAGTCAATTCGGCGGCGTTTACCACTCACGAAAACCGGATCGAAGCTTCTGAGCAGGACAGCCTGGATGGCATGCCGTTCAATCGATATGAATATTATCTTTTCCAAAAGGGGGACCCCGTGATGAAGTATGGACGGTTTCTATACAACGGTGAAATCAAGCACGGCATGGTTGACGGCGACCGCGTCATCGAACTTCTCGGCACCTATCTCGACGAACCGGCGGTGCCGACGGATCGCGTGTATCGCCTTGAAGACGTCAAGTGGCTTGCCCCCGTTGAGCCGAAGCAAGTCATCGCTATCGGGCTCAATTACGTCGATCACGCGAAGGAACAAAACAAGCCGCTTCCGAAAGAACCGATGATGTTTATGGTGTCGCCCAGCGCCATCATCGGCCCGGGGGAATCGATACGGTTGGCCAAACCGACTCACCGCATCGACTATGAAGCGGAATTGGCGGTTGTCATCGGCAAAAAAGCCCATCGGGTTACGGAAGCCGAGGCCTTGGATGTCGTCTTCGGCTACACGGTCGCCATCGATGTGTCCGATCGCGATTTGCAAGCCCGCGACGGCCAGTACACGCGTGCGAAATCCTATCCGACCTACAAGCCGATCGGACCGTTCGTCGCGACGGACGTCAATCCCCGCAACCTTTCCATCAAACTGACGCAGAACGGCGTGACGAAGCAAGACGGCCATACAAGCGATATGGTGCACTCCGTCGAAAAAATCATCGCCGCCGTCACCGAAGTGATGACGCTCGAACCCGGGGACGTCATCCTGACGGGAACGCCTGCCGGTGTCGGCCCGCTCCATCCGGGGGATGATGTCGCTGCCACGATTGAAGGCATCGGCACTTTGCAAGTCACGGTTTTATAGTCTGCAAGCGGCTCGGATGTGCGATTCCTTTCCGGCTCTCGCCTGGATGGGGCGGTGATCCTTTCCCGGCAGGCCTCGGAAACGCCGCGTCGAGCCGTCCACTTTCTTTTTGCTGGCGCAAGAACAGTTCGCGGCAAGACGCACCCTCCCGTCTTTGGGTTGGGCAGCATAAGAAAAAGCTTTCCAGAGCGGTCGGCCGCTGGAAAGCTTTTTCTAAATCGCCTCGCGACGGGAATCCATCCGTTCGAGCGGATTTCACGGTTCAGATTGCCCACTGGCGTCTGGCGCAGCGCGTCGGCAGACTGTCCAAGATGCCTTTGGCTGGGCGTTGACACGCTTATGGAGTCATCATCCGATTCGCCACGCGGCCGGCGAGCGTTGCAAAGCGTTGTTCATACATGTAGGCAAAGCGGAGCAGTTTTTCATCCTGGAGCCTGCCGCTTGCGGCTTGAAGGCCGACGGGCAGGCCGTCTTTCGTGAGCCCGATGGGAATCGAAATCGCGGGATGCCCCGTCAGGTTGTAGATTTGCGTCATGACCCAATCCGAATCGGCTTTGATCGGTTTGCCGTTGATGGCCGGCGGGCCTTCCCATGACCAATGGAAAGCGGGAACCGCAACGGTCGGCGAAATGAAAATGTCGTATTCGGAAAAAATGCCTTGCATGATGTGCCAAAGGGCGGCCCGGTCTTCTTCAAGCCGTTTGAATTCGACCGCCGTCAGCCGGGTGCCGCGTTCGACCATTTCCAAAAAGCTTTTTGAAAAGGCTTCCGGGTGCGCGTCGGCTTCCTCTTTGCAGCCTGCCGCCAAGCCGACCGTCCACAGACGCTCGAAGAACTCAATGTATTCCCGGAGTGTTTTGCCGAAGCGCACTTCGACGACTTGGATGTCCCAACCGTCGTCGGCCAAGGCGTCGATGGCGTCTTGAAAAACGCGCGCGACCTCGTGGTCGATTTCGTACATTCCGAAATCGAGCGTCCAGCCGATTTTCAGCGATCGGTCGATTTCGACGTCCAGGGCCTTAAACGCCGACCATCCGGAATCGGGAAGGGAAAACGGGTCGGTCGCCGCCTCTCCTTTCATCACGTCAAACATGAGCGCGGCGTCGCGGACGGAACGCGTCAGCGTCCCGTAATGCAAAAACGGTTCATGCGTCCCGAAAATGCCGTTGAGATGGTTATCGTACGGGATGCGTCCGTATGAAGGCTTAAAGCCGAACACGCCGCAAAGGGCGGCCGGTATGCGGATCGAACCGCCGCCGTCGCTGCCTTCGGCGAGCGGCACGAAACCGGCGGAGACGGCCGCCGCCGAACCGCCGCTGGAACCTCCGGCGTTCGTCTCGGGATTCCACGGATTGCGCGTCGCGCCGAACAACGGGTTATCCGTCGTCGCTTTGTATCCGAATTCCGGCGTATTCGTTTTGCCCATAATGATGGCCCCGGCGGCCTTCAGACGCTGGACGACCGTGGCGTCACGGTCCGGGATGTGGTCTTTATAAAGCGGCGTCCCGTAAGTGGTGCGCAAGCCTTTCGTATTTGTCAAATCTTTGATCGCGACGGGCACGCCTTCCAATGGCAACGGGTTTTCCCCGCGTCGGTAACGGGCCTCGGCGCGTTTGGCCTGCTCGCGCGCTTCTTCTTCGTTCAACGTGACGAAGGCATTCAGGATCGGGTTCCATTCCCGGATGTATTTAAAAAGCTCGTCCGTCACTTCGACCGGCGAAAGCGATCGGTTCCGATAGCGCTCGAGTAGTTCCGCCGCCGTCATAGTTTGGATGTCCATGATCACAACTCCCAAATGATAAAAAGTTTTGCTTTTTCAATTATAGACCGATCGCTTCGACCGCTACAAGTGTTCGGGAAGGCGGCTTGGCGTTTCCTGCCGGACGCCGCGCGCTCAATTCAATTCACGAATGGAGAGCTGATCCATGGGATACATACAAGAACTGCGAAAACTCATCGGGACGCGGCCGATCATCATGGTCGGCGTCGCCGTCATCGTTAAGAACGAAAAAGACCAAGTCTTGCTGCAAAAACGAACGGATAGCGGCGATTGGGGGACGATCGGCGGCGCTTTGGAATTAGGGGAGTCGCTCGAGGAAGCCGCCGCGAGGGAATTGTATGAGGAAGCGGGCCTCGCGGCGAGCTCCTTTCAATTTGTGACGGTGTTATCCGGCGAGGCGTTTTATTATAAATATCCCCATGGGGATGAAGTGTACAATGTCGTCGCCGTGTATGAAGCGGCGGGGATCGCCGGCACGCCGAGGATCAATGACGACGAAGGGCTCGAACTCAAGTATTTTTCGCTCAATGATCCGATCGCAAATCTCAATCCGATGGGGCGAATGATCTTGACGAGAGCCGGATATTTGAAATAAACAAGCATCATGCGGCACGGAGGGCGATCCCCCGTCTACCGTTTTTCGTCGATGTTGATCTCGGCCGTCGGGTCGTAGCCGTGCTTGACCAGACGGACTTCCAAAATCCCGTTCCGGAATTCCGCTTTGGCCGATTTCGGTTTGACCGGCGACGGCAGCTGGATCGTCAGCGCATCTTTTTGCCCGGGCAGTCGGCTGACGTATAAATGATAGGCGTCTACGGATAAACGCGGTTTGCCGTCGTCGTCCTGCGCCAAGGGAATGCGGACGATGACGAAATCGTGGGTTTCAAAGACTTGAGGTTCGGGACGCGATCGGGCTTGTCGCTGAGCGGTTTGGCCGGTTAAAAAACCGGGCAAAAAATATTGGAGCGTTTCCATCACTTGTTTGTGAATCGCGTCCCCGCCAAACGGAAAATTTTCCAAGAAGGGTTGGCGCCATTTTTCCATATAAGTTTTCAGTTCATCGGGATCGATAAACGGATTCATCCCAAGTGCTCCTTTATCCGATGGGTCATAACCGTTTCATAGGAGACATACACATGTTTTAATCGGCCGTTTTACCGCATGGAACCGGCGGCTGCCGCACGTGAAGCGGCGCGCGCAGGTTAGACGGCCGCTGCGGAAATGTGTTCAATGCGACGGCTTTGAACTTTAATGTGCGTCATTTCCTCTTTGCGATAGATTATGCACGCGTTGCCGGGCAGTGCAACATTTTTGGGGAATCTGCACCGGTGTTTTTTGTTCTTCTTCGATTGAATGTTCCTTCCGGCGCGTCTGGAACACGCGCGCGGGCCGGTCATCGATCAAGCGGTGCGCTGCGTCCGCTCGACTTGTGCGTGGAGGGAATCGACGTTTTTGGAAACATTGGGGGGACGGTTGTGGCGAGAGAAAACGGATTTCCGGCCAACCTGTTGTCGCCGGTGTTTCTCATCGGCGAACTCCGGATCGGATCGATCAGCGATGCGTCTTGTTTGAATATGGGCAACAATTATCCGACACAGTTTGAAAGCCATAAAAAACAAAATCAAGGGTTCGGCTCGATCATTGGCGACCACAACGGCATCGAGGACATCCGCACCCTTTTAAACGATCCCGATTTTATTGATATGCTCGGTAATTTGAACGGCGAAGGGCTGCAAGCGTTGGCGGAACAATGGTGGGCGGACGGCCAGGTTGAAAAGGTGTGAGACGATGGTCCGACTCGATGGGCGCAAAAACGGAACGTTTTCCTCGGCCGCGTCCGGCGCGGATTATATTTGATACCCTCTCCAATAATAACGCGCCATATCGTCGTCTTTAATGAGCTGAATGTCTTTCTCGTCGCCTTCAAAAACAAGCCGGCCGTCCTTTAAACTGATCAAAACGATGGGGACGGTGCGAAAGTTTCGCCGCAAGCGTTCCCGATAGGTTTTCGCTTTCTTCGGATCGCCCACCACGTCAGGCTTGACTTGAAAGATGGCGATCGCCTTTCCCGATTTGTTGATCACGGTTCCGATGGCCTTCATGCCTTTCTCTCCTTTAAAGGCGGTTTCCACGGCTTTCACCCGTATTGTACGTCCGTTTTCGTCGGTTTGCCAAAACAAACGTTTGGATGGTGCGCTGCGGCATGGTGAAGGGAGCGATGTCGTCTCGGTGACAGAAACGTAGAGGAAGCGCGTGTTGCTCGCTGTTTTCGAAGTTTCGCCGCGGTCAGAAGAGAAATGTCGTGTTTATCGGACGGCTTTCAATGGCCAGCCGGGTTTGCCTTTAAGGGACGGCGGCGGGGAGGATGTTTCTTTTCGGAAGCGGGAACAAAAAAGTTCCTGCCGACGACGGCAGGAATGGATGAAAGTGTTGGGGTTAGGGTATGATCAGTTTAACCGTCCGATGGCGATTTTATACATCGTTTCGATCGATATAATGCGCTCGGAACGCTCACCGGCCCGTTCACGTCCGGCGTTTTCCGCCTCGGCGTAAAAGACTTTTTCCGATCGCCGCGGATCGGCCGCCTTGAAGTTCAACGCGTTCCACGGGCGATACGATGCTTTTAAAGAATGTTCATGGACCGGATATGGGCTTTCGTTTCCTCGGTGCCCAATCGGTAAATCATCGCATAGACGCGCCTTAACTGATCGTCGACCCCTTCATTGACTTTTTCGTCGTATTCCATAAAAGGGATGTGCGCCCGCCAATAATTCTCCCATGATTCCTCATCCGTTTCCCTGAACAACTTTTCCAATTCGTGCACTTCGGCTTCGGTGGCGTCGATTTCAAACTCCCATTCGGACAACGTTTTCTCCGGCAAAATCTCTCCGGACCCCACGGTGATATAATAGCGTTTCTTTTCCATGCTCCATCCCTCGAGTGTGAGAATGTGTGCGACTTAAACATAGATTGTCCGGTCTGCCCGGTCTTTATCCGAAGCGTTTTTGCTCTGCCCGCACCTTTTGCTCGGCACGACATATACATGCCGGATGAAGGGTTGTTCTCTTTTTACCTGGATGACGGAAGCCCGCCCTTTGCCAAATCGCCGATTAATCGGCGCGTAAAAGGGGCACACTGGAGGAAAAAGGTTTGGAGTGAAAGAGGATTGAACCATGTGAATTTATTGAGAAACGCCGTCGAATCCCGAAAAAAGCAGATCATTCATACGCTGCTTGCGGTACTGGGGGATCGCGTCAAAGAACGTGAGCTACAATCGTTGACCTTAACCGAGTTGGAAGAAGAATGGAAGAGACATCTGAATGCAATGAAGGGCGAAGTCAGCCGCATGGACGGAGTGCGCTGACGGCGGCCGCTGTCAGCGTGCCCGACCGCTTCGGCCGACAGCTGGAACGCACGCTGCGCTTTTTCGCCGCTGACGCCCGATGGTGAAGAACGGCCGACTGATATGCGGAATGAAGGCAAACAAACGGGAAAACGTCCGGATGCATGATTTTCTGCGGTGATGTGTGTTTCCTTCATTGGACAAAAAAGGGACGGCTCGGATAAAATGTTTTTGTAAAAATTGACGTTTGAACGGAATATGAAGAAACGGGATGATTGAGTCATAATGAAATATAAAGAGACGTTTTCGGATTATTACCGGAACCGAGTCACTTTTTCGTTCCAATACCACCCGTTTTCCCACCGTCCGAAGCATGTCTGGGTGATTTGCCGCTTCCACGAACAATGGCTCCTGACCAAACATCCGCATCGCGGCTGGGAATTTCCCGGCGGTAAAGTGGAGCGCGGGGAAACGCCTGAAGAAGCGGCGGTTCGGGAAGTGTTCGAAGAAACGGGCGGGCGCGTCGCCGAGCTCAAGTACATCGGGCAGTACAAAGTGGAAGGCAAGAGCGGAACCATCATTAAAAACGTGTATTTTGCGAAAGTCGATGCCGTTCAGTTGAAAGAAAACTATATGGAAACGAACGGTCCCGTTTTTATAGATGAGATTCCTGAGGACATCAAGGAAAACCAGCGCTTTTCCTTTATGATGAAAGACGAAGTGCTCACAAACTGCATGGCTTATATTAAAAAGCATTTTCTTTTTTAAAGCATAAAAAAACGGCCGCCCCGCCGAACGATGACGGCCGTAATCCCCTCAATCGATCCGCGGTCCAGCCGCTTTAATCTCCTCCGATACTTCAGCGAATTTTTTGAAGTTCTCCTTAAATTTTTTAGCGAGTTCCATCGCTTTTTGTTCGTAGGCTTCCGGATCTTTCCAAGTTCTTTTCGGCTGCAGAATGCGATCTGGCACGCCGGGGCAGTGCGTCGGAAGCCGAAAACCGAAGATGGGATCGGTGACGGTAAACGCATCGCGCAGCTCGCCTTGAAGCGCGGCTTGGACCATGGCGCGCGTGTAGGGCAGCGGAATTCGTTCGCCTTCTCCGTAAGGTCCGCCCGTCCAGCCGGTATTGACGAGGTAGACGTCAACGTCGTGGGCGGTGATTTTTTCCCCGAGCATTTTCGCGTACACGGTGGGAAAGAGCGGCAAAAACGGCGCGCCGAAACACGTGGAAAACGTGGCTTGCGGAGCCGTTACGCCCCGTTCGGTGCCGGCGAGTTTGCTCGTGTAGCCCGACAAAAAGTGGTACATGGCCTGTTCTCTCGTGAGTTTGCTGATCGGGGGCAGCACGCCGAACGCGTCCGCCGTAAGAAAGATGATCGTTTTCGGGTGGCCGGCGATTCCCCCTTGGATGATGTTCGGGATGTGATCAATCGGATAAGCCGCGCGGGTGTTTTCGGTCAAGGACGCGTCGTCATAGTCGGCTCGGCGCGTTTGCGGGTCGACGATGACGTTCTCTAAGACGGCGCCGAAGCGAATGGCATTCCAGATTTGCGGTTCTTTTTCACGGGAAAGGCGGATCGTCTTCGCATAGCAGCCGCCTTCGATGTTGAAAACCCCGGAATCGGACCATCCGTGTTCGTCGTCGCCGATCAGCCGGCGGCAGGGATCATTGGACAAGGTCGTCTTTCCGGTTCCGGACAAGCCGAAGAACAGAGCGACGTCGCCTTCTTCCCCGACGTTGGCCGAACAATGCATGGATAGGACGCCTTTTTCCGGCAACAGGCCGTTCATCACGGTAAACATCGATTTTTTAATCTCGCCGGCGTAAGACGTTCCGCCGATGAGCACGATTTTTTTCTTAAACGAAATGATGATAAAAGCTTCCGACCGCGTGCCATCTACAGAAGGATCGGCTTTAAAGCCGGGGGCGGAAAGAATGGTGAACTCGGGCACGAACCGGGCGAGCTCTTCTTCCGTCGGACGGATGAACAGTTGCCGGGCAAATAGATTGTGCCATGCAAATTCGTTAATGACTTGAACCGAGAGGCGCGTCTTCGGATCCGCTCCGACGAAGCCCTTAAAAATGTATTTTTCTTTCAGCCCGTTTAAATAGCGGACGACTTTGGCGAGCAACTTGTCAAACGTTTTCTCGGAAATCGGCTGATTGTTCGTCCAATCGATGCGCCCGGCCGTGTCGGGTTCTTCCACGATAAATTTGTCTTTCGGCGATCGTCCGGTATATTTTCCCGTTGTGACGGCTAAAGCGCCGGTTTCGGTCAACACCCCTTCTCCGTTTATGACCGCTTTCTCGATCAACCACGTCGCGGACGGATTGACGCAAGTGCCGTCCATTTGCAGCAAATCAATGCCGGAAGCTATGGAGATCGTATTCATTCCGTAACCATCCATCCTTTTTAATAAATAAATTTTTTCGGGCGGTTGGCGGCGCGGCCGGCATGCCGCCAAGGAACTTCGCGTTGTATCCACTAATTAGTATAACACATATTGATAAATAGTCCATACTAAATATGAAAACGGCACGCATATTAGGCGTGTTTTAAGGCCAACCATTGAAATATGGAGGCGCTTTGGGCCCGCGGTTCCAAATTGGGAACAGGGGCCGCCTTTCCGACGTATAAAAATTGGAGGCCGATTATAGTTTGCCCGGCGAATGGGGGACCATGCCCGTTAGAAAGATGAAAAACCTTTTAGTCGCCAACGGCATTATATATAGTAAAAAGAAAGGGTGTTCCGGAAGCGGCGTTTACCCCCGCGCTTTACCATAAAAATTTTTTTGCTTTTTCTATCAAACCGTGATATACCTTAAATGTTAAAGATATTATGCGGATTCGGCTATTGCAGGAGACGCAAATCATGGACGTCGGACGCGGCCGATTCATTCGACAGTGAGGAGGACTGAGATGGAGAAAAAATTTTCGAGACGCCTTTTTACGTCGGAATCTGTGACGGAAGGGCATCCTGATAAAATATGCGATCAAATCTCCGATGCCATCCTGGATGAAGTGTTGGCGCACGATCCCAACGCACGCGTGGCGATCGAAACGGCCGTCAACACGGGATTGGTATTGGTTACGGGCGAGTTGACGACGAGCACGTACGTCGACATCCCGACGATCGTTCGCGATACCGTACGCGCGATCGGCTATGACCGGGCGAAATACGGTTTTGACGCCGACACGTGCGCCGTTTTAACGTCGATCGATGAGCAATCCCCGGACATCGCGCGCGGGGTCGATCGGGCGCTCGAAGCCCGAGAAGGCACCATGTCCGATGATGAAATCGAGGCGATCGGCGCGGGCGACCAAGGACTGATGTTCGGGTTTGCCGTCAATGAAACGCCGGAACTCATGCCGCTGCCGATTTCGCTCGCCCACCGGTTGGCCCGCCGCCTTGCGGAAGTGAGGAAAGACGGGACGCTTTCGTATTTGCGCCCGGACGGCAAGACGCAAGTGACGGTCGAATACGATGAAAACGGCAAACCGGTCCGCATCGACACGATTGTCGTTTCGACGCAACATCATCCTGAAATCGAACAAGCGCAAATCGAGCGCGACGTGAAAGAACAAGTCATTCGTCCCGTCGTTCCCGAAGAACTCATCGACGACCGGACGAAATATTTCATCAATCCGACCGGCCGCTTTGTCATCGGCGGTCCGCAAGGCGATGCCGGTTTGACCGGCCGGAAGATCATCGTCGATACCTATGGCGGTTACGCGCGCCATGGAGGCGGCGCCTTCTCCGGCAAAGATCCGACAAAAGTCGACCGTTCGGCAGCCTACGCCGCCCGTTATGTGGCGAAAAACATCGTCGCCAGCGGCCTGGCCGATAAATGCGAAGTCCAATTGGCCTATGCGATCGGCGTCGCCCGGCCCGTGTCGATCTCGATCGATACTTTCGGCACCGGCCGTGTTTCCGAAGACGTGTTGGTCGAGCTTGTCCGCCGCCATTTCGACTTGCGTCCTGCGGGCATTATTAAAATGCTCGATTTGCGGCGCCCGATCTACAAACAGACCGCTGCGTACGGGCATTTCGGCCGCACGGACATCGATTTGCCGTGGGAAAAAACCGACAAAGCAAGCATACTGCGCGAAGAGGCGTTGAAATAAACCGATACTCGCCTGCCACGTCCGGTGGCAGGCATTTTTTTTATAATCCCGGAGCCGGGCTTTGGAAACGCCGCGCTTCTCGCTGAAAAACGAGCGATCGAGGCAAAATTTTTTGCGCCGTTGGAGATTTTGCGCCGTTTTTCATATGATGAGAGAAAGGCATAAAGGGGATATCGCGATGCGGGTGTACCGGACCAAAGTTAAAAAACCCTTGGGATGCGCGGTCGTTGTCCACGGAGCCAGTGAACATCACGGGCGTTACGAATGGCTGAGCCGCCGTTTGCTTTCGGCCGGTTTTCACGTGGTGATCGGCGATTTGCCGGGTCACGGCAAAAATCCGCACCGCCGCGGCCACATCGATCATTTTGAGGAATATATTCACGAAATTTCCAATTGGATCGCCGCCGCCGGCGCGTTCGACCGTCCGTTATTATTGATCGGCCATAGCCTCGGCGGTTTGGCGGTCATCCGCACGCTTCAGGAGAAAGCGATCACGCCGCGCGCCGTCGTGCTTTCCTCGCCGTGCCTAGGCTTGTATATTCCGCCGCCGGGATGGTTGAAAAGCGCCGCCCGCCCCTTGAATACGTGGGCTCCGAAACTTCGCATTCCCATCAAAAGATCGGCCGACAATCGGCATGCGACGCGCAACAAGACCATTTTGGAAAAGGATGCCAAAGATCCGTACATCGTCAAAAAGGTTTCGATCCGTTGGTATTTCGAGCTGGAGCGGGCGATGGGCGACGCGTTCGCCAAAGCGGATCGCTTTCCCGATGTACCGCTCTTCATCCTGCAGGCCGGCCGGGATCGGATTGTCGATAAGCGCGCGGTGTACCATTGGTATCAGATGCTCGGCATCGGCCGAAAACATTACAAGGAATGGCCCGGCTTATTTCACGAAGTATTTAACGAACCGGAACGCGAAGCGGTTTTTCAATACATGATCGCGGCGATCGCCCCATATTTTTAATCGGCGGCCGAAACTTCCATAAGTTTTGCAGCCGTGGCTTCCAGGAAAGAATCGGCAGCGTTTCGGGAAAAATGCTGACGAGCGGTTGATGATCCGCAGAGCGGCCGATGAAGCTGGGCAGGGGCGGATATCCGGGGCAAAACACAGGCTTCCCTGAAGGAATGGCGGTTTCAAAAGGCGAAAGGATTGCGCCGCCCTGGGGCGATGGGGCGAGCGAAAGAAAAGGAAGGTGGGATTGCATGGACATTCCGACGAAACCTTGGACGCTCATGCGGCGGATTCGCCGCGACGTGCTCCCGGCCGTCAAACGGCAATTGTCGTACTGGGAACAAAGAGCGCTGGCCATTCCCGATCCGGAATTGAAAAAACAAGCGCTCGCCAGCCTCTCGACCAAGGCTTTCCATTGTTATGGCGGCGCGATTTACAGTCTGCTTTCCGGACCGCGCCGGGAAGAAGTCGTCGCGTTTATTGTCGCGTATCAGACGATCAGCGATTATCTCGATAATTTATGCGACCGGAGCACGTCGCTCGATCCCGACGACTTCCGCGCCTTGCACGAAGCCATGACGGACGCTTTAACGCCCGGCGCCGTCGGCGATTATTACCGTTTTCGCAAAGAGCGGAACGATGGCGGCTATCTCGCCACGCTGGTCGCCGCTTGCCAGCGCTTTCTCGCGACGCTCCCCGCGCTTCGCGACATCCAACCCGTCCTTTACGAACTGGCCGACTATTATACCGCGTTGCAGATACATAAGCATGTCGTCCCGGAAGAGCGCGTTCCCCGCCTAAAGAAATGGTTTGAGCAGTGGCGGGATCGCCTTCCGGCATTGGCATGGTACGAATTTTCCGCTTGCTGCGGATCGACGCTCGGCGTCTTTTGCATTGTAGCCTACGCCGCGGTGAACCGCGATATGTCTCGGCTCGTCCGCAAGATAAAAGACGGATATTTCCCGTGGGTGCAAGGTTTGCACATCCTTCTCGACTATTTTATCGATCAAGAAGAGGACAAGCGCGGCGGCGATCTCAATTTTTGTTTCTACTATGAGGACGAAAAAGCATTCGTCGATCGCTTCCGTTATTTTGTGAGACAGGCGAACGCGAGCATCGCCGGCCTTCCGAATGCCCGTTTTCATCGCATGATCACGCAAGGGTTGATCGGACTCTATCTCGGCGACCAAAAAGTGCTGGGCAACCGCCGCGTCCGCCGCCTCGCCCGCCAATTGATCCGCGGCTCGGGGGCGGCCGGTTGGTTCTTTCTATTGAACGGCGTGTTGTACCACCGCATGGCTTCCCCGCCGTCCCGGGCGCAAGAGGCGGCGACGTAAAGCGCGGAGAGCTGCGTTTTGTTCTCCGTCGTTCGCCCCGGCCTCCCGCGCCCCTCTTTTCTGTATTGTCAAACGCGATCAAAGGGGTTAAACTGTTTGTTGTCCAAATCAGAATTCCGCGGAAAATGGTGCAACGGTCCACACCCGGGATGGAAGCGGTGAGGGGGAACGGGCGATGCCGAAAAGCTTATGGTTTTTGCTCATTGGAGTGGTCATCAATACGACGGGATCGTCCTTTTTGTGGCCGTTGAATACCATTTATATCCATGATGTGCTCGGCCATTCGTTAACCTTTGCCGGTTCGATCCTCATGTTGAATTCCGCGGCGGGTATGGCCGGAAACATGGTCGGCGGAATGTTGTACGATAAAATCGGCGGCTATCGCTCGGTGCTGGGCGGCCTTTTTTTCACGACCGCGGCGGGCGGCTTGCTCGTCTTTTTTCATGGCACCCTTTCCTATTCGATTCTTCTCGTTTTCATCGGGTTCGGCACTGGGATGATCTTCCCGCCGATTTACGCGCTGGCGGGTTCCGTGTGGCCGGAAGGCGGGCGCAGGCCTTTTAACGCGGTTTACGTCGCGCAAAACTTGGGCGTCGCGCTCGGCACGTCTTTCGGCGGTTTCGTCGCCGGCGTTTCCTATACATACACCTTTGCGGCCAACGCTTTATTGTTTTTGTGTTACACCGTGTTCGCCGGCGTGGCGTACCGGAACATTGAACCAAAAAAGCGGGTGGGGGCTCTTTGGCCTCCCCGTTCGGCGAAAGCGGCGGCACCGGCGCGGCAAAAAGAACCGCTGATCGCGCTCGGCATCTTATGCATCGGGTTGGTGCTTTGTTGGCTCGCTTACGTCCAATGGTCTTCAACGATCGCCGCTTATACGCAAACGCTGCACATCCCGATCGCTCGGTACAGCCTGTTATGGACGATCAACGGCCTCTTGATCGTCCTCGGCCAGCCGATCGTTTCGTGGGTAACGCAAAAAATGCCGTCTTTGAAGGCGCAGATGCTCACGGGCATCGCGATTTTTGCGCTGTCGTTTTTCATATTGTTTTTCGCCCGTACGTTTGCCGGTTTTGCGCTGGCTATGGTCGTCCTCACTTTCGGGGAGATGCTCGTGTGGCCGGCGGTGCCGACGATCGCCAGCCGGTTGGCGCCGGAGGGCAAAGCCGGGTTTTATCAAGGGGTCGTCAACAGCGCGGGAGCGGCGGGGCGCATGATCGGGCCGCTCGTCGGCGGCATCTTGGTCGATGTGCTGAACATGCATGCGCTGATCCTCATTTTGCTCTTCGTTTATGTGGGCGCGGCTGTTACGGCGGTCTTCTACGACCGTCCGCTGCAGGCGGGCCGGCGGCTCGACCGCGACGGGCGAAAGCCGGGAAGGAAATCGGCGAACACCGGGCGACATAATTTCTATTTTCAAAGCGTGCCTGCGCGCAAGACCGACCGCGGGGATGAGGCCCGCGGGACTTGAAAAAACGCGTAGGAAGCCTTGACATCGCCGGTTCCGTTGCATACAATACAAATTAAAATCATCAAAAGCGATGACGAGGATTAGTAAGGCCGGGAATTTCTGAAGAGAGTTGACGGTCGGTGCGAGTCAACGAAAGGAACGGCCCGAACTCCCCTCCGAGTTGCGTTCGTGAACGGACGGATGTCTCAATAGCGAACGACGCGTACCGCGTTACCGGTAGCAATGAGCGGGCGCCTTTCTGGCGTCAATCAGGGTGGTACCGCGGGAATGTGTAGATGAATCAACCTCTCGTCCCTAACGATCGGGTTAAGGGCGGGAGGTTTTACTATTTGGTGAACATCCATTATGTCGCGTGAAGTACAGGAGGGATTGGCATGACGTACAACCACCGGGAGATCGAAAAAAAATGGCAGCGCTACTGGGAAGAAAACAAAACCTTTAAAACCGACACCGAATCCGACAAACCGAAATACTACGTATTAGACATGTTCCCGTACCCGTCGGGGGCGGGCCTGCACGTCGGCCATCCGGAAGGCTATACGGCCACCGACATTTTAGCGCGCATGAAGCGCATGCAAGGATATGAAGTCCTTCATCCGATGGGGTGGGACGCGTTCGGTTTGCCCGCGGAAAGATATGCGATGAAGACGGGCAATGACCCGCGCGTTTTCACGAACAAAAACATCGACAATTTCCGCAGACAGTTAAAATCGCTCGGCTTTTCATATGATTGGGACCGGGAGATCAATACGACCGATCCGGAATACTACAAATGGACGCAATGGATTTTCATTCAGTTGTTTAAAAAAGGCCTCGCCTATATGGCGGAAGTGCCGGTCAACTGGTGTCCTGACTTGGGCACCGTTTTGGCCAATGAAGAAGTCATTGACGGGAAAAGCGAGTGGGGGCATCCGGTCATCCGCAAGCCGATGCGCCAATGGATGCTGAAAATCACCGAATACGCCGAACGCTTGCTGAAAGATCTCGACAAACTCGATTGGCCGGAAAACATTAAAGAAATGCAGCGCAATTGGATCGGCAAATCGGAAGGCGCGGAGATCACGTTCCGCATCGACGGGCATGATGAAACCATCACGGTCTTTTCGACGCGGCCGGATACGCTTTTCGGCGCGACGTACCTCGTCCTCGCTCCGGAACATGCCCTCGTCGATCAAATTACGACCCCGGACCGCCGCGAAGCCGTCGAAGCTTATCGCCGCTCGATCGAAAGCAAAAGCGATCTGGAACGCACGGAACTCTCCAAAGAAAAAACGGGCGTGTTTACGGGGGCGTATGCGATTAATCCGGTCAACGGCGAAAAGCTGCCGATCTGGATCGCCGATTACGTTTTGGCGACTTACGGATCGGGTGCGATCATGGCGGTTCCGGCGCATGACGAGCGCGACTGGGAATTCGCGAAGAAATTCGACCTGCCGATCCGCGTGGTCGTCAAGGGAGGAGACGTCGACCGTGAAGCCTATACGGGCGACGGCGAACACGTCAACTCGGATTTCCTGAACGGCTTGAACAAAGAAGAAGCGATCAACCGGATGATTGAATGGTTGGAAGAAAACGGCGTCGGCCGGCGCAAGGTTACCTACCGCCTGCGCGATTGGCTGTTCAGCCGCCAACGTTACTGGGGCGAGCCGATTCCGATCCTGCACCTGGAAGACGGCACGATCAAGCCGATTCCCGAAGACCAACTGCCCTTGGAACTGCCGGAAATGGATGAAATCAAGCCGTCCGGCACCGGAGAGTCGCCGCTCGCCAACAATGAAGAATGGGTGAACACCGTCGATCCCGAGACGGGCATGAAAGCGCGGCGCGAAACGAACACGATGCCGCAATGGGCGGGCAGTTGCTGGTATTACTTGCGCTACATCGATCCGCACAACAAAGAGCGGTTGGCCGATCCGGAAAAATTGAAAAAATGGCTGCCCGTCGACGTTTACATCGGCGGGGCCGAACACGCCGTCCTGCATCTGTTGTATGCCCGCTTCTGGCATAAAGTGTTGTATGATCTCGGCGTGGTGCCGACGGATGAGCCGTTCCAACGCTTGTATAACCCCGGCATGATCCTCGGCGAAAACAATGAAAAAATGAGCAAGTCGAAGGGGAACGTCGTCAATCCCGACGACATCGTCGAATCGCACGGCGCCGACACGCTCCGCGTTTACGAAATGTTCATGGGCCCGCTGGAAGCCTCGGCTCCTTGGTCGACCGACGGATTGGACGGCGCCCGCCGCTTCCTCGACCGGATTTGGCGCCTGTACGTCGGTGAGGACGGAAAACTCGACGCGAAGATCAAACCGGAAGCCGCGGTCGATCCGGGCTTTGAAAAAACGTACCATCAGACCGTGAAAAAGGTGACCGAAGACTACGAAAACGTCCGTTTCAATACGGCGATTTCGCAAATGATGGTGTTCATCAACGAAGCCTATAAACAAAAAGAAATCCCGAAATCGTTCGCCGAAGGTTTCGTGAAACTGTTGTCGCCGGTCGCGCCGCACATCGCCGAAGAATTGTGGGAAATCATGGGCAATGAACCGCCGGTCAGCCTGGCGACTTGGCCGACCTATGATCCGGACAAGTTGGTGGAAGATGAGGTGGAAGTCGTCATCCAAGTGAATGGCAAAGTCCGTTCAAAAGTGACGCTGCCCGCCGATGCGTCGAAAGAGGCGATGGAAAAGGCCGCGTTGGACGACGAAGTCATCAAAGAGTGGCTCGCGGGCAAGACGGTCCGTAAGGTGATCACGGTTCCGGGCAAACTGGTCAACATCGTCGCCAATTGACGTCAACGAAAAAAGGGGGGTTTCCCCCCTTTTTTTCATGGGGTTGAAATGGAAGAGAAGGGCGTGGGCGATGCCTTTTTTCAGTTGTATATAAATAGATGGGACGGCTTTCAATGCTTCCCGCGGCTATGGATCGTGCATGCCATCCTCTCCCATTGACTTTTTTCGCTCCCCTGTCCAAAATGAAGATGACAAGGTTACCGGAAGGATGTGTAGCATGGAGGAAGACATACAGTCGATTGAACCGCAGGCGTTGGAAGCGCGTTTGGCACAAAACGATCCCGAGCTTGTCGTCATCGACGTTCGTGAGGATGAAGAAGTGGCCACGGGCATGATACCCGGGGCAACACACATCCGTCTGGGGGATCTCCCGGAACGGTATGAAGAACTGGACCCGGAGAAAACATATGTGATGGTCTGTCGAAGCGGCCGCCGCAGTTTGTTGGCTTCTCAATTCATGGCGGAAAAAGGATTTAAAGTGATCAATATGGAAGGCGGCATGATAAAATGGACCGGGGAGATCCGGGCGTAAGCCGCTCCCCGAAGTGAATGTTGATCGTCGCCCCCTGCCTGCGCGTGCGTCTTGTGAAGGCAGGGGGCTTTTTATTGTCGCGGCACGGTGGCGGATTTTGTACGATTTTTTTCACCGCGAAAACCGTGTCAAGCGTCAGTGAAAATGTCATACTAACGCGTCAGTGAATATGTCACTGATATATTTACTTTGACCTCAGTTCATTCAAGCCGGTTTCAGTTCCTTTGAATTCGTGGGCCTATATTTGCGCCAAGGATGATCAGGTCCTGGCTTGTACGATTTCTTTTCTGAGCTCTCCTTTTTCTTTTCAGGAGTTTTTGCCGCTTTGTTCCGGGTTGCTTCCATCAAGGGGTAGGGCTTACCTTTGTACCAGACAAACAGTCTGCCATCCAGCGTTTTTCGGACTTCCACCGGCGTTTTGGCCGGAATGGTTGGACTGGAATTTGGGACGTCGAGGAT
>NZ_BDDQ01000015.1 GCF_002003465.1 Caenibacillus caldisaponilyticus | reverse complement strand
TTTAAGAGAATCCGCTATGCCGGCTCTCTTAACGGAGAACGGCTTTATCGATAACGCCAGCGATGCGGCGAAAATGAAAAGTTCCTTTTGGCTCGACAAAGTGGCGAGGGGCCATGTGAACGGATTAGCCCTGGCTTTCAACCTGCAAAAGAATACGGCGGTTTATCATACCGTCGTTGCCGGCGATACCGTTTATTCATTGAGCCAACAGTATGGAAGCACGATTGACCAAATAAAAGAGTGGAACCATTTGGATGACAACTACACCATTTATGTCGGGCAAGTTTTGCGCGTGAAATAACAATAAAGGAAAGGGCAGTGGCTTTCAAAGTCATTGCCCTTTTTCATATATTTGCTTGGCATGTTCAACCCTGTGCCTTTCACTACATGATCGAAAAAAATATCCAACGTCGTGCGTTCGTTTACGAACCGCGGCGCACGGGGATTGAAACGCAGCCTTTATGTCCAAGATGCCGCCGGCATGTCCACTTTCCGTCCTCATCAGTCACCGCCGTGACCTCAATGGCCTGGTGAACGGAAACCGGTGGGCGATCGGTCGATGATTTATCTTGGGGCGAATCGCCCAAGATGTGTCCATAAGATATCCAAAGCGCGTTTTAAAAAAATCGCCTGTTCAAGAGATTTTTTCGTACATAAAAAATTTGGGGTCCGGGACGGTCTTTTGTCTTTCTCAGTATGTGCAGCATGCGGATGAAAACATGCTAAAAATTTCGGCGCTCTTATTGGTATATATAACCAATTGGGAATGGGAAAAACCGTTGGATTTGACAAAGTCAGGATGGGGTTGCCGGTTCGCTGAGGCAAAAACGCGGGATGATGGCCAGAAAGGGAGGTGAAGAACAAAGCGCCTGGTTTTTTAGGTGCTTGCATTAATCATCAAAAGGCCGCATTTGCCATATGATATACAAACCGCTGAACGCTGTTGCTCGTCCACGGCCAAAAGATGGCGAATCGGGCGGGACGACCGGCTGCCGAAAAATCCGATTCCCTCTTTAATGCAGAAAGGGCGCCCCAAGTAAGGGCGCCGTCAAAAAGGTGATGGGATGTGCAGGACCGGTGGGGCGTTTGGCGGTTAGATAAGGTATGCGGTTCCGACAATGATCAGGAGTATAAACAATACGACGATTAACGCAAAGTTGAAGGGGTAATAACTCATATCTTTTCACCCCCTCTCCGTGGGGATAATACATCTTATGCATTTTGGCAAAAGACGGCATGGACAAAGGTGAATTTTGCCGAAAAAAGGCATATGGCTCGGTATCGATGCAATAAGAGCAAAATGCGGGGATTGAGATTTGCGACAAGATCTGTTGCGGATCCTTATCCGCCATATTTTCACTAATATAAAAAACAGTGTTATGGTGAGGCTAATGAGTGTTCACAGCCAGGTGAACAAATCCTTTTCGGTGGTGAGACGAGACGATGGGACAAAGACGAGGTTGGATGCCGTTGATTGCGGCGATTGGAGTAGGTGCGGCCGCTTACCAATTCATGCGTCCGAACAGCCGATTGGCTAATATGGTCAGACACCGAATCCAACGCATGTGGCAGGCAAAAAATTTATTCCCGACTGGGTCATAGTCAGTGCCTTCAAGAGGGGACAACACGCCGAGCCGATCGGCGCTGTTGTCTTTTAAGCGTCAAATATCCCTATTCCGTTTGTGGACGGCAGTCAAAGGAGGCCTGTCGCCCAGCCATGTTTAGAAAGGGAAATATTCGGCATGAAACAGACCGGGTTTTTGTACAATTCGTTGACCTTGTTGATCTTTTGCGTCAATATCATTGTTGTTTTCAGCGTGGTATACGTTTTGTTTGATTTAACCGGTCTCGGCCGGCTTGTTGAAGTGCAGGCCCATCCAAGCGGTCCGGCGGCGTGGGCGGCCTATCTGGCCCGGACCATGTATTTCAGCGCCATGACGCTTTTTTCTGTAGGTTACGGAGATATCTGGCCGGTCGGATGGTCCCGGGCGGTGGCGGTGATTGAAGCAACGGTGGGCTACATTTTGCCAGCGGTCGTTGCGGCTCAATACCTCAGGGTGTTCCCCACTCGCTGGAAATCGTGAGGCAAGATGTCTAGGTATAATGCTGAGAAGGATAAGTGTCTTCTGAATTCATTGATTTTGATTTAGGGCTTTACATAGGAAAATGAACTGTATATAATAAATAACGTCCATTCGGGATAATTCTAACTCATGGCCCCTTGGTCAAGTGGTTAAGACACCGCCCTTTCACGGCGGTAACACGGGTTCGAATCCCGTAGGGGTCACCATTTTGGAGGATTAGCTCAGCTGGGAGAGCACCTGCGTCACATGCAGGGGGTCGGCGGTTCGATCCCGTCATCCTCCACCATATCTCATGTATTTGTCCATTATGTTGTTGCGATCGGCTGTCCGCGAGCATATGGAGGGATAGCGAAGTGGCCAAACGCGGCGGACTGTAAATCCGCTCCCATCGGGTTCGGAGGTTCGAATCCTTCTCCCTCCACCATTGAGAAATCTCGGACAAGCGATCGCCAATGGTTTTAAATACATATAGGCCGTTCGCTCATCGGTTGAGCGAGCGTTGCCTCTGCCAAATAGGCTGTGAGTTGCCCAGAGGAAGTCTGCTTTGGAGCGGAAGCGATGTGGGCAAACACAAAGACGTTTTCGCATCGGACAGAATCGGCATCAGCCAAGCACCAAGCTCATACATCATTTATCCATATGAGCCATTAGCTCAGCTGGTAGAGCAACGAGCGGGGCATCTGCCGAATAAGCGGCGAGTTGTCTCGAGGAATCCCGCTGCGGAGCGATGCGAGAAGACGCAGAGACAGCGACGAGCATCAGCCGAGTATGCCGCGAGTTGCGAAAACGAGCAATACTGCTTGAAGATGCTGCGGTTTTCGCATCGAACAGAATCGGCATCAATCAAGCACCAAGCTCATACATCATTTATCCATATGAGCCATTAGCTCAGCTGGTAGAGCATCTGACTTTTAATCAGAGGGTCGAAGGTTCGAATCCTTCATGGCTCACCATTTTTGCGGAAGTAGTTCAGCGGTAGAACACCACCTTGCCAAGGTGGGGGTCGCGGGTTCAAGTCCCGTCTTCCGCTCCATTTTTTTTATTTGGCAAAGCTCAATCCATGATAAAAACGAAACCACACGTCTGCGCCAGATCCTTTGATCCGCGTCAGACGGATCGAATGAAAAGTTCAAGCATGCCCTTGTTGTCGGGGCATGCTTTTTTGTTGCCATGAAAAACGACACGAGATCATGGCGAATCGGCGGTTCCGTTTTAATCGGCGGTTGTGCGCGCCCGCGATTCGTGTAAAATAGGAATCAGGAAAAAAGAAAGCGCATACATGGAGCAACATACGTTAAAATGATGCGGCTTTGAACGGGAAAACGAAGGAGGTCACAGTCATGAACAAGGAGATTTCCGTCATCGGCGCGCGATGGATTTGGGGCAAACCCGCCGCGCGTCGACATGGGACCGAGCGCGATGCGATACGCGGGTCTTATCGAACGGTTGGAATCCCTCGGCTATCGTGTCGAGGATTGCGGCGATATCGAAATCGGCCGGCCGGCATCGCAAGAAGAAACCGGCAGATTGAAAAATCTCAAAGCCGTCGCCGAAGCCAATGTCAAATTATATGAGGTGGTTTCCAAAGAAGTGAAGAAGAACCGGTTTCCGCTCGTGCTCGGCGGTGATCATAGCATTGCCATCGGGACGCTCGCCGCGGTCAGCCGGGCATATAAAAATCTCGGCGTGATTTGGTATGATGCCCACGGCGATTTAAATACGCCCGAAACGTCACCGAGCGGCAACATTCACGGCATGCCCTTGGCGGCCAGCCTCGGATTGGGACACGCCGCATTGACCGGCATCGGCGGGTATGCCCCCAAAGTCAAACCCGAAAATATCGTCCTCATCGGCATCCGCTCGTTAGATGAAGGCGAAAAAGCGCTTATAAAAGAGAAAAACATTCGTGTGTATACGATGCATGAAATCGATAAATTGGGGATGACGCGCGTCATGACCGAAACGATCGAATATTTGAAGGGGAATACGGATGGCGTGCACCTCAGCCTTGATCTCGACGGTTTGGATCCAAACGATGCCCCGGGGGTCGGCACGCCGGTCAGCGGTGGCATCACATTCCGCGAAAGCCATTTGGCCATGGAGTTGTTGGCCGATGCCGACATCATCACCTCGGCCGAACTCGTCGAGGTCAATCCAATCCTGGACGAGCGCAATAAAACCGCGAAGGTCGCTGTTGATCTGGCCGGCTCGCTTTTCGGGGAAAAGATTTTATAGTCTTTCGGATAAAACGGAAACCGTTCACAGATTGTCAGGGATAAAGACGCAAGTATCGCCGCGGCTGCGGCGGTATTTTTTTTGGAATTTCGCCGAACGGGGGGCGCGTGCCGGCCAAGCGCGGAGCCGTAAATGAGCCTTGCGGTTTCCTAAGTTTTTCCCACTTGACGACCAAGATTTGCTAGAATGTTTTTGAAACCCTCGTGGGGTTCGTTCGTATAAGACAATGCCACAGAAATGAGGCTAATACGCATGAGCGATCACATTCATCATTTGATCAATAAAGTGAAGGCGGGCGATCACGACGCCTTCGCCAAAATTGTAGACCTATATAAAGGCCAAGTTTATAATATTTGTTTGCGATTGATCGGCATTCCCGCGGAAGCCGAGGACATCGCTCAGGAATCGTTCATTCGCGCTTATACGAACATTGACCGCTTTGAAACGGATAAAAAATTTTCCACATGGCTTTTTAAAATCGCTACGAATTTATGCATCGATTATCTGAGAAAGAAAAAGCCGGGCGCTTCCTTAGATGCCGAGCTTCCGGGGACGGACGGATATAATATGTATGCCCAACTTGCCGCTTCCGACCCCTCGCCGGAAGAACAAGTGGCCGCGAGTGAGATGAGCGATTGGCTGCATGCGGAAATCCGCCGCCTGCCGCCCAAATATCGTTCGGCGATCGTGTTGAAGTATGTGGAAGACTTGAGCCTGAAAGAAATTAGCGAAATATTGGATATTCCCGTACCGACGGTCAAAACGAGAATTCACAGGGGACGGGAGGCTTTGAGAAAACGGCTTGTCCGTGATCGCGTAAAGAGGTGAGAAACATGGCCTGTTCCAAACCGTGGCGTCAACTGATCGAAAAGGTGATCGATGGGGAAGCGACCGCAGCCGAACGCCATGAGTTGGAGGCGCATATGAAAACGTGCGCGGACTGCAGGAGGCATTTTCATGAGCTCGAGGAAGTCATCTCCGCCCTTCAAAGCGCCGAGCCGGCCGCACCGCCGCCGAATTTTACCGAGGGCGTCATGCGGCGAATCGAACGCCCGCACGGGAGAGAAGCTTCACCTCTTTTGAGATGGCTAAAACGGCATCCCATCGCGACGGCAGCTGCGTTTTTTATCGTGCTCATGACCGGCTATATCCTCTCGCTTTGGGAGCAGGCGCCGTTTCAAGCCGTCGTGAACGGGTCGGGCGACATTAAATATGAAAATAACCGGACGGTTGTGGTTCCGAAAGGCGAAGTGATAAAGGGAGACCTGATCGTTCAAAACGGCAAGGTAAAAATCGAGGGGAAAGTCCAAGGCAACGTCGTGCTGATTAACAGCCGGCATCTCATGGCTTCCGCCGGCGAGGTGACCGGGGATATTAAGGAAATCAATCAAGTGCTTGAATGGTTGTGGTATCGCGTCAAACAGACGTTTGCTCACATCTTTTTCGCGGTCCCGTCGGAGTCGTCCCGCTCCCTGACGCCCTCTCGGTTATGGATGGCTCCATTGTAAAATAGTGGAGGCCATCGTTTTGGGGATCGGGTTTCGAGTACCGTTCGCGAGCGGATCGGTTGCCCGCCGCCGTGTCAGCAGGAGAATGCGGAGTGGACCGGCAGGCGGGATTTTTCTGCACCGGATATCGGGGGACATGCGGGCCTGTATGAGCCCTAATGCGCGCCGGGGCGTTTAACACGAATGCCGGCGTCGTATGTTATAATTGGAGACGTAAGGTTTGAGCGCTATTTTTGGAGGATGGACACCATGTTTTCGTGGACGGATATCAATCTCCTCGATATGCTCCGGTCTGTTGTGGATATACTGCTCGTCACATACGTCATATATAAAGTCATCATGGTGATCCGCGGAACCAAAGCCGTCCAGTTACTTAAGGGCATAACCGTCATCATTCTCATCTGGTTCTTGAGCAGTATACTCAAGTTAAAAACGTTGAATTTCATCATGACCCAGGCCATCTCGTACGGCCTGCTGGCGATCATCATCATTTTCCATCCGGAGTTGCGGCGGGCGCTCGAACAACTCGGACGCGGCCGCCTTTTTTCGAGAGAAATGCATGAAGAAGAACAGCGCCGGCATACCATTGAAGCTCTGGTCACCGCCTCCGCCTATATGGCCAAGCGGCGGATCGGCGCTTTGATCGCCATAGAAAGAGAAACGGGATTGAATGATTATATTGAGACCGGCATTCCGATCAACGCCAAATTGACTTCCCAATTAATCATCAATATTTTTATACCGAATACGCCGCTGCATGACGGTGCCGTGATCATCAGAGGCAATGAAATCACCGCGGCCGCTTGTTATTTGCCGCTATCGGAAAGCCCCTTCATTTCCAAAGAACTCGGGACGAGACACCGGGCCGCGATCGGCGTCAGCGAAGTGACGGACAGCATGACCATCGTCGTCTCGGAAGAAACCGGTTCGATCTCTGTGGCCAAGAACGGGGACTTGTATCGGAACCTTACGGAGGAAAGGCTCAAGGAAATGCTGGAGCATGAATGGCTGAACAAAATGTCGGGATCGGGGCGACGCTGGAACTGGAGAGGAAAGCAAAATGGATAAAATATTCCGGAGCAGTTGGTTCATTAAGATCATTTCCTTTCTCATCGCCTTGATGCTTTACAACGTCGTCTCTTCGAACGAAATTGCCGACAATAACGATAACGCCTTTTCCTTTACGACCGGGAACCAGAAAGCGACGATGACTGAGGAGCTTGAGGCGAAATATGACCATGATAAATATATTGTCATGGGCCTGCCGAAAACGGTCGATCTCTTGTTGAGGGGAACGAGCGAACAGATCACGAAGGCGAAACTTTTGGCGACGCGCAGAGTCTATGTCGATTTGACCGGTAAAAAACCGGGAACATACCGGGTCAAGGTCCTGACGGCCGGGTTTCCGGCGGGACTCCACGTCGAACCCAATCCGTCGTCGATCCGAGTGACCATTCAGCGGAAGGTCACGAAAAACTTTTCGGTCAATGTGGATTTCTTGAATAAAAACGACTTGGCGAACGGCTATCAACTCGGCGATGCCAAAATCGATCCGGCTAAAGTCGCCGTCACCGGCGCCGAAGACATCGTCAATCGCATCGCCTTCGTCAAAGGCATTGTCGACGTGCAGGATGCGTCCGATACCATTCGCGCCAGAATGGCCTTGAATGCCTACGACAAGGACGGCAACCAATTGAATGTTCTCATCAATCCGGGGATCGCCAGAGTGGAAGTGCCGCTCGTCCATCCTTCAAAAGAGGTGGCGGTCGACATTCACTCGACCGGCCATGCTCCGAATGATAAGTCCGTCGCCTCCATCGATGTCGATCCGCAAACCGTGAAGGTTTACGGCAAAAAGGAAGTATTGAACAGCATCGATAAAATCACGCTAAACTTGGCGCTGAACCGCATCGACCACAGCGGGGCTTACGAAGTGAAGGTGCCCGTCCCAAGCGGCGCCGATAAGGTCGAGCCCGATAAGGTGACGGTGAACGTGACGTTTAAAGAAGATGAAAAAAAAACGGTAAAAAACGTTCCGATCGCGGTGGAGGGGCTGGATGACCCCGACCAAACGGTCGCGTTCATCAGCCCGAAAGACCGCATGGCCGACGTGGTTTTGATCGGTGATAAAAGCGCGATCGATGCGATCAAACCGTCCGACATCCAGTTGATCGTCGACCTAGCCGGCTTGGGCGAAGGCGAACACGAAGTGGACATTATGGTAAAAGGTCCCAAGAACGTCGAGGTCCGGCCCGTCCCCAAAACGGCGAAGGTTCGAATCGGCTCGGGAAGCGGATGAACGACGCCAATGACGGCCAACGGCCCCGCGCTTTTATGTGACAGAGACAAAGAAAGGGGCGAGCCCGTCGCCTTGGCGCGGGCAGGCACTCTTGGGAATCATAAATCCATCACTATTAAAACGAGCTCGATATGTTCAAAAGGAGCGAATGGAAATGGGTAAGTATTTTGGTACAGACGGGGTAAGGGGGATTGCCAACACGGAACTGACGCCGGAATTAGCTTTTAAACTCGGCCGTGCGGGCGGACATGCTCTGACGAAACACGCTGAGCGCCCGAAAATTCTGGTCGGCCGCGACACGAGGATTTCCGGCCACATGTTGGAATCGGCGCTGGTGGCCGGTTTGTTGTCCATCGGGGCGGAAGTCATGCGCCTCGGCGTCATCTCGACACCCGGTGTCGCTTACCTGACCAAAGCGATGGGCGCCGATGCCGGCGTCATGATTTCGGCCTCCCATAACCCGGTTGCCGACAACGGCATCAAGTTTTTCGGCAGCGACGGGTTTAAATTGAGCGATGAGCAAGAAGCCGCCATCGAGGCCCTTCTCGAAGGCGAGGATCACTTGCCCCGTCCGATCGGCAAAGAAATCGGCGTCGTCAACGACTACTATGAAGGCGCGCAAAAATATTTGCAGTTCCTGAAGCAGACGGTCGAAGAGGAAGATTTCGGCGGCCTGCGCATCGCTTTGGACTGCGCCCACGGAGCGACGTCCTCCATCGCCCCGCACCTTTTTGCCGATCTGGAGGCGGATATCGTCACCATCGGCACCTCGCCGAACGGGATCAATATTAATGACGGCGTCGGTTCGACGCATCCGGAAGCCTTAGCCGAACTCGTAAAGAAAGAAGGCGCCGACGTCGGACTCGCCTTTGACGGTGACGGTGATCGCCTCATCGCGGTCGATGAGAACGGAAACATCGTGGACGGCGACCAGATCATGTACATATGCGCCAAGGCGTTTCACGATGAGGGAAGATTGAAGAAAAACACCCTCGTCACCACGGTGATGAGCAATCTCGGTTTATATAAAGCACTGGAAGCGGAAGGGATCGCCGCGAAGCAGACTGCCGTCGGTGACCGCTACGTGATGGAAGCTATGCGCGAAGGCGATTATTCCATCGGCGGCGAGCAGTCCGGCCACATCATTTTCCTCGATTACACGACGACCGGCGACGGGATGCTCACCGCTTTGCAGCTCGTGAACATTATGAAGGCGACGGGGAAATCGTTGTCCGAACTCGCCCGGCCGCTGAAAAAGTACCCGCAAAAACTCGTGAACGTCAAAGTCTCGGACAAAGAGGCGGTAAAAGACAATCCGCGGGTCGCCGAAGCCATTCGCCAAGCGGAAGCGGATTTGGCCGGTAACGGGCGCGTGCTCGTCCGGCCGTCGGGCACCGAGCCGCTCGTCCGCATCATGGTGGAAGCTCCGACCGAAGAGGACTGCGACAAATACGTCCGTGCCGTGGCCGACGTCGTTGAAGCGGAACTCGGTGCAAACGAATGAAGCGGCGGGCCCGCCCCCGTGGTCCGATGAAACCTTCCGGCCGATGAACGGCCGCCGCCCTTGGCCGGGCGGAAACGGGCGACTGCAAAAAACGGCGGTTTTTGCGGCGCTATCTTTTATTTCGACCGTCCATTTCCCGGCGTTTAGCGGCGGCGCAAGGCCGTTTCCCATCGGTCACCTTTCGGAAGGCGGCCACATAAAATGATCATGACGGATCGCGCGGGCGGATCGGGGATTATGATCGGGTGAGAAACGCGCGGTTTGCGGCGGAAAGCGGAAGAGATGAAAAAGACCATGGCGATGTTCTATGCGTCCATGGCAAGCGGATGGGGTTTTAAATAAATTTTTTTCGGAACCGATTCCCGCCGCTCTCAACACATTTTTACTCATCTTTTCAGGGACTGATTAACCTGAGCAGCGGGACGGCGCCGGCGATCAAGAGGCACGAGCGACAGCCGGTTTTTCGTCGGCGCGGTTCCGTCTCACTTCTTGTTCAATGGCGCGGCAGCCGTCATTGACAAACCGCGTTTTAATATAATAAGATTAAAGCGTCATTTACTCAAGAATAGAAAGGTGGGTCGTGACAACTGAATATTTAAAGCGCCAGGGCTGGCCACGGACGGAAATCGGCCAGTCGACGAGGAAGAGGAGCATCGAACGTTCGGCGGATGCCTCTCGGGTTGGCTCACACCCGCAAGCCGACGTCCGAAAACGGAGGGGCGACCTTCCGGACAAGGACCCGGCGGTGAGCGAATACGACAAAAACAAGTGGGGCAAGAAGCCCCACGGTTTTCTTGCCCCACTTCAGGGGGAGAAAACAAAGCATGTGCGGTATCGTTGGATACATCGGAGAACAAGATGCGAAGGATATTCTCATCGAAGGCTTAAAAAAGCTTGAATATCGAGGTTACGATTCGGCCGGCATCGGGCTGCTGAACGATGACGGCGTCCATGTTTTCAAAGAAAAAGGGCGGATCAGCGCGCTGGAAGCCGCGATCGATCGCAGCGTGCACGCGACGGTCGGCATCGGTCACACCCGGTGGGCGACCCACGGCGAGCCGAACCGGGAAAACGCCCATCCGCACCAAAGCGCTTCCGGACGGTTCACGCTCGTGCACAACGGCGTGATCGACAACTATGAGAAACTGCGGAACGAATATCTGGCCGGCGTTCAGTTGAAGAGCGACACGGATACGGAAGTCATCGTGCAAATGATTGAAGTGTTCGTCAAGGACGGCATGGCCGTCGAGGCGGCGTTCCGGAAGACGCTTTCGCTTTTGCACGGTTCGTATGCGATCGCCATGATCGACGCCGAGAATCCCGACGCGCTCTTTGTCGGAAAAAATAAGAGCCCGCTGCTCGTCGGCGTCGGCGCCGGGTTTAACGTTGTCGCCAGCGACGCGATGGCGATGCTCAAGGTCACCGATCGATTCATCGAATTGCTGGACGAAGAAGTCGTCATCGTCAGCCGCGATCATATCCGGATCATGACGCTCGCGGGAGAAACGGTTGAACGCGCGCCGTTTAAGGCGGAACTGGACGCCTCAGATATCGAAAAAGGCACCTATCCCCATTACATGCTGAAAGAAATCGATGAACAACCGGCGGTCATCCGGCGGCTTCTCTCGGCTTACCAAGACGAAAGCGGCCATATCCGGCTCAGCGATGATGTCCGCCAAGCGGTTTTGGCTTCGGATCGCATTTATATCATCGCGGCGGGCACGAGCTATCACGCCGGTCTCGTCGGCAAACAGCTTTTAGAAAACATCGGCAAGGTGCCGACGGAAGTCCATATTGCGAGCGAGTTCGGCTATAATATGCCGCTTTTGTCGAAAAACCCGCTGTTCATCTTCATCTCGCAAAGCGGCGAAACCGCCGACAGCCGCGCGGTGCTCGTGCAAGTGAAAAAGCTCGGTTTCCGCACGCTCACCATCACGAACGTGCCGGGCTCGACGCTGTCGCGCGAAGCCGATCACACGCTGCTCTTGCATGCGGGTCCGGAAATCGCGGTGGCGTCGACGAAAGCCTACACGGCGCAAATCGCGGTGCTGGCGATGTTGGCGGTTGAAGCCGCACGCGCCAAAGGCATCGATCCGAACATCGATCTCGAGAAAGAGTTGAGCATTGCCGCCAACGCCATGCAGACGCTCGTCGATCAGAAGGAAACGATGGAGGCGCTCGCCAAGGAATACCTTGCGGCGACGCGCAACTGCTTCTTCATCGGCCGGGCGGTGGACTACTACGTCGCGCTCGAAGCCGCCTTGAAATTGAAAGAAATCTCGTATATTCAAGCGGAAGGATTTGCCGGCGGCGAACTCAAACACGGCACGATCGCGTTGATCGAAGAAGGCACGCCGGTCGTCGCCATCGCTACGCAATTCCACGTGAACGGCAACATTCGCAGCAACGTCAAGGAAGTGACGGCCCGCGGCGCCAAGGCCTGCATCATCAGCATGGAAGGCCTGAACGAAGAAGGCGACCGCCTCGTCCTTCCGGAAGTCCACGATGCCCTCACACCACTTGTTTCGGTCGTCCCGTTGCAATTGTTCGCGTACTACGCGGCGCTCCACCGCGGCAATGACGTCGACAAGCCGCGCAACCTCGCGAAAAGCGTGACGGTGGAGTAAGGTCGTTGCATTTTGTTGGTGTTATCGACGTAAAATAAATCCCGTCCTGGGAAATTAAAAAAGTATCCAAGAAAGCCCAAGAAAGCCGAGCGGTGTTAGGGTTCATGCCTGATCACCGTTCGGCTTATTCTTTTGGTAAAGGGATCGGGATGAGGGTGAAAGAGAAAAGCGAATCAGGATTTGTCCCAATATCCCCCTCCCCTTGGCCCCCCTAATCTCCTCAAACTCTTTCCTTGGACATTTTATCAACGTTCCATTTCCCTTATCCTTTCACCCATATCCCCTAATTCTTTCCGATTTTGCGGACATGATTTATTTTCCTGTTTTTTGTTCCCATTGCATCCTGAAATGCCGAGAGCCTTATGTGGCAAGGGATTGGTTCTTAAGAGGGGCTTAAGTGGGATGGACATGTTTTTTTCCTTTGACATCGTGTATTTCTTTTTTAATGAGGAAGGCTTTTCATCTTTGCCTAAAATTAAAAGGACATTACTATACAACGATAAAAACACAATAAAAACCAATAATAATTTATTGCAAAACGATAAATGGGGTATTAAAATCATATTATCAATAATAAGTGAGGTGTTTTTTATGAAACAAGTTACGACACTCTTTTTAAAGCTAGCTGTTATTTTTATAGGAATCCTAGTTCTTGGATTGTGCATATTTTTGGTGCCTAAGATCGGGAATTTTGCTGGAGAATTGTATCCAGATATTGCTTATATGAAATCTCTCGTTTTAATCGATATGTACACGGCAGCGATACCTTTTTACTTTGCTCTGTATCAAGCTTTAAAACTTTTAAGCTATATTGATAAGAACCAAGCGTTCTCGGAATTATCGGTAAAGGCTTTAAAGAATATAAAATACTGTGCCATCACGATCAGTACCTTGTACCTGCTAGGTATGCCACTCTACTATCTCATGGGAAAAAAAGTTGACCCTCCAAGTTTCATACCAATGGGATTGGTCATTATTTTCGCCTCTATGGTGATCGCCTTTTTTGCTGCTGTTCTCCAAAGACTTTTACAAGAAGCCATCGATATAAAATCGGAAAATGATTTAACGATCTGAGGTGAATCACTTGGCAATTATAATCAATCTTGATGTGATGTTGGCTAAAAGGAAAATGAGCCTTACAGAACTTTCGGAGAGGGTTGGAATAACGATGGCTAATCTTTCTATATTAAAAAATGGAAAGGCAAAAGCAATTCGATTATCAACTTTAGATGCGATTTGTAAGGCTTTGGAATGTCAGCCTGGCGATATTTTAGAATACAAAAGCGACGAAGACACTCAAGGATAATGAAAGTTGGGAAAATTTACACGGTATGATTGCTGACATTTTTTTGTTTCTAACCTTGCTGTAATCCTATCCATCATCAATTAAAAGGAAAGGGGAGTCACTTATAATTTAACCATTCATAAAATTTACAAATATTTAGGCATAAAATGTATTGGGGGATATAAATATTTTTTAAATCGCCTTTTAAATAATAGAAGAAATGATTCGGCGGTGAGCCTGGGTGCATAACCCTAAATCTATCTTAATCAGAACTTACATATATATTCAGAAGAAAACTTTGGTGGCACAAATCATGAGCGCTCTAAAACAACTCGTTCGTTTTGGTTGGGAACAGGCCCTATCCTGTTTGTTTCCTGTCGTGATTTTTGCCTCTTTGGCTTTTACAAAAATCATGCCGCTTCCTTTCCTGCCACGGTATGACTGGCTGCTCATCATCTGCCTTCTGATGCAGTGGTGGATGGTGCATTCAGGGCTTGAAACACGGGATGAACTAAAGGTTATCATAATGTTCCACCTTATTGGGCTTGCCCTTGAAATTTTCAAGGTAAATATGGGCTCCTGGTCTTATCCGGAGAAAGGATATTTCAAAATTTTTGGAGTGCCTTTGTATAGCGGATTCATGTACGCAAGTGTAGCGAGTTATCTTTGCCAGGCGTGGAGGAGGCTTAAGGTTGAACTGGTGAAGTGGCCGCCGTTTTTGGTGGTTGTACCTCTTGCAGCTGCGATTTATTTGAATTTTTTCACCCACCATTATTGGATGGACGTTCGTTGGTGGTTATCCGGACTTGTATTTATCGTCTTTTGGCAATCATGGGTCACATTCGAGGTGGATGGAACTCGTTACCGTATGCCACTCGCACTTTCTTTTGTGCTCATCGGATTTTTCATATGGATAGCCGAAAATATCGCAACGTTCTTTGGAGCTTGGGAATATCCATACCAAACCGATGCATGGAGTCTCGTTCATCCAGGAAAGGTGAGTTCATGGTTCTTATTAGTGATTGTTAGCTTTCTTATCGTAGCGACGTTAAAGCAGGTTAAGGGAAAAATGTAACCGTCAAGTACTTTTAAACCATTTTCGCTAAATAACTTTGAACACGATTTGCCCAAAATGGTC